>DAOPYE010000029.1:0-27321 GCA_035352715.1 Holophaga sp. | reverse complement strand
GCGCCTTTGACGTGGCCGAACAGCTCGCTCTCGATCAGGTTCTCGGGGATGGCACCGCAGTGGACGGGCACGAAGGGTTGATCCGCGTCGGCACTCATGCGATGGACGGCGCGGGCGACGACCTCTTTGCCCGTGCCGCTTTCGCCGGAAATCAGCACCGTCGCCCGCGTGGCAGCAGCGGCGCGCGCCTTGGCCAGCACCGCCTGCATGGCGGGACCGATGCCCACCAGCCCGAGCGAAAGGGCCTGCGAGGCGGTCAGCGGGGCTTCGCGCACGGCCAGCGGCCGCAATCCGGAGGAGGGAGGATCACTGGAGATCAATCCCCAGCGCACGCTTCCCAGCGCTCCCCACGCGGCGAGCGCTTGCGGAGAAAGCGGCGCAGCCTTGGGATCGCGCACCAGCAGGATCGGCAGCGCCCCCACCTCGGCCACCCCCCGGGCCAGCACCGGCGGAGGTTCCGCCGCCGCAGCGCTGATCACCCAAAGATCCGTTTCTTCCGGGGGAAGCGCGGGTGCGGCGCTGCGATCCAGGGTCACGGCCCAGACGCCGGCCCAGGCGTGTTCCATCCCCTGGGAGGCATCGCCAAGGGTTGACCAATGCAGGCGAGGAAGTGGGCTCATGAACGACCAGAAAAGGGTCACTGAAGGGTTTGTAAACAGCCTAGATGGAGACGAATTTTGATCAAGTCAAAAATCCGACATCCCTATCCTGACATCGCTGGAGCCTTTCTGAACACTGGCCTGCAACAATCTTGTAAAGCGAGGGTGCGCCCTCCGGAAAGATCCGATGCCATTCATCAATTCGGGATATGCATACCGCGAACAGATCCAGGCGAAGGGAGAATCCGTCCTGAGCCATCTGGCGAAGCGCCACCCGCACTCGGATGCCACCCAATGGCGCGAGCGCATGGCGCAGGGCGAAATCGAATTGGACGGAAGGAACTGCGGCGCAGACCTCCCGCTGCACCCGGGCCAGTGGCTGCAATGGAACCGCCCACCCTGGGAGGAACCTGAGGCCCCAGAGGGTTGCGAGATCCTGTTCGAGGACGCCTGGATGATCGCGGCGATCAAGCCAAGGGGCCTGCCCACCCTGCCCAGCGGGGGGTTCCTACAGCAAACACTTCTCATGCGAGTCCAACAGATTTTCCCAGAAGCCGTTCCCATGCATCGGCTGGGCCGCGAGACATCGGGCATCGTGCTTTTCGCCCGCACCCATGCGGCCGCTGCCGAGCTTCAAATCGCTTGGCGTACTAACGGAGTCCAAAAGATCTACCGGGCCCTGGCCAGGGGCATCTCCAGGCAAGACATCCATCGAATCACCACCCCCATTGGGTTGGTGCCCCACCCGCGCCTGGGGCAGTTGCATGCCGCCACACCGAATGGGAAACCTTCGCTCAGCATCGCCAGAGTCATCGAACGCCACGACACCCATACGCTTTTTGAAGTGGAGATCCAGACCGGAAGGCCCCACCAGATCCGCATCCACATGGCCTCCATCGGCCATCCGTTGGTGGGCGATCCCCTTTACGTCGCAGGCGGTGGCCCCCATCCCAATGGCCTCGCCGTGCCGGGAGACGGTGGCTATTTCCTTCACGCCATGCGCCTGCGATTTCCCCATCCTGCCTCGGGCGAACTCCTGGAACTGAAGGCTCCAGTGCCATCGGAGCTGAAGACGAGCCATGAATTGAATTCCTGAGACAACAACCGCCGGGAGGCGTCAGATCGGCTATACTCGATCTCCATTTTCCAATTTCGAGCCATGAGCATCAGCGCAACTTCATCCCCAGCGTCCACCCGCACCATGACCGCGCGTCTTCTCGCGCAGGAGCAGGCCGCACAAGCCCAGGCCGTCCAGGATCAGACTGCCCAGGACCCAGCCGCCGAGGCCACCCGCGCTCAAGACGCCACCGGCATGTATGAACGGGTTCGCCAGGAAACAGAAAAGCGCAAGACCCCGGAATCCACCGCCGCCCTTCAAGAACAGGCGTTCATGGCTCCACTGGCCTCAATCATCCCGGCTTCGCCCAGCCAGGACGCGTTGGCCGCCATGATGGAGCAGAACCAGGTGCAGGCGACCTCTGCGATCAGCGCGGCCAGCGCATTCGCCAACGGTCAGGCCATGGGCCAATCCGCCTTTGCCCCCGCCATGAATTTCGCCGCCACGGTCAATGGAAGCTACGCTGTGATTCAGCAGATCCTGTCTTCGGAGCCCAGCGCTTCGGATTCGCTGGATCTGATGGCTTGAATCCAGGAGTTTCCATGATCTTCGACGAAGAACGCGCCGCCCGGGCCGTCCGGGAACTGCTGGCCGCCATGGGCGCGGATCCCCACGCCCCGGAATTGCTGGAAACGCCCACCCGCGTTGCGGATTACTGGCGCGAACGCTTGGCGGGATACCACGTCGATATCGGCATGGAGCTCCAGCCCCTGCCGGGCGATCTGGCGCCCTGCCCCGTCATCCTGGAAAACATCCCTTTCGTCAGCACCTGCGAACACCACCTAGCGCCCTTTTCGGGCCACGCCAGCATCGGCTACCTGCCGGGAGAGCACGGAACGGTCGGCCTATCCAAGCTTGTGCGCATCCTGAACGCCTTTGCCAATCGCCTTCAGGTCCAGGAGCGCATGACGCACCAGATCTTCGACGCCCTGCAGCAACACCTGAAGCCCCAGGCCTGGGCCGTAAAGCTGGTGGCTGAGCACACCTGCATGAGCCACCGCGGCGTCAAAGTGTCCCATGTCCCCGTAACCACGCTGCTGCTAGGCGGCGCATGGAAGGATGCGCCGCCTAGCGCGTTCCGATGATCAGACCCTCACGAAGCCAAGCTTAGGCCTTGACGTCGATGTTGTTCCCAAGCTGCTGAGGCTTGACCTTGGGGGCTTCCGGCTGGGCAGCTCCCGCGGCCTGCTGGGCCTTCTGCTGATCCTGCTGCACCCGCTTCTGCTCCTGGAGACGGGTCTGCTGAGCACTCGTCGTGGCCGTGTTGGGCTGGGTCTGAGCCGCGTTGGACACTTTCATGCGAACCTCCTCCACGAGAAAGGAACAGGCACTCGGCGCGCTAGCTAGGCCGTTACGTTGAGATTCTGGCCAAGGCCGTTGGCCTGGGCCACCATCTGCGCCAGTTGGGCCCCCTGGACAGCCTGGATATCCAACACCTTGCGCATCACGCTGGTCCCGTACTGGGACGCAGAGAGCTCACTGCTGGAATTGGCGGCATTGGAAGCGATGGTCGAAACGTCCATGGTAGACCTCGGCCTTCTCTTATCGTCCTTTCACGACCCGGACTTGAGGCAGCTTTTGGCGCAGCAAGGCAGCCGCCCCCTGGATGGCGGGCTCGGCCTGGGCGCTGGCGGCCCGATTGGCTTCCGCGATGGCCTCGAAGACCTCCCGGCGGTGGACCTGGACATCCTTCGGCGCATTGATCCCCAGGCGAACTCCGTCCTTCGTGATGCCCGTGACGATCACCTCGATATTGCCGTTGATGATGATGGACTGATCCATCTTCCGGGTGATGACGAGCATCCGTTCCCCTTTTAGCCGCCGATACTAGTGATTGGTGGGATCGCTGATCACAGAATACTTGAGGGGATAGTGTTCCGTGTTGAGGATCACCTGCCGACCGGTTCGCGTCTGTCCGTTGATGACCAGGGGACCCGCGAGGTTGGCCGTCATCTGGCGCGGATCTTCCGGGATGACCACCAGCGCCAGCACCAGCGCGTCTTCAAGCTTCTCGATGGCGAGGGAACCCGCCTCCTCCGAACTGAGTGGGAATGTGTAATCCGGCTTGATGGCCGCCACGTCGATGGCCGTGAACGAGATGTCCTCGTGTTCCACGGACTGGAGAAACTTGAGCGGGTAGCCGCCGGAAGGCTCGAACAGGCGAAAGGCGTGCAGTTCTGGAAATCCCACCAAGCCACCAGGGAAGTTCAGCACTAGGTTGTCCTTGGGGGCGAAGACCGGGTGCTTCAAGGGAAAGGCCGCGCTATCCAGGGCTACCTGGCGACCAATCTTGGTCCGGGTGTTCACCACCAGCGGGCCCGCCAGGTTGGCGGTCATTTGCCTGGGGTCCTCGGGCACCACGACCAGGGCCATCACCAAGGCGTCCTCGGGCTTTTCGAGGGACAGCACCTTCGCATCCTCGTCGCTGAGCGGCACTTCGTAATCCAGATTGATGGAAGCCGCATCCATGCACACAAAAGAGATCTCCGGCTGATCCGTGGATTGCAGGAACTTCAGCGGGTACCCCCCGGTGGGCTCGAACAGCCGGAAGACCTTCAACTCCGGGAAACCGACGAGTCCCGCAGGAAAAGTTAAAAGGATTTCATCCGAAGACATGGCGGAGCTCCCGTTGCGAGAAGGTATGTCAGAACCATCGTCCCCGTGTGGCGGGAACTTAGTTTTTGCAGATGAAGAGATCCCAAAGTTCATCCAGGTGCTTGCGCCGGAACCGGGGGTTGGGGATGGAGCGCTCCAGCGCCTCTTTCGTCCTTGGAGGGTACTGGATGCGCGCCAGGATCCAGCGATTGCCCATCTCCATCACCGCAGCCACATCCCCCTCATTGCCCCATCGCAGGCGCAACTCGGAGAGCTTCAGGGCGCGCTCCTCGGCGAGAGGCCCCAGCCCCATGCAGCGTACCTTGTCCACGAGGGGCGGATGCTCGGGCGGCCGGTACTGCCGCACGCGGCGCATCAAGTGGCGCATCTCCGAAGGCAGGCTCCCGATGCGCTGGGCGACGTCGGGCTCGTGCAGGCGCGCCTGGACTTCCTCGTTCAGGGACCGCAGCAAAGGCAACAGTAGCGCTGCATCCCGAGCGGCGTAGCTGAACTGGGTGTCCCGCAGCGGGCGCAGCATCCAGTTGGAATCCTGTTCCTCTTTCGGGATGTCCAACCCCAGTTTCAGCTTGGCCATCGTCTTGAGGCCCGGCTGCGGGTAGCCCAGCGCACGCGCCAGCATCATGGTGTCCAGCACGGAAGTTGGCATCACGTCATAGACGCGCTTGAAGACAATGCCATCGCCTGAGAAGTCGTGGACGATCCAGGGCACCTCGCTCATGGCCAGCAGCAGCGGCCGCATCAGTTCGGGAATCGCGAGCGGATCCACCAGCCACGCCCGATCATGGGTGGCCACCTGCAGTACAGCCAGCACGCAGTGGTGAACGCCCGTCAGACTGCACTCGATATCCACCGCCAGAAGGTTCGCCTGGAACCAGTGAGGAAGCGCGGCCCCCAGCTTTTCTGGGGTGTCGACGTAATCCGTTGGAAGATCGTAGCGATCCGGTGCCATGCCTCCAGTGTGCAGGAAAATTCGGTTCATGGGCATCGTAGAATCCAAGGTTGGAGCCGATCATGAATCAAAGCCTCTTCTGGACGACCTTCGCCACCGTCTTCCTGGCCGAGTTGGGAGACAAGACGCAGCTGGCCGCCATGACCGCCACAGCCAAGAGCGGCGCCCTGTTCACGGTGTTCTGCGCAGCCAGTCTGGCGCTCATCTGCGCCACCGCCCTGGGCGTGACCGTGGGCACCGCGCTGTTCAAGGTCATCCCGGAACACATGGTGAAATACCTCGCCGGCGCCGCTTTCGTGGCCGTGGGGATTTGGGTGATGGTCAAGGGTTGACCCTGCCACTGCGGCAAAACACGACAGTAGATGCAACATCCGTCGCCGCGAGAGGACATCGGCGAGCCCGCATTGGCTTAAGTATCTGGAATACTACACTTATGCACATGGCACGTTTCATGACCTCCGGAACAGTATTCCCGGAGGCCCCCATGCGCTACGCCTTAATGCTCACCCTGTTATTCGCCTGCGCCCTGCCCACCTTGGCTCATCCGGACGGCGCCTGGGACCGGAGAGCCCCACACAGGAACCACGGCCCCTTCATGGAGGAACACCGGCCCTTCCGCGGTTGCGAACGGCCGATGACGCCGCCGTGGGCGCAGGAGCGCCGTGTGGATTTCCGCAGAGACCCGCGCCGATACAATGGCGACCGCCCCCATCATCACTGGCGCGAAGCAGCACCCGTCGTCATCCTGCCGCCCCCGCCAAGGATCCATGAACCACGCGTCCACCTCTGGTTCGGCTTCTGATCGAAGCGTCAGCTAATCTCCGCCAGCCTGAGCCGCGCCTGCTCCTGCTTCAGCCATGCAAGCTGGATGTCGCTCAGGCCGCGCCGGGCGACGCGCTCCGCGGCCTCGCGACATTTAGACAGTAGCTGTCGATCACGCACCAGATCGGCTACCTGGAACTGCGGAAGGCCCGACTGGCGGGTGCCGAAAAATTCGCCAGGGCCGCGCAGTTCCAGGTCCTTCTGGGCGATGCGGAAACCGTCCGAGGTGCCCACCAACACTTGCAGGCGCTCGGTCTCGCTGACGGATAGCATCACGAAATGGCTTTTCGCACCGCCCCGGCCCACGCGACCCCGCAGCTGGTGGAGCTGGGAAAGCCCGAAGCGCTCCGCGTGATCGACGATCATCACCGTGGCGTTGGGCACATCCACGCCCACCTCAATGACCGTGGTGGCGAGCAGGATGCGCGCCTCGCCAGAGACAAAGGTCGCCATGCGCGCCTGCATCTCATCGGCCTTCAAGCGGCCATGCACCACGACGATGGACACATCAGGAAAGCGCCCGCGCAGCAAGGCCTCCATGGCCTGGATATCGCGCAGGATCACCTTCGTCTCGTCGGAAGGATCGATGGCGGGACTCACGACAAAGGCCTGCCGCCCGGCTTCCAGCTCCCGCTCCACCAGATGCCACGCCCGTTCGGCGTCATCAGGATCCAGCAGGCGCGTGGCGATGGGCTGGCGGCCCGGCGGCAGCTCATCCAGCACCGATTGCTCCAGGTCGCCAAACACCGCCAGCGCCAGCGAGCGCGGAATGGGCGTGGCGCTCATGACCAGCCAGTGGGGGTCCAGACCCTTGGCCTTCAGGGCCTCGCGCTGCTTCACGCCGAAGCGATGCTGTTCATCCACCACGATGAGTTGCAGGTTCGCGAAGCTCACCGCCTCCTGGAAGATCGCGTGCGTGCCGACGACGTAGGTTGCTTCGCCGGAGGCGATGCGCGCCATGGCCTGCCGCTTTTCAGCGGCCTTCATGGGGCCAAGCAGCAGCTGCATGCGCGTGGATTCACCTTGCAGCAGCCGCTCGAAGGTGGCGGCGTGCTGCCGCGCCAGGACTTCCGTGGGAGCCAGCAGCGCGGCCTGCCCGCCTGTCTCGGCAACCATGGCCATGGAGAGGAACGCCACCAGGGTCTTGCCGCTGCCCACGTCGCCCTGCAGCAGACGGTTCATGACGCGGCCCGAGGTGAGATCCTCCACGATCTCCTTGAACGCGTTCCGCTGCGCGCCCGTCAGATGGAAGGGCAGCATTCCGCGCAGTTTCTCGCGCAATTCGGGACTCGTGGGCACCACGGTACCGGCGCGATTCAAGCGTCCGGCCCGACGCAGCGCCACGCCCAGGGCGAAGGCAAAGAGTTCTTCCGCAGCCAGGCGCCCATGGGCGGGCGTGGCCTTGGCCTCCAGCTCCGTCGCATCGCTGGTGTCCGGTGGCTGGTGCAGCAGGCGCAGCGCAGAGAGCGTATCCGGAAGCCCTGCGGCAAGCTCCGGCGGCAGGAGCTCTTCGGGCTGGACCGCGCGCGCGAGGGCTTCCTGCACCAGACGCTGACGAACACGCCCTGTGATCGGCCCCATCTTGCGATAGAGCGGCAGGTAGCGCCTGACCCACAGATTCTCGGCGTCGTCGGAGGCCCGCCCCATGATCTCGAATGCGGGACCGCGCATCTCCAGGCCGTGACGCCCGGCGCTCAAAGAACCAAAGGCCAGGATGCGATCCCCGGGCTTGATCGCCTTCGCCAGGTATCCCTGGTTGAACCAGACCAGGCGGATATGCCCAGTGCCATCGTCGAGCAGGACTTCCGTCAGCGCCATGTGCTGCACCCGGGTGGTGCTTTGGCGCAGATCGCGGACAACGCCCAACAGGGTGACGATCTCTCGGGCGCAGGCGTCGTAGGACACGGGCCGGCGGTCCAGTTCGCCGATCTTCATCAACGAACCTCGATCCACGTACCGGTAGGGCAACGCCCACAGAAGGTCCCGGATGGTTGCGATGCCGTTTTCTTCGAACAATGTCGAATAAGCAGGCCCCACGCCGCGCAGCACCGTCAGGCGCGAGGAGAGTGGAAGGGATGGAAGCGCAGGCGACATGGGCTCGTGGATGGATGCGGCGCGAGGCCGCATCTTCATCATTCCAGAGAAAGCGCGATCAGCGCTCCCACAGCCCCATGGGGAAAGCGTGGTATCCCTCGATCACCCAGTCCGCCTGCGCCAAGTGGGCCCGGTCGAGGTTGGGATCCGGCATGGCCACGACGCGCATTCCGGCAGCCTTGGCGGCGGCGATGCCCGCCGGGCTGTCTTCCACCACCAGGCAATGCGCAGGATCAGCCTTCAGCATGCGCGCCGCGAGCAGGAAGATATCCGGGGCAGGCTTGGCGTGGGCGATGCGCGGATCGTCGCCGCATACGACCGCCGAGAAGGTGGTGGTGAACCAGTTCTGGTGCAGGCCCGTCTTCAGCGAAAAGATGCGGCGCTCGGAACTGGTTGCGACAGCGAGTGTCAAACCCCTCGCGTGCAGCGAGCGTGTGAAGGCTTCCGCTCCGGGGATCTCGGCGGCCTTGGCCAGCATATCGAGCAGCACGGCGTCGCGGGCTTCCAGAAAGGCCTCGGGGCTCAGGGGCAACTTCAGCGTCTCCACCAGGAAGCACGCGGCGGCCACGCGGCCACGGCCCATGATCTGCTCTTTCAGACCCCATCCGAAGGCATGGCCGTAGCGCGATGTAACGGCGTGGATGGCCTTGGTGTAGAGCGGCTCCGTATCCAGCAGCACCCCATCCATATCAAACAGAACGTGGGTGATGGGTTCAAAGCTCATCGGTGGTCCGTTCCATTTCGCGGTACGTGGCGTACTCGCCTTCGAAGTAGAGGGGCACCATGCCCGTGGGGCCGCTACGGTGCTTGGCGATGAGCAGCTCGGCGGTCTTGTCTTCTTCTTCGCCTTCCATCACCGGCTTCATCTTGCGGTGGATGAACATCACCATGTCCGCATCCTGCTCGATGGCGCCGGAATCGCGCAGATCAGAAAGCTGGGGCCGCCCGCCCTGCCGGTGTTCGACCTCGCGGTTGAGCTGGGAGAGCACGACCACGGGAATGCCGCGTTCTTTGGCCAGCAGCTTGAAGGCGCGGCTGATCTCGCCCACGCGCGTGGCCTCGTTCTGCTTGGCGCTGCGGCTGTCCGGTGGGCTGCTGATGAGCTGCAGGTAGTCGACGATCAGGATGTCCAGCTTGGAATTGGCCCGCGACAAGTGCCGGTCCACCATGGCCATGATCTCGCGCACGGTGATGGCGGCCTGATCGTTGATGAAGATCGGCAACTCCAGCAGGGCGTCACGGCTTTGCAACAGGCGCGCGTGGATGGCGTCGTCGAACGCCCCGGCCTGCACCTGCTTCATGTTCACGCGGGCGTGGGCGGAGAGCAGGCGCGAGAAGACTTCCTCCTTGCTCATTTCCAGCGAGAAGAAGGCCCCGTGCGCCTTGTGCTGCATGGCCCCGCGCAGCACCCAGTTGAGCGCGAGCGCGGTCTTGCCGATGCCGGGACGCGCCGCAAGGATGATCAGGTTGCCCGGCTGGAAGCCCTGGGTCAGGTGATCCAGGCGGCTGAAGCCCACGCGGAGTCCCGTGGAGCCTTTGCCTTCAAGCCGATCCAGGATGGATTCCATGGCGTCCCGCGCCACGTCGCCCACATGCTCCAGGCCACGCCGCTCCTGGCCCTGGGCCAGCCGGAAGAGATCCGTGGCAGCCTGCTCCACCAGGGTCTCGGGCGGCGCCTCTTCCTCTGAAGCCTGCCGGGCGAGCTGGGCCCCCAGGCGGATGAGCTGCCGCAACTTGTGCTTGCGGGAGATGAGATCGGCCAGCACGCCGGGACGGCGGACCTCCTCGGCGCCCAGCAGCTCCACCAGTCCGGCATAGCCGCCCACGCGACCCAGGTCGCCGTTCTGATCCAGAACGTCCTTGAGCGTGAGGGGATGGATCTCGATCTTGGTTTCAAGGCATTCCCGCAGCGCCTTGAAAACGGCCTTGTGGGCAGGATGGACGAAATCGTCCTCCGAAAGCCGGAAGACGATTTCCCCCGCCGCAAGCTCCGCCCCTGGCGCACAGATCGTGGCCAGGAGGGCGCGTTCGGCATCCACATCCTCCGGGAGACGCTCCGGAAGCAGTTCCGCCATCAGAGTCCGGGCGCGGTGTACCCGCCGCCGTCCACATCCACGAAGATGGGATTGGCGACGGCGACCGGGTAGAGCCCGTGCATGACGCCGTTCCAGGTCGAGCCAGCCATGTAGGTGCCCGTGGTATCCAAGGGCACACCAGCTTCCACCACGACCCACGCATCCTTGGAGGGCAAGGTCAGCGTGAAGGTGCCACGCCGCAGGCGCCAATCGTAATCGGGATCGGTGGTCGGCAGGCTCTGGAGCTGGTTCACGTCCAGCACCGTCGTGACACCATTGATCACCACGCGCAGTTCGTCCACCGGCACCCAGTCCGTGGCCGCCCAGAGATTGACCGTCAAGGTCACGGCGGCACCGTTGGCCGCCAGGAGCTCTCCCGACCCTGCGGAAGCGCTACTGGTGCTGAGCTTCACGTCGACCAGGGGACCTGTGGAAGCAACTGCGGCGCCCTTCTTGAGCGCGGTGAGCACGGGCGAGAGGTCCGACTGCGTGAAGCCATCCGTGTAATCGGTGGCCCCCGAGAACTCGTTGTTGTACCCCTGCGCTTTCAGATAGGTGCGGGCGAATCCGACGGGCGTGTCCACGCTGAACTTCGCGGAAGACAGGCCCAGCGCCTTGGTGAAGTTCGTGGGCGTCTGCTGTTTGAGCAGCGCGAACCAATCGTTCCGAAGCGTTTTGAACTCCCCGAACCAGGCATCCGGATTCGCGCTGTCCCAGCCCTCGCCGCGCAGCAGTTCGATGGCGTCGAAAGCGCCCTGGGTGCGATCCGATACATACGCCCCCTTCGCGTTCCACCAAGCCTGGGAGGACACGGGCTGGGCGGGATCGAACCCCTGCAGCGTGAACAGGCCTTCTGCCCCTCGGGGGCGATGGACAACCGTGAACTGCCCTTGCGCCAAGCCGATGAAATCCGCCAGGTTCCACCCCGTGGAACTGCGAGCCCCCCCGTTGCGATCATTCGATGGAGTAGGCGTGAAGAGGGCCGTCACGGTGCCCAACCCCGCCAGGGACGAGCTGCGCGCGCCCACGACGAAAGGATTCTTCTGGACCTGGATACGCTCATATTCCGTGGTGCCGTTGTAATCGAACTCGATGCGGAACTCGTAGTAAAGGTAGTCGGCGTCCGTCAGGCGGTCGATCTCCGTATTGGCGACAACCTGAACGCCCTCCACCACTGCAGAGGACAGCTTCTCCGCAGGCAGATATCCCCCAGTGGTGATCTGGGAGGGGCCAGGCATATCGAAGCTCGTCCAGCCTGGGGGCAGAGGATCGTGGTAGAGCACGAAGGACTTGCTGCCAACCCCCTCGCCCTGCTGGAACGAGACCTTGTCCGTCGTGACCGATGTCAGCGGCCCATTGCTGGCCAGCAGCGAGTAGCTGCCGGGCGCAAGCCAAAGATTGGTTTGGAAGTTCGTAGCAAAAGACTGGTTGCCGCCGGTGAACGTGTAGTAGCCGGGGTGGAGATTGGTCAGGGTCTTCGCCTTGTAGGCGGGGTTGAAGTAGCCATCCATGGTGCTGACGCGCGGCATGTTCGGATCAGGGGTGCCGTTCTGGCCCAGCACGTTCAAGCGAAGCGGCTGCCACGCGACCACCTGATTGGGCGGATTGGCCGTGCGGGCAGACACAGTGAAGCTCTGGAACAGGCTCTTCACGATCGTATCGCCGTTCAAGATCTCGTTGTATTCCGGGCACAGGTGACTCTTGCTGGAGATCGCGAAAACAGAACTATCCTCGATCTTCAAAGGCGTCGCGATATCTGGATGCGTCGTGCTGACATTGTTGCAATAGATCCACGGCGGCGCGACGGACGTCAGGTGATCGCGGTTGCGGAAACTGATGCGGTAGTAGTTCTCGGAAGGCAGAACAACACCAAGGAAATCTCGCCTCGCAATGTTTGCGGAGCTTGAATCGAAGTCCTGCGTAGGCTCCAGCCACTCCGTCCGCTCCAGAATCCAGTTCGTGTTGTCCGCCTTGAAGGCCGCCAGGCCTGCATCGTAGGTGGCTTTATCCGTCGGATCCTTCAGCTTTGCGATGACATCCGCATTGGTGTAGCGCTCGATGCGGATCTCTGTCTGCAGAGGGCCATCCGCTTCGGCAGATCCTTCCGGCTGGAAATAAGCGGTCCCGAAGTATTCCCCGTAAGCCAGATGGCGGTCCACGGCCATCGCATTGAAGACGCCGGTAGCTTGGTTGGGACGCCCGGTGCTCTGGCCGAAATAGCCCCTTCCAAACGTCGTGGACTTGCCGCTGGAGAAGTAGATCCGCCGGTTGAAGATCAGGCTCTCGCCCGGCTGCAGCTTCACCAGCGCATTCGAGCTATCCATGTTGGGCTTGCTGCCCAGCACGAGGTTCTCGGAGGCCACCGGGCGAGGATTGGTGAACACGGACTGAGGGCTGCTGGTCACATAGAAAGGGGCATCATCGCTCATCAACGGAACCAGGCCGATGCTTGTGTGATAGTCCATGTTGCCGCCAGGCTCGCAGCTCATGAGCGCCGCCATCCGAGCCTGGACGGTAGCCGCCGGAGCGCCAAACACGGTCCCAGGTCCCGAATCGGGAATATCGACACCCCAATTGTTCACAAGGTTGCCGACTGCATCCTTGTTGGCCGGGATATTGAACCGATAGCCGCCACCCGTCTGGTGGACATGGTCGCCCAGGTTGTAGATCTCCAGGGGCACGGCACTGTTATTCGTTAGCTGCGAGACAACGGCGAAGTAGGACAACGTATTGCCGAGGGCGATCGCGTGAGTGACATCGACGCCAGACACCCGCCCCGAAGCGTCGTGCGTCGCACTGGCGATCTTGTGCTTGGGATCGTAGAGGCCGCCCTTCATGATGAGATTGGCGGTCGAAGCCTTCGTGGTGGGAAGGAAGGTATCCACCGCAAACTGGATATCCGGGTCCTGGTTCACCACCAGGGTCATGCGCTCCAAGCGATCGGACGGCGGCGAGGTTCGCAGATAGTTCTGATCCATGGATACGCTGCCCAGATCGAGAATGCTGCCGCCGCCAGCGGCACCGGCGGCTCCAGACTTGGTGCCGAAGGGCGTTCCATCCACCGTGAGATGGATGTAGTCGTTGCCAAGGTAATAGTCCCCCGCCACGGCGTCGGCCTTGAAGCCGCCTACCCGGTCGCCGCTGACGGCCGGGATCTCCTCGGCCACCGTGTCCTGCCGTTGCAGGCCGCCGGCGTGGTAGCAACCCACGCTGGATGCGGCCACAAGGGCCAAGGCAACGCCTCCGAGGGATCCGCGCAGTGTTCCGACGCGGGTCTTGGCGCAAATTGAGCTTGATGCGGGAAATAGGTTCATCTACGTCTACTCGCCTTGGGACCCATGAGGGCAAGGGTCTATGCTAACCCACGATGCGGTTATCTGCCTTGATACAAGTTCCAAGAAGCCATCCATGGCAATGCCTGGGCATCGTCCTGGGTCTACTTCTCATTGGGGATCTGCTCTGGGCGTCCGTTAGGTTCCCCCTGTTCAACCGGGGACGGATCCTGCAGGCGGCGGATCTGCCGCTGACATCGGGGCCGGTGCTGGTCCTGGGCGCCGGGGTGTTGCCCGACCGGACCCCCAGCCCAATGCTCCAGGATCGGCTGGAAACCGCCCTGGCGCTCTACCAGGCCGGCAAGGTCCGATGGTTTCTCGTCTCCGGCGACAACCGCAGCGCCTATTACAACGAACCCAACGCCATGCGCCGCTGGCTGATCAAAGAGGGCGTTCCACCCGCCCTCATCGTCAGCGACTATGCCGGACGGCGCACCTACGACAGCCTGAAGCGCGCCCGTTCGGTCTTCGGCATCCGACGCCTGGTGATCGTCACCTCGGACTTTCATATGGACCGGGCGGTCTATACGGCCACGCACGTGGGCCTTGAGGCCTTCGGGGTCCCCGCCAGCACCGAAGCCATTCCCTGGTATTCCAGGATCAATATCTGGGCAAGAGAGTATGGAGCCCGGCACAAGGCCCTGCTGGACACCTGGTTCCCCCCGGACACGATGCTGGGGCCGCGTGAGGTCACGCCGGAGGATTGGCTCCTTTCCCCCCCCGCCCCCGAGGCCCCTTCGGAGTCCCATGCGACCCAGCCCTGAGCTCCTCGTGCTGGCCGCAGGCCGCCTGCCCCAGGGCCGGTTCGGCGGAAGTCTGGCCCAGCGGGGTGCAGCCTCTCTTGGCGTCGACGCGGTATCGGCACTCATGCGCCCGCTGCTGCCCAGGCTGCCCATGCCGCCGCGCCGCCTGATCTGGGGCATGGCCAGATCCCACGGACAGGGCATGAACCCCGCGCGCACCATCGCGTTGAAAGCCCTTCAGGACCAAGGAACCCACGTCTATGCGCATACCGTGAACATGGCCTGCGGCGCGGGGCTCCAGGCCGTGATCCTCGCCGCCCAGGCCCTGACCATGGGCGAAGACGCCCCGACGATCGCCGGGGGCAGCGAATGCATGTCCAATAATCCCTTCCTGCTTCCGGATCTGCGATGGGGCTATCGCTTCGGGCACCATTCCGTGCCCGATGTCATGCACCACGACGGCCTGCGCTGCCCCGTGACCGGGCTGCTCATGGGCCAGATCATCGAGCGCATGGCCGGCAAGCTGGACATCTCCCGCGAAGCGATGGATGCCTATGCCCTGGAGAGCCACCGGCGCGCTGCTGCGGCGGATTTCCGCGACGAACACCTCGCCCACCCGGCGTTGGATCGCGACGAATGCATCCGACCTGCGAACACGCTGGAAGCCCTGGCCAATCTGAAGCCGGTGTTCGAGAAACAGGGCACGATCACCGCCGGCAACGCTTCGGCCATCTCGGATGGCGCTGCCGCCCTGCTGCTGGCCCGACCCGAACAAGCGGGGGATCTGCCCGCCCTCGCCCGCATCCGGGCCTGGACCGAGGTCGCCCTGGATCCCCTGGAGATGGGCGAAACCCCCATCCCCGCCGTGCGCGCCCTGCTGCAGGAAACGGGACTGAAGCCCTCGGATATCGCCCTGTGGGAGCTGAACGAGGCCTTCGCGGTGCAGGTGCTGTTCTGCGCCCGTGAGCTGGGCATCCCCATGGACCGCCTCAATGTCGCGGGCGGCGCCATCAGCCTGGGGCATCCCATCGGCGCCACCGGGGCACGCATCCTGGTCACGCTGATCCATCAGCTGCGGCATCGCGGCGGCGGCCTTGGCATCGCCACCCTGGGCATTGGCGGCGGCCTTGGCCAAGCCGTGCTGGTGGAGGTCTAGCCGTTTTTTGCAAAGCGCCGCGTGATCCAAAGTGGATTCAGGCGTTTGCGGTATTTAGCAGCCGGATCCATGGAAACACTGTGCAATCCTTGAACCATGGTCCGTGCATCGGTGAGCTTCCCTGGACGCGTGCTATTCCTTAGCCAAGACCCAGGCGTGATGAGGCAGCAGTTCGCGGGCGGCAATGTCTCCCTGGAGACGGCCCTGTCCCTGCGGGACCAGATCAGCACGGACGAGATCACGCCAGCGTGGGTCTGCTACTACTTTGACAAGCGGCTGGGCGATTTTCCGTACCTAGGCCTGAAGTGCGGCAGCGAGTTCCCCGTGCGTGAGCACGCCGTGAGCCAGGGGGGATTCAGCGTCAGCGTCGCGGGCAAACGCCGCGGCAAGGGCTCGAGCCGCGAAGCCAGCCCCTACGCGGAACTCAGCGCGGGCATCCGCCTGGTGATCGCCGAGAGCTTCGAACGGATCTACCTGCAGAACTGCCAGAACCTGGGCCTGCTCGCGTCCACGGACTTCGGCCTCATCGAGCGCATCCGATCCGGCGAGGCCATTCCCATCGAGGCATTCACCGACGGGCTGGATCCCATTACCGCCGAGATCGTGCGGCGCGGCGGCCTGTTCGCCTTCAACCAGGCGCGCCTCGCGGGCGAAGTGGATGTCCCGACACCCACGCACAGCCCGCGCCCCATGACACTGGCCGAAAAGATCCTCGCCCGCGCCGTCGTCATCAATACCGTCTCGGGCACACTGGGCGTGCCTTGCGTGCAGCCCGGCGATGGAGTCTTCGCAAAAGCCCATTGGCGCTTCTCCCACGAATACGTGACCCCCATGGCCGCCAGCTTCCTGGAATCGGCGATGGGCACAGAGATCGCGATCCGGGATGTGGGCAGTGTGCTGGCCTTCCGCGATCACCTGACGTTTCTGCACCATTCCATGGATCCCGAACACCGGAAATCGGGACTGCTGGAAGTGGCCCAGCGGCTGAAGACCATGCAGGAGACATTCACCGCCAAGCACGGCATCCGGCTCCACGGCGAAACCTCCGAAGGCGGCAGCGAGGGCTTGTGCCACAGCCTCATGTCCGAACGCTACGCCCTTCCGGGGCAAGTGGTGGTGGGCACGGATTCACACACACCCCACAGCGGAGCACTGGGCTGCTTGGCCTTTGGCGTGGGCACCACGGATATCGCCAACGCCTGGATCACGGGCGATGTGCGCGTCACGGTGCCGCCGACCCTGCGCGTCCGCTTGAATGGTCGTCTGCGCCCAGGCGTCTACGCAAAGGACGTGATGCTGCACCTGCTGCGCCAGGGCCTCATCCGCGAAGGCGGCGCCATCGGGCACGTGATCGAGTATTGCGGAGAGGCCATCGCCGCCATGGGCACCGACGAGCGGGCCACCCTGACGAACATGGCCGCCGAGATCGGAGGGTTCTCCGGCATCGTGCCTCCGGACCAGGAGACCCTGCGCTTCATCCGCGAACGGCGCGGGATCGAAGCCCGCATCGAAGACTGGATGACCAGCGATCCGGATGCAAAATTCGCCCACACCCTGGACATCGACTGTTCAACGCTGGAGCCCATGGTCGCGATCCCCGGTGATCCTGGACAGGGACTGTCTATTTCACAGCTGGATCGTTCCGTGCCCATCGACATCGCGTACGGCGGCAGCTGCACCGGCGGCAAGCGCGAAGACATCGAACGCATGTTCCAGGTCGTGGCGTGGGCCGCCGAACATGGCGTGACGCTGCCGGCGCACATTCACTTCATCGTGCAGTTCGGCAGCGAGGATGTGCGCCATTTCGCCCAGGCCCAAGGCTGGATCTCCGTCTTCGAACAGGCGGGCGTCCAACTGCTCGGCCCCGGCTGCGGCGCCTGCATCAACGCGGGACCAGGGGTGTCGCATCGCGCCGACCAGGTGACCATCAGCGCCATCAATCGCAACTTCCCCGGCCGCAGCGGTCCCGGCCAGGTGTGGCTGGGCAGCCCCGAAACCGTCGCCGCCAGCGCCTTCGCCGGGCGTATCATGAGCTTCGATCAGTTGAAAAACCAGCACCCGGATCAGCCTGAACCGGCACAGACTGATCCGATCATCTGATTCAAGCCATCCCCTTCACGCCACAGCCATCATTTGGAGAACCCCATGCATGGTTCGTCGTTCGCGTCTGCGTTGATCACCCTCGCCTGGCCTCTTGCTTGTCCCCTCGCTGCCCAGGCCCCTCCCGATTCCCCCATGTTCCGGGGCAATCCTTCCCATGCCGGCGTCTACGCGGCCCCGACCCATCCGATCAAGGGCACCATCGCCTGGTCCTTCGAGACCCTGGGATGGGACCGCTACCAGAAGCTTGAGGACATGGATGGCGATTACATGTGGCCCTCCACGCCCGCCGTCGTGGGCGACCGAATCTACGCCGCAGCGGGTCCCTTTCTTTATGTCCTGGACCTGAAGGGGCAGATGATCCGCCAGATCAAGCTTTCGAGCTGCACCCTGGCCAGTCCCGCGGTCTCCAACGGCGTTGTCTATCTTCCGACCAAGGATGGCAAGCTCAACGCGCTGGACGCCCAGGACGGACGGACGATCTGGACCGCCTCCATCGGCAACGCGGGCTTTTTGAAGATGGTGGACACCTGGGATGTCTACCAGTCCTCGGCCACGGTGGCAGAAGGGCGCGTTTTCGTCGGCAGCGGCGACGGGCGCATCTATGCATTCTCAGCCAAGGACGGCCATGAGCTGTGGCACGTCCAGACCCGCCACGTCGTACGCGCGACGCCCGCGGTTGCTGGCGGCCGCGTGTTCTGCGGCAGCTTCGATGGCCATGTCTACGCGCTCGACGCCCAGACCGGAAAAACCATCTGGGACGTGGACACCAAGACGCCGGGCGTGCCGTGGAAGGCCGTGCAGGGATCCTGCGCCATCGAGAACGGCCTCGTCTACGTGGGCAGCCGAAGCGCCTTCTTCTACGGCATCGACGCCGCCACCGGCGCCGTGCGCTGGAAGGATAGCCACGATGGAAGCTGGGTCCCCAGCTCCCCGGCGGTGCGCGATGGCATCGCCTATGTCGGCCAATCGGACGACAGCAAGGTGTGCGCCGTGGACGCCAAGGGGAAACGCCTATGGACCCGAACCGTCCAGGACCACACGTTCGCCAGCCCCGCCCTCGCGGGCGATGTGCTCTTTGTTGCCACGAACAACAACTACAACTACAACGGCAAGGGGCATCTCTACGCGCTGGAGCCCAAGACGGGGAACCCCATCTGGACGCTGGAACTCCCCGGCAGCGTCTGGTCTTCGCCGGTTGTGGCCGGAAACCTGGTCCTGCTGGGCTGCTCGGACGGGAAGCTTTACGCCATCCAGTAGGATGCCTTGACGGAAATCACAGCTGCCGCAAGACTGGGGTCATGCGTTTTGCCTCCCTTTCCTTCCTTCTTCTGGGGCTGCTTCTTAGCGGCGCAGGAGAGGATTGATCGGACGAAACGGACCGCTGAAAACCCTCTCCCGCCACCGCCGGAGGGGGTTTTCAGCATCTAGGCAGAATCCCTGAAGGCCCTTTCCACGGAGCCATCCATGCAGCATGAACGCTACCGTCCCGTCCCTCCTGTTCCGCTGAAAGACCGCACCTGGCCCGACCAGGTGCTGACCTCGGCGCCGCGCTGGTGCAGCGTGGACCTTCGGGACGGCAACCAGGCGCTGATCGAGCCCATGGGATCGGACCGCAAGATCCAGTTCTTCAAGACACTCGTCCAAGTCGGTTTCAAGGAGATCGAAGTCGGCTTCCCCGCGGCTTCGCAGACGGATTTCGATTTCGTGCGCCTGCTCATCGACGGCGGCCACATTCCCGGCGATGTGACGATCCAGGTGCTGACCCAGGCGCGCGAGGATCTCATCGCCCGCACCATGGAGGCGCTGAAGGGCGCGAAGAACGTCGTCGTCCATCTCTACAACTCCACGTCCACGCTGCAGCGGCGCGTGGTCTTCGGACTGGAGAAGGATGCCATCCGCGATTTGGCCGTGCGCGGCACGAAGTGGATCAAGGAAGCGGTGAAGGTCCTGGAAGGCACCCGCGTCGTGTTCGAGTACTCGCCCGAGAGCTTCACCGGCACCGAGGTGGACTACGCGCTGGAGGTCTGCGACGCGGTGATGGAGGCCTGGAACCCCGCGCCGAAGGAGCAAGTGATCTTCAATCTGCCCGCGACGGTGGAGATGGCTGGGCCGAATCACTACGCGGACCAGATCGAGTACATGAGCCGGAATTTGAAGCGGCGGGATCAGATCCTCCTGAGCCTGCACGCCCACAACGACCGCGGCTGCGCCGTGGCGGCGACAGAACTGGCGCTGCTGGCGGGCGCGGATCGCGTGGAGGGCACGCTCTTCGGAAACGGCGAACGGACTGGCAATGTCGATATCGTCACCGTGGCCCTGAACCTGTTCACCCAAGGCGTCGACCCACACCTGGATTTCTCGGATCTCCCCGCACTGGTCGAAGTCTTCGAGCGATGCAACCGCCTGCCCGTGCATCCGCGCCATCCCTACGCGGGCCAGCTGGTGTTCACGGCCTTCAGCGGCAGCCACCAGGACGCCATCAAGAAGGGCCTCACCGCCCTGCGAAGCGATGAAAGCCCCTTCTGGGAAGTGCCCTACCTGCCCATCGACCCCGCCGACGTGGGACGCCAGTACGAGCCCATCATCCGCATCAACAGCCAGTCCGGCAAGGGCGGCATCTCCTTCGTGCTGGAGCAGGCTTACGGATTCTCGGTCCCCAAGGAACTGGCCGCGGAGTTCAGCAAGGTCATCCAGCACATCACGGACGAGACTGGCCGGGAGCTCATGCCGGAGGATATTTTCAATGCTTTCGAACAAACCTACCTGACTGCCGGCCG
The DNA here is from genome assembly GCA_035352715.1 of Holophaga sp. Taxonomy (GTDB): domain Bacteria; phylum Acidobacteriota; class Holophagae; order Holophagales; family Holophagaceae; genus DAOPYE01. The sequence continues at coordinate 6,938 of DAOPYE010000029.1, read as the reverse complement.
CTTGGTGCTGTCCGACTTCAGCGCTCGCCACGAAGGCAAGGATCGCGGCACCCTGAACGTGGAACTGAGGGATGGCGAGGCCACGCGGCAATTCACCGCCTCCGGCAACGGGCCCATCGATGCCTTCGTGCGCGGCCTGGAACAACATCTGGGCCTGACCTACCGAGTGACGGCCTACACCGAACACGCCATGGGCGAAGGCGAGAATGCCGAAGCCGTCGCCTACGTGCGCCTGAAGACCGAGGACGGCCGCAGCCGCTTTGGCGTCGGCCGCGATCAGGACATCGTCGCCGCCAGCCTTCAGGCGGTGCTCAGCGCTGCGAACGGCCTGCAGGGTTGACGGGAACTCTCTGACAAAGGCGCCGCCAGTTCATCCCTGGCGGCGCCTTTGTGTATGGATTGAGGAAGGGAAACGCTCAACAACCAAGCCTCAGCGCGTGTTCATCACCGTGGTGCCGCGCACGATCACGCGCCGCATATCCCAGTATTCGGTGCCATCGGGCATTTTCTCCTTGGCGCAAAGCGTCAGGTGCAGCACCTTGCCAAGCTGGGCAGTCCCGCTGGTGTTGTTCCTGATGTCGTAGATGGGCGCTTTCTTGTTCAGGGCAGCCGGATCGATCACGAAGGAGAAGGCGCCGTTCGCCACCGTCAGCTCACCCTGATCCAGCACGGCCCCCGGCATCAGCAAGGCGTATTTCACGACGCTGGCGGTGGAGGTGCCCTTGACCGTCAACGTGCCATCCGCCGGGAACGAGGACTGGTTGGGTAGACCTACCCCAAGTCCCGCCGCACCGGCCGGAAGGGCATCGGGCACCACGAAGAACATGCCCGTGGAGTTCGCCAGGCCGGGCATGACGGCGGAATGGCCATCCCATGTCGCCGCCAGATTGTAGGTGTAGATGCCCGGCATATCCAGCGTCCAGGCGCTCGTGCCCACCCAGGAGCCCGTGGCGTCGCCCGTACCGCTCGCAATCTTCTGGGAACCATCGGGAGCGTTCAGGGTGTAGGTGATCGACGCCGGCACGATGGGATCGATTTGCACGAAGGGCCGGAAGGCCGCACCCACCAGATACGTCATGCCAGGACGCAGACCCACCAGGAAGAAGCGCGCCTTGTCCCCCGTGGCCCCCGCGATGTCCTCGGACCCGGCGGCGATGATGCGGTTGTTGTTGCTGCCCTTGGGCAGGATGAAGCCGCTGGACAGATAGCCCGCGTAGGCTGGCGTTGCGCTGGCGTTGCGCACGATCACGCCACCAAAGAGGCGATAGATATCGCCCGGCAGATCCCCATTGCTCGATGCGCCGATCTGGCCCCCGAAACTATTGGGGCTTGTCGCCCAGTAGGGCGCGCGACACACGGAATCGCCCACCACGAAGCGCGACATGAAGCCGGGCCGTGCCGCTGCGCCGTAGTAGTACTGGCGATCCTTGATGTATTCGGGGAAGAGGTGCGGCGAGTAGCCATTGGTCGTGGTGAAGCACAGATTCGTCGTGCCGACGCCATTCAGCTTGGTGTTCCATTTGGGATCATCGCCCGCATTGGTGTAGGTGAGCACGGGCTCGATCTTGTTGGCGCTATGCCCTTCGCTTGCGATCAGTAGCGCGTCGCCGGAATTGTAGGGGAAGGTGATGTGTTCGAGGTGCGAGGTGCCATTGGCATCAACATAGCCCTCCTTGCCGGTCTCCCCCAGGTTCACGTAGGCACCGTTGGCGTTAAGTTTCTTGCCATGGGCCGTGATGGTGGACGTGGTCGGGTAGACCACGCCCGCGTGACGCATGACGCAGACCCACAGATGGCCCTCGGGATCGGTGTATTTCGCAAGGATCTTGGCGTGGTACTCGCCGGGAGTATCCAGCGTGAAGGCCTGCAGTCCCTGGGCCGTGCCGAACACGCCGCCGCGGGTGGCCTTTCCCGAATACGTGAGGCTCTTGACTGCGCCGGGATCCGAATTGGGGTAGAGCGTGGCCGTCACCTCCACATCCGCGGGAACGGCGGGGGAGAAGCCGATGTCGCGACCGTATTTCGTGCCCACGGGATAGGCCATGCCCTGGAAGGTCGCCGTGGCCATGGTCATCCGCTTCGCGATCCAGAAATGATAGGTCCCGCCGCCTTCGTACCGGCGTCCGCTCGCATCCGCCATCCATCCCGTCACGCTCACGGTGTAGCGGCCGTACATCGTCGGTTTCCAGGCCGTCAGCGCCTTGTTGCCCGTGGTGGGGCCGGGGTAGGACGTTTTCCCGGTGATCGGGGAAGTGCCGAGGTTCTGGGTGGCGCCATCCGGCGCGGTGACGCTGACCGTGAGTTCGCCCTTGGTCCAGTCCCAGGCGGTCACGGCCCGGGGATCGATCCGGTCGATGGGCAGGCCTGGCTCCAGCGAATAGCTGTTCACGTTGGTGCTGCCTCCGCTGTAGAGCGGCAGGACCACCTCGTCGGGAATGATATTGCGGGGCGACAGGGCGTAATACCCCTTGTCCTCGTCGGCCACAACGCCGTTGTAGCCATTCGAGTTGTAGCTAGCCAGCAGCACCCAGGGAATACGGGCCTTGATCGCGGCCCCATCCACCTGGCCCCCGGACACTGATGTGCCGCTGGCGGGAATGATCGACGAATAGGCGTATGTGAAGACGCCCAGATCCGACGAGAAGGGACGCGATCCCATGTAGGCGCCGTTGAGGTCCATGTTGCGCTTCTGGGTCTTGATGCCGAAATCGAAGCGCAGGCGATACAGGCCGGGCGGCAGATCCGAAGGCAGCGTTCCGGCGAGATCAAAACTGGCCTTCCAGTCGCCGGCCGCGGCCACGAGGCTCGAAGCGGACAACTCCTGGTACAGCTCCAGGGGGCTCGCATAGTAGCCGCCATAGCGCGTCGTGACGGGCCCCTGGTTGCCGCCTTCGATGGCGAGCCCCGTGGGCGTCAACAGCGTCGACATGTTCTCGTCCGAAGGCAGCCGCGCAAGCCCATCCGCGTCAAAGGAGCGCTCGGCCGTCACCAGCACGAAGAGCTGATCCACGGGATACCCTGCCTTGGACAGCGCGCTCAGGTAGCCATCCTGGAGGCCCAGGACCACCTGAAGCTTGACGCTATCGCCGGGCTTCCAGGCGCCATTTGCGCCGATGACTTGCGCCGACCATGTGCCGTACGCAGATTTGCCTCCGACCGACAGAGCCGCGCCCGGTGTGCCTGAACCCGGTGTAGTCGAACCTGGTGTGGAGGTGGTGACCGCCTCGGTGCGGCTTCCGCCGCACCCCAGCGAAGGGCTCAGGAACAAAGCGGCAGAAAACGCCATGGCTGCGGCAAGCGCGGAGGAGCATTTCATCTGTCATCCCGAAGAAGGTGACAGCCATTATCCCCAGAGACTCACCCGGCGTCTGCTTGAAAATCCAACCCTACTCTCCGGCTTCTTTGCTGATTGCCAGCAATAGCCCCAGGCTGGCCATGGACGCGATCAGGCTGGAGCTGCCATAGCTGATGAACGGCAACGGGATGCCCTTGTTGGGGGCGAGGCTCAACACCACGCTCATGTTCATGAACGCCTGGACGACCAGCAGCAGCGTGAATCCCATGGCGCACAGCTTCAGGTAGCTGTCGCGCACACGCTGGGAGATGCGGTAGCCCCGGTAGAGTACCGCCGCGAAGAGCGCCAGCACCAGCACAGAGCCGACAAAGCCTGCTTCCTCGCTGATCACCGCGTAGATGAAGTCGTTGTGGGCCTCCGGCAGATAGCTGAGCTTCTGCATGCTGTTGCCGACGCCCACACCGAACACGCCGCCATTGCCCACGGCGATGAGGCTCTGCAGGGCCTGGTGCCCCTTGCCCAAGGGATCTGCGGCCGGGTTCAGGAAGCTCAGCACGCGGGCGCGGCGGTAGGGCTCGAACCACACGAAGGCCGCCCCCAGCGCCCCGAGCACGGGTATCACGAGGGCAAAGATCCAGCGCGGCGCGCCGCCGATGAAGACCACCAGCAGGCCGACGAAGGTGATGAGGAAGGTCGTGCCGAAATCCGGCTCCAGCACGATGAGGCCCAGGGGCAGCGCCAGGACGAGGCAGAGCATCACCAGCTTGGGAATGGCCTCCTGGCGCGTATTCCAGGCGTCCTTGAAGCGCAGCATCCACCACGCGGAAATCATCACCGACAGCGGCTTGAACAATTCCGAAGGCTGAAGGCTCTGGCCGGCGAACTGGATCCACCGGTGCGCGTGGTTCTTCGCGGGAAAGAAGAACACCAGTCCCAGGGCGATGACCAGCACGACATAGAGCACCTGCAGGGGCCTAGGATTCTCGCGCAGCCCCGTCAGGTCCACCTGCGTGAGCGCCAGAAGCAGCACCAGCCCCGCGCAGCCGCCGAGCAACTGGCGCTTGAGAAAATAGGTCTGCATGCTCGGATTTTTGAAGGCGGAGGCGGAAAAGACCCACACCATGCCCACCGTCACAAGCAGCACGGCGAAGAAAAGGAGCCAGCGATCAATGGGGCGACGAACATCGAGGGGCATGATGGAACCGTGAAAAGGCCAGCATACCGCCCTGACGCAGCCCTGTCCCGCCCCGGCGCAGCCGTCCCGTCTTGAACACCACCTTCGGGTCCCATCAGGCTTCCGGTCGGGGACTTCACCCGGATAACCGCGATAGACTTGGGTTCATGAGCCAGAGCCTGCGCCCCATCGAACCCATCCTTGCGCCCTCGCTGCTAGCCGCGGACTTCACGCGACTGGCGGATGCCCTGGCCCTATTGGAGCAGGCCGGAAACTGCGTGGTGCATGTGGATGTGATGGACGGCCACTTTGTCCCCAATATCACCGTCGGACTGCCCGTCGCCACCTCGATCCGCAGGACCACTCAGATACCCATGGATTGCCACCTGATGATCACGGAGCCATCGCGTTACGCGCTGGAGTTCGTCAAGGCCGGAGCCAACTGGGTTTCGGTGCATCAGGAAGCCGACCCGCACCTCCATCGGACCCTGAGCGCCATTCGCGCCGCCGGTCCCGGCGTAAAGGCTGGCGTGGTGCTGAATCCATCGACGCCCGTGGAAACCCTGGTGGATCTTGTGGGCGTCTTCGACTTCGTGCTGCTGATGAGCGTCAACCCGGGATTCGGCGGACAGACCTTCATCCCGCGCGTGGTGGACAAGGTGAAGCGCCTGGACGCCCTGCGCACCGAGCGCGGCGTGCCCTTTTTCATCCAGCTGGATGGCGGCGTGGATACGAGCAACGCCGCCGATCTGATCGCAGCGGGCGCCGATGTGCTGGTCGCCGGCAGCGCCGTCTTCGCCGCCAAGGACCCCCTCCAGGCCATCCATGATCTCCAGGCGGAGATGCGCAAAGGACGGCACGATCTCCGCTGATCGCTCGCCGCGAACCCAGAAGCCCGTCCCCAGGCCTTCACCCTGAATACACCACCTTATCGTCTTGCGCCTAAGGGCGCACGGGCAGGGACCAACCGGATCGTTACCTCAAGGGCAGCGAAAAACGGAGGTGCGGCCGGGAACATCCTGTGGCGTTGCGCGCACCCATGAGGCGTAGCTTCATGCATGCTCCAGGGCACACGGCGTTCTCGGCGCTAAGGGCCGTCGGCAGATCCGTACATGCAAACCGAAAGCCTTCCCGCCCGCGTAGCATGATGGGCGAAAAGGCTTTCGGGGTGCGGAGACGGAATGGCTTCCCATCCATCCGTCTCCGCGTCGTTCAGGTCAAAACAACCTGAGTCACTTTCTGGGTCGCTTCAACTAGAAGTTGTAACGAAGCCCAATCTGCATCCAGCCGGGGTTGACACCACCGACCCGCTTGACAGGGTCACTGCTGTTCTGGCCGCCCAACTCGGTCTGCTGCAACATCACTTCAGCCTTAAGGGACTTGGTGATGGCATATTCAACACCGATGCGAACGCCGCCCTTCAGGCCGGAGCCATTCTTGACGGGGAAGTGGTTGTAAACATCGTTCTTATCCGCACTCTCGGTGCCCGAGTTGGTGACCGAGTAGATGTTGGCGGAGAAACCGACCACACCGTCCAGGCCTTCGACACCCATGGGGAACACCACGTCACCCGCGATCTGGACCAGATCGAGGGAGGTCTTCAGGCCGTTCGCACGGGCCTGACCGGGCATCGCATAGTAGGAAACGGTGCCGCGACCCACAACGCCCGCCTCGCTGGCGCCCGTCGTGTAGGAACCACCCACGTAGTAGCCGGAGTTGTTGTTGACGGCCTTTTCGTAGGAACCGAAATACGTGGATGGGGCCCAAATCACGCCGCCATTCACACTGAATCCACTGTCCTGGGCCGCCAGGGGCAGCGCCAGCAGGGAAAGCAGGGAGATACCAATTAGCTTCATAGAATTCTCCTTTGCGCTGGACGCTTAGAACTTCAGACCAATGCTGACGTTGGTAACCTGACGCCCGGGATTGCCCCAGTTGTAGTCGCTGTGGCGCTGGTTCGCATTGTTGATGTTCTGGGGCTTGCCATACACATAGTTGGCGTCAAACGTCTGGTAGGCGCGACCGTAAACACCCGCACCGCTGGAGGCGTTGACCTGCCCAGCCATGTTGGACATGGCGGTGTGCATATTGGTCAACTGGTAGGCGTTGAAGATGTTGCTCATCGTGACGTAGCCGATGAAGTGCAGCTTCTTGTAGATGGGCAGATCCGCATTCAGCTTCAGATCGGCCGTGTAGGTGTCGAAGTTCGTACGGTACTGGCCAGCGGAACCGTAGTAAACGGTGTAGTTCATGTCGCTCTTGGCGAAGCCGTAATCAGCACCGCTATTGTCCCCCGTCCAACCGAGCGCATTCGGATTATTGGCCGCGTCACTCGCATTCTTGGGGATGCTGGAGGCGTAAGCAGCAAAGCGGGGATCGTCCTGGTAGTTCCCGGTGTAGTTCAGGGAACCGTAGCCACCGTTGTTGGCGTAGTTCAGGCGCGTGCTGAGCGAAATGTTGCCCTTGCCC
>DAOPYE010000028.1:0-27872 GCA_035352715.1 Holophaga sp. | reverse complement strand
CGCAGTCAGGGTATTTCGAACATCCCAGAAATAGCCCGTTCTTCCCGATGCGCTTGAGCATGGGCGCGCCACACTTCTTGCACGCCTTGTCGGAAGGGATGCCCGCCTTCAGGTTTTCCATGGAATCGCCGGCGCTCTTCAGCAGTTTTTCGAAGGGGCCGTAGAAGTCCTTCGTGGCTTTCAGGAAGGTGAGTTCGCCCGCCTCCACGCGATCCAGTTCGTCCTCCATGCGGGAGGTGTAGGCGGGATCCATGAGCTTGGCAAAACCCTGCACCAGCAGATCTGTGACCACCATGCCCAGCTCCGTGGGCTTGAAACGCCCATCGTGCTTTTTCACGTAATCGCGGTTCTGGATGGTGGAAATGATGGACGCGTAGGTGGAAGGACGTCCAATGCCGTCCTCTTCGAGTTCCTTCACCAGCGTGGCTTCGTTGAAGCGCGCGGGTGGCTTGGTGAACTGCTGGTCCGTCTCCAGCTTCTCCAGCTTCAGGGCTTCCCCGGGCTTCAGATCCGGTAGGCCGACCTTCTCGTTTTCATCCTCCTCATCCCCTTCCGACAGTTCCGCAGCACTCTCCGCCTTGTCGGCGCGATAGGCCGCAAGCCAGCCGGGGAATTTTTCGACTTCGCCCGTCGCCTCGAACGCGGCGATCTCGCCATTCTCCAGCGAGCTTTCGGCCTCAACCAGCGTGTCGTCAAAACGCGCGGCCTCCATCTGGGATGCCACGGCACGCCGCCAGATCAACGCATAGAGTCGGAACTGATCCGGTTCCAGGTGGCCCTGCAGGCTTTCGGGTGTGCGATTGATATCCGTGGGGCGGATGGCCTCGTGGGCATCCTGCGCGCTGGCCTTGCCGGAATAGACGCGGGGCTTGGCGGGGATGTAGTCCTTGCCGTATTTCTTCGCGGCAAACTCGCGGATGGCCTCCACCGCTTCGGGCGCTAGGCGCGGGGAATCCGTTCTCATATAGGTGATGAGACCGACGGGCCCCTCGCCGAAATCCGCACCTTCATAGAGGCGCTGGGCGTTGGACATGGTTCGGCTGACGCTCATCTTCAGCTTTTGCGCCGATTCCTGCTGCAGCTTGGCCGTGGTGAAGGGTGCACCAGGGTTGCGTTTCTTTTCCTTCGTCTCCAGCTTGGTGACTTTCCAAGCCGCCTTCAGGATCTGGTCCCGCAGGCTATGAGCCTGCTTCTCGTTCTCCACCCGGCGTTTGGTTTCCTTGTTGCCAAGCTGAAGCGTCTGGCCGTTGAGCTTGGTCAGCTTCATCCAGAACTGAGGCGGCAGCTTGGCGGCGAAGCGGCCCTTCAGCACCCAGTATTCGACGGGGTTGAACGCCTGGATCTCCCGCTCGCGGTCCACGATGAGCCGCACAGCCACGCTCTGCACGCGCCCGGCGGAAAGGCCGCGGCGCACCTTGTCCCACAGCACCTGGCTGACCTTGTAACCCACCAGGCGATCCACCACGCGCCGCGCCCGCTGGGCGTCCACCAGATCGCGATTGATCTCGGTGGGATTGGCCATGGCCTTCTGGATGCCTGCGGGCGTGATCTCGTTGAAGCGCACGCGCTTGACGGGCATGGATTTGGGCGGCTTGATGGCCTCCAGCAGATGCCAGGAGATGGCCTCGCCCTCGCGGTCAGGGTCAGTTGCGAGGAACAGTTCATCCGCTTCCTTCGCCGCCGCCTTGAGGCCCGCCACCACTTTCTGCTTGGGGACGGGGATCTCGTAGACCTCCTTGAATCCGTTCTCCACGTCGATCACGGGCGTTTTCTTGCCGCCGATATCCACCGCGTCCTTCGTTGGGAGATCCCGGATATGACCGACAGAGGCCATCACCTTGAAGCCCTTGCCCAGATATTTCGTGATGGTCTTGGCCTTCGAGGGGCTCTCGACGATCACCAGGGCCTTGCCAGAACCCACCCCAGCCGACGCTTGGGCGGACGAGTCCTTGCTCTTTGTGGATGTCTTCTTCGTCTGGGACAAGGTGAACCCCCGAATTGGGATAATGCGACCGAGCGGTAGCCCCCTGTCAAGTACTGATAGGCAAGATCTGATCCGAAAGCAGGTCTTCCAGTAGATCCTGGGGGGAGCGGCAAGGCCTCGCAGCGCATTGGCGCAGCAGCTCATTGGGCCCTTCCGCGCCGGGATCTTCGGGTGCCCCTGGACAGACCCATAATTCTTTCCCAAGCTCCAGCGCCAGGCGCGCGGTCACCAGGGAGCCGGATCTCAACCGGGATTCCATCACCAGCACGCCCGAGGTCCAGGCCGCCAGCAGCAGATTGCGCCGGGGGAAGTGCCAGCGCAGCGGCGGTGCCTCTGGAGGAAACGGCGTGATCACGCCCCCACCCGCATCAACCATGCGCGCCATGAGGGGAGCGTGTTCGGGGGGATAGGGGCGGTCCAGCCCAGAACCCATCACGCCCCAGGTCGGCCCCACCTCCAAGGCGCCCCGATGGGCCGCGCCATCAATCCCGCGAGCGAGCCCCGAAACCACGGCCACGCCCGCCTGCGTCAATTCACGGGACCAAACCCGCGCCCGCTCCAGCCCAATGGCACTGGCACGACGGCTGCCCACGATGGCCACGGAAGCGCCAAGAGGCGGCAGCGTTCCCCGCACCCACAGCGCCACCGGGTAGGGTAGCGGCGCCAGCAGCGGGTCCACGCCCTCGTTCCCCGGCAGCAGCAGCCGCGCCCCACGCGCTTCGGCATCCCGTCGCAACTGCGGCAGGCGCTTCGCCAGGGCCTCCATTTCCAGCTGCACATCCCATCCCAAGGCGGGTTGAGCGCCGGCCTCCAGGGCGTTCCAAAGCTCCGCCTTCTGGCGCTCGGGCCAGGGCAGCAGCGTGAAGGCCAAGGCCCATAAATGCTTATCCATGGTGAATGTCAGCCCCACCTTGAGATAAAAGCAAACGGGAGTGCAAGCGGCTTCTGCGACTTTTGTCCTTGTCTTCGGCCATCCCCCTGGTAGACTAATTTTTCTTTGGAAGTGCCGTACATCGAAACGTGAGGTTGCCATGTCCCGTCAGTGTGAAATTTGCGGAAAAAAGCCCCAGTTCGGGCACAACGTCTCCCATGCCCACAACATTACGAACCGCCGCTGGAATCCCAATCTCCAGAACGTTCGTGCCCTGCTGAACGGCACGCCCCGCCGCATCCGCGTCTGCACGTCCTGCCTGCAGGCTGGCAAGGTCGTCAAGAACGTCTAGTCACAAGAGCGTTTCGCTCAACCATTGTATTTTCACGACAAGACGGCCCGCGGGCCGTCTTGTCGTGTTGGAATGGACGCATGATCCTCGGCCTTGATACCACCACCACCTTCCTGCACCTCGCCCTGATTGAAGCGCCGACGGGCGGGCGAACCTGGGCGCGGCGCGTCGAGGTGGGCGTCGGGCGCAGCCACAGCACAGCGCTTCTGCCCTCGTTGGACGCACTGATGGCCGAAGCGGGCGCCAGCCCCAAGGATCTGACGGGAGCCGTTGCGTGCGTCGGGCCCGGCGGCTTCACCAGCCTGCGCATCGGCGTCGCCACCGCCGAGGGCTTGGCCTTGACGGGAGTTCCAACCTGGGGGTTCTCCGCCTTTGAGCTGCGGGCTCATGCACTGCGCGAGACCGGCGTGAAGGGCTTATTCTGGGTTCTGCTGGACGGCCAGCGGGGCGATGTCTTTGCCCAACCCTGGGGCGAGAACAATTCGCCATCGGCCCCTGCATGCAAGCACCCCATGAAGGATCTCTCGGCCCTCCTCCTGGGCCAGCCCTGGTGGGCGCCCGGCGAGTTCGCCGACAAGATCGACCAGCCCAATCGCATCGCACTGGACGATGAAGGCAACGCCATGCTCTTGGGCCTGGTCGCCCTGTGCCGCAAGCGCACCTCCGCCCCTCCCGAATCCCCACTTGTGCCGTTCTACCTGCGCGAGACCGACGCCGAGGTGAACTTCCCCGAGGCTTCCCGCCATCTGTCTGACGCCCTCCGCCAAGGACACGCCCGTTGATGCAGGTGCGATGGCTGGGTCCCGGGACCGAGTTGCCTTCCTGGGCAGAAGCCCTGGATCAAGCCGCTCTGGGCTCCACCTGGGGACCCTTGGATGAAGGGGAGTATCTTGGCGTCCTCTCTGAATGTGCCTTCGTCCGCTGGCGCCTGATCCCGGTGGTGAACGAAGCGGAATTGCTTCGATTGGCTGTATCGTCCGAGGCGCGACGGCAAGGCCATGCGCGACAGTTGCTGTCCGATTCCGAGACCAAGCTGGCCTCCCACGGCATCACGGAACTGCACCTGGAAGTCCGGGTCTCCAACGTCGCCGCCCGCACCCTTTACGAAAGCGCGGGCTGGCGATTCCAGGGCATCCGCAAGGCATACTATCGCGATGGCGAGGACGCCGCGCTCTACCAGCGGGACCTTTGACGACAGGAAGGTTCTTTCCGCGTGAGCCGCACCCCCCGCGCCGAGAGCCGGGGGCTTCTTCCATTTGATAGGTCGTCTCGCTATCGTGGATGGCGTCAGCGTAAGCCATTGCGCGGGAATCAAAAGCCTCATCACCCCTATGGCGGCAGCCCGTAATTCAGGGAAAGCCTTCTTCGATTTCCGCCGACAGCCCTGATTCCAGTCAAAGCCAAAACCCTAGGAAGCCGAGCATGGGCAAACCCTATTACATCGATATCGGAGGCAGCTTTACCCGAACTGACCGGATCGTCGAGACTGCCAAGCAAGCCCAACGGCTGAACAAGAACATCCAGATCCTGGCGGAGTCGAAGGCCTAGCGCACATCACCCACCCCTGAAGCCATGACGCCTTGCGATGCAGCATCCGCCATGGGACAGCCGATCTCAAGCGCCCAAGCCAGATCGTCGGCGCCTCCGGCCATGCAAGCACGACACTTTCGGGTTTCCCATTGATATCAGCATCGCCTCAACCATCTTCTGGAACATGGAATGGAGCAAGGCGCGGAAGATGAAACCATGACACAACCAATCATTTTCACTGTGCCAGCGGGACTGCATCGGACCCAGGAAATCATTGACCTGAACGAACGCGTCATGGCGATGGGCAAGAACATTCAGATCCAGGCGTACGACACGGTGCAGGGCCTCTCGTGGAACGGAGGGCGCCTGATCTTCAACAGCAAGTACATCAGCGACCCGAATTCCCCCTGGCGCCAATCGCTCACCCAGGATCAGGTTCAGGAAGCCGTGGCCCGTGTCCGCAGGCTGAATGACGCAGGCATTCCCTTCAACCTTGTTCTCAACAGCACGCTTGAGAATGTGGACACCGATGATGAAGTCGGCAACTACCTTCTGCATCATCTCCAGAATGAGAGGAATGGGGTCACGGTGGCCTCGCGCGCCTTGACGCAGCACATCTCTCAGAATTTCCCCAATTACTCGATCACTGCTTCCATCTGCTTCTGCATTGGAGGCAAAGAGAAGGCCAAGGAATTCTGCGAGCGGTACGACAAGGTCGTCCTGCTGCCCAAGTTTGCTTATGCAACAGAGATGATGGAAGGTCTTCCTTTAGACAAGCTGGTATTCATCGTCAATGATCAGTGCTTTCTGCTTTGCACGCGCAAAGAGCATTATGACGCCATTTCACGGTGCTATCTGAGTGGGAACGACACCCCACAGGAACAGTTCCAGAACACGCCCTGTTCGGACTGTTTCATCAAAACCCCCGCCCTTCGAGAGCGGGTCGTCAAGCAGACGGACTCAACGTTCAACAAACACCTGATTGATGTCTTCTCTTCGCAACGGATCAACGATGGTCTCTCCTCGGGAGACCTGGAGTACGACTTCAACATCACACCCACCACCCGAAGGGAACTCATCCGTCGGGGCATCTGCAACTTCAAGCTCCAGGGCCGCGAGTACAACAACAAGGAATACCATACAGCCGTCATCGATTTTCTGGAGAGGATCGTCAGGGAAGAGCTCTGATTTCGGGCAAGACCTTGGGTTTCAGTGGTGCCATGCGCCCACGGCAAGATCTCCCCAACGACAAGCATTCAGCGGCCCCAACGGAGGAGTCGACACCTCAGCGGCCTTTCAGAAATGACGTGTCATGGCCTGCCGACCACAAACCCGTGACGCCTCGACAAAAAATGATATGGCGCTCGTCAACCAGAGTAATTTAAGGCCCGTCTATCAGACCAAGAGCCCATGACTCTTGCCAGCTAAACCCTGCTTGGTTGGCTTTCTCCCATCCCTTTGCCAGCGAGGTTGCCTTGCGCCGTGCTTACGCTTCTCTGCCCATCCTGATGGCCCTGGTGGCCTCGACGGCTTTCGGGCAATTCTCGCCACCGAGGCCTCACACCAATGCGCCCCTCGGCCCCATCACCCGGATGCCGGGCGATGGCGAGGGCGCCTACAAAACGAAGCAGTATCGCAACCTCTTTGCGGAAGCCGGGCGCACCCCGCAGGAAATCCAGAGCAAGCTGGACAGGGCGTTCCAGCAACTCTTCCACGGCGACGCCCTGTCCGAGCGCGTGTATTTCGAAGCAGGATCCAACGCCAACGGCCCGCTGGGCTACATCACGGACTGGGCCAATAACGACGCGCGTTCCGAGGGCATGAGCTACGGCATGATGATCGCTGTCCAGATGGACAAGAAGCGCGAGTTTGACGCGCTCTGGAACTGGTCCAACACCTACATGCTCATCACCGATCCCAAGAACCCCAATGTCGGGTACTACGCCTGGTCGATGAACACGGATGGCACGCCGCGCTCCACGGGCCCCGCCCCCGACGGCGAGGAGTATTACGCCATGGCGCTGCTCTTCGCCGCACGTCGCTGGGGCAATGGCCAGGGCATCTACAACTATCAGAAGGAAGCGGATCGCATCCTTCATGTGATGCGTCACCACCCCGTGCTCACCGCCACGGGCCCCTTCCGCATCCATCCCGAGGACAAGCCCTTCTCCTTCGATCCGACCAAGCAGGGCAGCCCGAACAACAACGAGCGGACGCAGGCCCAGACCAACGTGAACATCGAACTGAAGGGACAGGGCAAAACGCCGCCTCCCCCCTTCAAGTGGCCCGGCGGTTTCAAGCCGCGCCCTGAAAGTGCAGGTCCCATGGTGGAAGAAGCGCACAACATGATCCGCTTCATCCCCGATGTGGGCACGGGCAGCACCGACGCGTCCTACCACCTGCCCGCGTTCTACGAGCTCTTTTCCCGCTGGGGGCCCCAGGAGGATCGTGAATTCTGGGCCAAGGCCGCCGATGTCAGCCGCGAATTGTTCTGCAAGGTCGTCGGGCCCAAGACCGGGCTGTCGCCGGACCGCAACCACTTTGACATGAGCCCCATCATCAACCAGAAGGGGGAGCCCCTTCCCTTCAGCTACGACTCGTGGCGCACCGCGAGCAACTGGTCGGTCGACTTCAACTGGTGGCGCAAGGATGGCCGTCAGACGGAACTCAGCGACCGCATCCAGAAATTTCTGGTCGGCGAGGGCATCAGCACCTTCCCCGATCAATACACGCTGGACGGCAAGCCCCTTTCCACTCGGCATTCGACGGGCATGGTGGCCGCGACCACCGTTGCAAGCCTCGCCGCGACGCCAGGCCCCAACGCCAAGGCGTTCGTGGAAGAGCTGTGGAGAACGCCCATTCCCGTTGGGGATCAGCGCTATTTCGACGGCATGCTCTACATCATGAGCATGCTGCACTGCAGCGGGAACTTCCGCATCATCGAGGCTCCCGCCAAGTAGGCAGCGTCCGGCAGGAATGCCCCAAAGCGGCCCGCCATCCTGGTGGGCCGCTTTCCATTACGGGCACTGGCGCAGCGGCGCTGCTTCCTTCCCTCCCCATGCTCGTTTCGATATCTTTGAGGGTGTTTGGTGGATGGCCGCATGGGCTCAAACGGTTTCAAGGGCTCCCCCAAATCGGATCAACCGGAGAAGCGGACCTGATCGATATGTTTTCTTTGTTCCAGTGGAATCGAAACAGATAGGAAGCCAAGCATGGGAACCCGCTATTACATCAACGTCGGTGGCGGATTTACGCGCACCGATCGGATCATCGAGTTGGCGGATTGGGCTCGACGGCTGGACAAGAACATCGAGATCCAGGCCTACGACGCGGTGCAGGGATTGCAGTGGAACGGCGGGCGGGCCATCTTCAACCACCGCATGGCCAACACCAAGCTGACCCATGGCGTGCAGCTGTACGATGTCACCATCGACAACCTGAACGAAGCGGTCCGGCGGGTCAAGAAGCTCAACGACCACGGCATCTCGTTTCAGCTGACGCTCAATAACGTCCTGGAGAGCGTGGATCTCGAAGATGAGGATGGCAATTATCTATTGCGCCATCTCGAGAACGACATGAACAGCGTCACGGTGGCCACCCGCGCCCTCACCTGGCATGTCAAGCAGAACTACCCCAAGTTCAAGGTCATGGGCTCCATCTGCTTCGCTTACGGAACCCTGGAGGAATACATCCGCGCATGCGAGATCTACGACGTGGTCGTGATGATCCCCGTGTTCGCCTACCAGCCCGAACTGCTCGCCAAGCTGCCGATCGAGAAGCTGTCCTTCATCCTGAACGACACCTGCGCCCTCTTCTGCCAGAGAAAAGACCACTATCGAGCCCTGAGCCGCAACAGCCTTGCGGGCATGAACACCGCTGACGAACAGTTCCAGGTCCAGAACATCCCAACCTGTTTCCGCCATATGCCGAACAACTACCGAACGCTCCTGCCCGAAGGCGTAGACGCTGCGACCTGCCGCCGCGTCGAGGCCATCGCGGACAAGCAATTCGGCACGATCAAGGACTTCAAGACCTTGCCCGGCGGCGGGGCCTTCAATATCTCGCCCATCGCCCGCCAGGAACTACTCCGCCTGGGCGTGAACCACTTCAAGCTCCAGGGCCGCGAGCTGAACCCAGCCCTGTTCGAACGACAGGTGGTGGAATTCCTGGAAGCTTTCGTGCAGGAAATCGAACCCGCCAACTAACCGCGGGCAAGCTGCCCTAGCGCCCGACGTTCACGGCCCGATAGTTCTTGTTCGAGCTATGGGCCCAAAGGGCCGTTTCCAGGCTGCGGGTGGGAAGTTAGGTTCAGATAAATTTCTGGAACAGGATTCTTCATGAGATCAGGGCACTTCGGGAATGGAGCGTCTTCGAGTATTGAGGAGACGGTATCGCCCAGCCTATGTCTGAACAATGGGGTCGGAAGTTGGCAGAAGGGGCTCCAGAATGGGCTCAGAGGGAAGATGTTGCTCCTCCAAAACATTCAGAATTTCCCGATGCAAAGAGACAATTTCACGATCGTGACCAAATTTGGTCGTCGTTCTGACCTTTACTCGCTGGGCATCACCCGACTGGAGGACGATATGCCGTGCCCTGAACCGATGTAGCCACTCCACATCACAGAGCTTGGCCGTAAAAGGGTCTTTCCCGAGACGGAATTCCCACTGTGCATCTCCCAAAAGATCCGGCTTTCGGATCTTCAGGATTTCGATTGATTCATTGGTAATAATTTCCGCTGTCAGGATTTCATCCAGTCGATCCGGGGTGAGATTAAACCCAATGTGCACGGGGGTCTCTCCGAATTCAGTTAGTAACGAGATGCGGTCGCCACTGAGCAGTGGGACTGTTGCAGATGAGATGGACTGTAGATGAGTCGCCACCTCGCTAATGCCCATTGGTTCATAGAGCGTTAGGGCACTGAGGCCGGTTTCCTCTGCCAGAGTGGCGATGTCGCATGAAATGCTTCGGAGCGAATCTCGTGTGACTTCGGGTTCTCCCGTTGCCGCGATCAGTCTGTTCACTCCCTTGGAAAGATAAGAACCAAGCACTTTCTTCCAGTCCCCACTCTTGAGCGCTTCAGAATCAATAGTTTTCAAAGTCCCATTTATCTTCCGTCTGATCCAGGTTTTGAGTGAACTAGTCTCAAGATCCTCCAGAATGAAAACGGGGTTCAATTCCGGCTGAATGCTGTGTAGCAGACCACTCTCAATGCCTTGGAGCGTATTGATCAGGTTGATCATGGCCTGGAAAACTCGCGTTGGCTGCTCGGTGCCCCGTTCGAAGTCGAGGTACAGGCAGAAGTCAGCGTCTGGGAACCCGGCCATGACGAATCCTTTGCGGTGGCAGGAATCAATCACACTCGACCCATCTCCAATATTTTTCGCTATCCAAGTAAGCCTGGAGAGTTCCATATGCGCCTAAACGTCTACCCAAAACGCCGCGACGCAGTCTTCTGATCCGAGCCGCCACAGACAGCCAAGATTCAGAATCAAGCACGTCCGTACCCTGAACGACAGGAGCTACTTTGTATCAGATGCAGAAAGCTGAGCCTACCTGCGCGCCACTGCCGTTCAAATCCCTCTTCGGCACATAACCAAAAACGCCTCGCTTTCGCGAGGCGTTCGTCTGGCTCCGGAGGAGGGATTTGAACCCCCGACCAATCGGTTAACAGCCGATCGCTCTACCCCTGAGCTACTCCGGAAAGGGGAAATGAAATTCTATCAGAACAGTGACGGTGGGCAAGCACAGATTCTTCCCAGAGCCACGCTACAGCCACTTCCCGATGCGCCGGGCGACTTCTTCCTGGCCCAGCAGGAACAGCGTGTCGAAGATCGGTGGGCTGACGGGTTTCCCGGCAAGCGCCACGCGCAGGGCCTGGGCGAGATCCTTCAGCTTGAGGCCGTAGCGCTCCAGGATGCCGTTGAAGGCGGCCTGCAGCGCATCGTGTTCATAGTCGGAGAGGGCTACGACGTCGCGAAGAGCGGGTTTGACAGCTTCTGTCAAAAACTTCTCCACGGCCTTGGGGTCGAATTCGGCAGGCGCTTCCCATACGAACGCAAGGGCTTCGGCCATGTCCTTCAGCGACTTGCCCTTTTGTGTGCTGGTGATGGCGATGCGCTTCCAGTCGTCGGACTTGGCGGCGTAGGCTTCCGGCATGAACGGGACCAGATGCGCGTCCAGTTCCTGCCAAGTGGCGCGCTGAACCAGCTTCTGGTTCATCCACGCCAGCTTGTCCATATCGAAGCGGGCCGGGCTCTTCTGGATGTCCCCCAGATCGAACAGGCGCACCATCTCCTCATCGGAGAGGATTTCATCCTCGGCGGTCTCCGGCGCCTGGCCATCCACCTTGGGGGTCCAGGAAAGGCGCGCCAAGGCAAGGCGGATCGCCGATGGCAGGAAGCCCATGGCCTGGTATTCGGTGATGCTGGTGGCGCCATGGCGCTTGCTGAGCTTCGCGCCGTCCGGGCCGAGGATCATCGGCACGTGGGCGAAGGCGGGCAGCTCGTAACCCAGCGCGTGATAGAGGGCGATCTGCTTGGGCGTGTTGGAGACATGATCATCTCCGCGGATGACGTGGCTCACTTCCATGCAGGTGTCGTCGATGACCACGCAGAAGTTGTAGGTGGGCACGCCGCTCTCGCCGCCCTCGCCGGTGCGGGCGATGATCCAATCGTCCAGCGTCGAAGCGGGGAAACGGATGTCGCCCTTGATGAGATCGTGCAGCACGATATCGCCATCCTCCAGCCAGGACTCCTGACCTTCGGGCATCTTCAGGCGCACGGAAAAGGGCTGGCTGGCGTCATGGCCCTTGTCGCGACATCCCTTCCCGGCGTCCACGCCCCGGTTGTATTGGAAGGGGTGCCCCGCGGCTTCAGCGGCCTTGCGGCGCTCGTCCAGATCCTCGCGCGTGCAGCGGCAGCGGTAGGCCTTCCCTTCGGCCAGCAGCTTATCGACCGCGGGCTTGTAGTGGCTCTCCATGCGCTGCATCTGGCGGTACGGACCATGCTCGCCCACCCAGCGCGTGGGTTCTCCAGGGATGGGCCCCTCGTCCCAATCCAGCCCCACCCAGGCCATGCCCTCTTCGATGATGCGGATGTTGTCGTCCGTGGAGCGCGTAAGATCCGTGTCCTCCACGCGCAGGATGAAACGCCCGCCGTGCTTTCGCGCATAAAGCCAGCAGAACAGCGCAGTGCGAACGCCACCAATGTGCAGCATTCCGGTCGGGCTGGGCGCAAATCGAGTAACAACAGGTCGGGACATCAGAGCCTCATGCAATGCAATCCACCAGTTTGCCAGAACCCCGAAGGCGATTCCTGGATACCTTTTCGGCCGAGCCTGTGCCCCGCGCTGGACGCCGCCGACTTTCCACCATCCACGGTCCCTCTCATGCGCCGAAGAACCTCGCCAGAAGGGCGTTTCCACAAAAGGGGGGATGGATTCTTGCGGTGGCAAATGGAACCGGTTTCAATACAGCAGGCCGTCATCCTGAAAGGTGTGTCCATGAACCCATTCCGCTCCCGAATCTTCTCAGCCCTCGTGGTCTCCGCGGGACTGCTTGCGGGTTCCGCAAGCGCCGCCGAACCCGCGCCCCTCCCGGCCCAGCTCACCCTGCGCGCCGATCAGGGCAAGTCGGTGATCAACCCCAATATCTACGGCCAGTTCGCCGAGCACCTGGGCCACGGCATCTACGGCGGCATCTGGGTGGGCGAGGATTCCAAGATCCCCAATATCCGCGGCTTCCGTAAAGACGTCGTGGAAGCCCTGAAGAAGATGCGGGTGCCCGTGCTGCGCTGGCCCGGCGGCTGTTTCGCCGATGAGTACCACTGGAAGGATGGCATCGGCCCCCGCGAGAAGCGCCCCCGCATGATCAACACCAATTGGGGCGGCGTGACCGAGGACAACGCGTTCGGCACCCACGAGTTCATGGACTTCTGCGATCTGATCGGCGCGGAACCCTACATCAACGGCAATCTCGGCAGCGGCACACCCCAGGAAATGATGGAGTGGGTGGAATACCTGACCTCCGACGCCCAGTCGCCCATGGCGGATATGCGCCGGAAGAACGGGCGTGAGAAGCCGTGGAAGGTGAAGTATTTCGGCATTGGAAACGAGGCCTGGGGATGCGGCGGCAACATGCGTCCCGAGTACTATTCGGACAACTTCCGCCGCTATTCCACATTCCTGAAGAGCTATGCAGGCAATCAACTGCTCCGCATCGCCGTCGGCCCCAGCGGCGACGACTACCGCTGGACGGACGTGTTGATGAAGAACGCCGGCCCCATGTATGGCCTGTCCCTGCACAACTACACCATCCCGACCGGAAACTGGGACAAGAAGGGACCTGCGACCCAGTTCACGGAAGCGGCGTGGCACTCCACCCTGCGCGGAGCCGTGCAGATGAACGAATTGATCACCAAGCACTCCGCGATCATGAACGTGACCGACCCGGAGAAGAAGGTCGGCCTGATCGTGGATGAATGGGGCATCTGGACAGACCCGCAGCCCGGCACCAACCCTGGCTTCCTGATCCAGCAGAACACCCTGCGCGACGCGCTGCTGGCGGCCCTGCACTTCCATGTCTTCCAGGATCATTCAGATCGCGTTCCCATGGCGAATATCGCCCAGATGATCAATGTGCTGCAGGCCATGATCCTGACCGATGGCGACAAGATGCTGCTGACGCCGACCTATCACATCTTCGAGATGTTCAATGTCCACCAGGGCGCCGTGCATCTTCCGATCGATGTCAAAGCCGAAGACTACGTCCTGGATGGCAAGCGCCTGCCCTCCATCAGCGCCAATGCGTCCAAGGCCGCGAATGGCACGATCCATCTATCGCTCGTGAACACGCGGCCCGACAAGGCCGAAACCGTCACCTGCGACCTGCTTGGAATGCAGGCGAAGAACGTGACGGGACGGATTCTGACGGCCTCCGCCATCGATGCGCACAACACCTTCGAGCAGCCGGAGAACGTGAAGCCCAAGGCCTTTGATGGAGCCAAGCTCCGCAAGGACAAGCTGGAAGTCACCCTGCCCGCGAAGTCCGTCGTCGTGCTTGAACTGAAGTAAGAGGATCCAACCATGGTGTGTCGCGGTCTATGCCTTTCGGCGCTGCTGGCCATCGCTGGCGTCCTGCCGGCGCAAGCGCCCGCTTACAAGGAATGGGCCGCGACACCTCCCATGGGTTGGAACAGTTGGGACTCATACGGCACCGCCGTTTCGGAACAAGACGTCAAAGCCAACGCCGACTACATGGCGGCCAATCTATCGAAATTCGGCTGGCAGTACGTCGTCGTCGACATCCAGTGGTACGAGCCCAACGCCAAGGCCCACGACTACGCCCCAGGCGCCAAGCTCACCATGGATGGGTTTGGACGCCTGATCCCTGCGCCCAACCGCTTCCCATCGGGCTTCAAGGCCCTCGGCGACTACCTTCATGCCAAGGGCCTGAAGTTCGGCATCCACATCATGCGCGGCATTCCCCGCCAGGCGGTGGCCCAGAAGCTTCCCATCAAGGGAACTCGTCTGCACGCGCAGGACATTGCCGAAATGGACAATCACTGTCGATGGAACCCGGACATGTGGGGCATCGACACCACCAAGCCGGGATCGCAGGATTACTACGATTCCATCGCCGAGCTGTACGCCTCCTGGGGGGTCGATTTCATCAAGGCCGATGACATGGGCAGCCATCTCTACCAGCCTGCGGAGATCAAGGCCCTGCACCGCGCCATCCTGAAGGTGGCGCAGCGGACGGGGCGCCCCATGGTCCTGAGCATCTCCCCGGGCCCCGCGCCCGTCATGGAGGCAGAGTTCTTCCAGAAGCACGCGCAGATGTGGCGCATCTCGGATGATTTCTGGGACGAGTGGAAGCTTCTGAGACAGCAGTTCAATTTCGCCAAGGATTGGGCACCCGAAATCGGCAAGAACAACACCTGGCCCGACGCCGACATGCTGCCCATCGGACGTCTGAAGATCAGCGACAACGGCGGCAAGGGCGAGCCCAGCAAGTTCACCGCCGACGAGCAGCGCACGATGATGACCCTTTGGTCCATCTTCCGCTCGCCCCTGATCTTCGGCGGCGATCTACCCAGTTGCGACCCCTTCACGCTATCCCTCATCACCAATCCCGAAGTGCTCGCCGTGAACCAGCACAGCAAAAACAACAGGCCTGTCCTAACCAAGGGCGATTTCCAGGTCTGGACCGCGGACGCCCCCGACAGCCGCGATGCCTATGTGGCGGTCTTCAATCTTGGCGACACCGAACAATGTCTGGACGCCACCTGGCATGACGTGGGCTTAAAAATGGAAGGCTACGCCATACGCGATCTATGGACACGACAGGATCTGGGCCCGGCGCCTCGCCTGAACAAAGCGCTCGCACCCCACGCCAGCGCCCTGTTCAGGGTCTCTCCCCGCCCCTAAGCCTGCGACCCGAACACCGCACCATTAACACCCCATGAGACGCCGCTTTTCAGCGGCGTTTTTCATATTTATCAAGCAAAGTCCAAAGTTTTACGCTCTATACTCCTTGCGACCTTCCAGACAACTGAAGCACGGATAGCGCCGCCAGGCCCTAGGGAGCAAAGCACCATGAACGGATTTCGGCCTGCTCAGACCTTTTTGTGCCTCCTCGCCTTCGGAGGCGCGCTGCTGATCCAGGCCTGCGGCGGCGGAGGTGGCAGCGCATCCTCCACGCCATCGCAGACGACCTCGCCCACGACGCCCGCCAATCCAAGTCCGACGCCCCTCCCTGCGCCCACCGCCATCGCTTTGAGCTATCCCAGCGCCGCGCCGTGGTATTCAGTCGGATCGGCCATCACCGCCCAGAAGCCGACCTTGAGCACAGCGGGGACCTACGCATTCACCATCACCGATGGCGCCCTGCCCCCGGGGCTGAGCCTCAACGCGGATGGCAGCCTCACGGGCACGCCCGCCCAAGCGGGGGTGTTCACGTTCACCATCTCGGCTTCCACTGCGACAAGCTTGGGCAGCGTCCCCCTGACCGCGACCGTGGAAGACAACCAGGCCCTGACCGCCCAGTACGCCTGGCCCAGTCTGGCGACTGGAAACGCTTCACCCAACCTCGTGCCCATCATCGGCTGCGCGACGCCTTGATTGGCGACCACGGCGGCCATGGATTCAGGCAGCCTGCCCTCGGGCCTTGCGCTTGCCGCAGACGGAACCATTTCGGGAACCCCCGCCACCGCTGGCACGAGCTCCTTCCAGATCGCATTCACCAATGGCAAGCGCAAGGCGACCCTGATAGCGCAGCTGACGGTGAGTGCATCCAGCAGCTTCAGCATCACCTATCCCCAAAGCACCTATCGGATCAACACGGTCTCGAATCTCCAAACCCAGCTTCCGACCCTCCACAACGCCACGCCGAATACGCCCACCGTATTCAGCCTCAGCGGGAGCGGACTCCCCGTAGACCTTGGCATCGGCTTCAGCTCTGGGGGCGCCCTGTGGGGGAAGGCCAACCGGGCTGGCGTTTTCCAGTTGGTCATCCGGGCCGACAATGATGGCCGCACCGCGACCACCGTTGTGAATCTGGTCATCACGGACGGCACCGCGCCCGACTTCGCCTACACGTTGCCGAACTTCGTCGCCGGGCAGGACATCGGTGTCATCGCCCCGGTCACCAGCCATGTGGCGTCGAGTGAAGCCGCCCTCTACAGCCTTGATTCAGGCGCCCTGCCTGCGGGATTGATCCTGGGAAGCAACGGCTGCTTGTCGGGTACGCCCACCACCGTCGGAAATTATTCCTTTACAGTTAAATTAGCAAATGAGTCCAGACACGCGAGCCATGCCTATGCGGGAGCGGTGAGCGCAAGCGGATCCATGGCATTGAGCTATCCCAAGAGTCTTTGGTTCAAGGATGGAACGGCCATCACGACGGTCCTTCCAACGCTCAAGAACGCGCCTTCGGGAAGCATCACCTACACCCTGCTTCAGGGCAGTCTCCCCAACGGCGTCTCGCTGGCTGCCGATGGCGGATTGAAGGGAACGCCCACCGACACGGCGCAGGTTTCGGCTATCGGAACCTACAACGTCAGCATCCGGGCCGCCTGCGGAGGACAGACCGCAGTGGCTTGGGTTCAATGCGTGGTGACGCCAGCAAAAGATCTTGCCTTAGGTTATCCATCCCGCATCCTCCTTCAGAACACCCCCATGCTGGCGGTGTTCCCGGATCTGCTGAACACCGTGCCGGGCTGGCCCGTCTCCTTCGCCCTGCGCCAAGGATCGCTCCCAGCGGGCGTGGTGCTGGATTCCGACGGATCCATCATGGGATCGCCCACGTCTCTGGGCACCTTCACGGCAACCATCCAGGCGGATAGCCGGGGCCAAAGCGCCTCGGCCTCCTTCACGCTCACGGTCGTCTCCCACGCATTCCATCACTCGGTTGAATCCCACTGGCTGGGGAACTCGGGCGGCCGCATGGGATTCCCAAGCGGTTCTTCGCTGGCGGATCAACTCGCCTGGAACGGCAACGCCGGCAACTTCCTGACCGATATCGGCGTCATCAAGGATGACAACAACGGCGGCATTCCCACCGTCTGGGTGCTCACCCAATACGACGAGACGGGCCTTGGAAACAACATGGGCGACAGCACCCGCCCCTCCAAACAATACGGGGCTGTTTATTACGACGGCCAGCGCATCGGAAAAGGGGCGCGCGGCACGACGTGGGTTCCTTACATCAACTCCTCGGTCAGCACCGATGCGAAGACCGGCATCACCGCCACCATCCATAACTACTACGGCCGCTTTTTCAACTTCACGTACAGCGATTTCAAGCTCAGCCCGCCGCCCACCGACGCCACGGGGCCCTATGTCTCCTTAAGCGACGGGCGAAGCATTCGCGCCGTGGTCGACCCCACCGCCGTCGATTTCGACGCAAAGGGCCGCTTGTGGATCGCCGACAACGGCCCGGATCAGAACATCAAGATCTTTGATCTTTCCCAATCGCTGACCACACCGGTCGAAATCTTCGGAGAAGTCGGCGGCGTCTATGCTGGGCCCATTCCGGGCCAGGCGGGCGACTTCCGATTCTGGGGCCCTCGCGGCATCGCTCACGACGACCAGGGACACATCTACATCGGATGTGCGGGCATGCCCTGCCTGCAGGTCGGCGGCACCGATCTTCGAATGTTCTCGTCGGATGGAAAGACGATGCTCTGGCAGACCCAAGGCTGCTTCGTTCAAACCGCCGATGCGGATCCAGCCTCCTTCGGCACCGAGATGTATACCAACGGCAAGCGCTTCACCATGGACTACAGCAAGGCTCCGGGCCAAAGCTGGAAGTGGTCCGGCGTCACCCTCGATCCCTTCCGCTATCCCCAGGATCCGCGGGTGGTGAACTCCCACACGGGCAACTGGGTGCGGCGCATCAACGGCAAGCGCTTCATCTTCATGACCAACATGGTCGGCAGCTTTGTCGGCATATGGCGATTCCTGGACAACAGCGAGATCGCCATTCCTGCGGGCTACTTGATGCTGCGGGACAAGGCCCTGGATATCGATCCAGTCTCGCCCTTCAATAACCACCCCCTTTGGGATGACACCGAAACCAACAAGCGCATCCGATGGTTCTGGCGGGATGGGAATGGCGATGCGGCCGTCGACACGAGCGAATTCGGCACATGGAACAACTGGACCATGTATTCCCAGGGCATCGATGTGGATGAGAACGGCGGCATCTGGTACGGCGGATCCGGCCCCGCCCAATCGACCTTTGGCGGCGATGGTGGCGTTCAATACTGGCCCTGCCAGGGCATCGACGCCAACGGGGTTCCCATCTACGACTTCGCCCATCCCCAGCATCTGGATGTCCCCTTCACCACGCTGCCAAGTGGCCAAAACGCGGGAGTCTCGCGCCTGAAATATGTGGCTTCCACGGACACGATGTACTTCGGCGGAAGCGGCGACGGTTACCACATCTGGAACATCTACCGCTACGACCATTTCCTGAATGCTGCGCAGCGCAAGCAGGCCTTCGTCATCGACACCGGTTTTTACGCCGCCTGCCAGGGCACCAACATCCATCTGGACACCACCAGCTGGCCCATGACCCTGCCCTGGTCCTTCACCGCGGATGCCGACTACATCTACGTGGCCTACGTGGACAAAGGCAAGGACGGGCGTCGCCGCGGAGAAGTTACCATCTACAGCGCGACGGATGGCCACGAGGTTGACTTCATCGTCCCCGGGCCGGAGATCGGCGGCACCTTCGGCACGGTCGATCTGGTCAACGGCATCTTCGTCACCACCGACGCCCAGGGCTACAAGCTCATCACCGAAGAAGACGATGGCGGCGCCAAAGTCGTGGTCTACCGATGGAAACCATGAACGCAACGAAAGGCGGCCTGGCAACGGCAGGACTGCAAGCGCTGCACCAATCCCTTGCAGTCCTGGTGGCGGCAGGCGACCTTCCCAACCCGATCAGCGACTGTACGCTGGTGAACGCGGCATCAGCACCCCTCGCTTCCGCGTGGTGGCCGTGGGGACGGGCGGCGCCCGGTAGGCTGGGCCGAACCCACCCGCACGGGGAATCCCCCGAGGATCAGCGCGCCTCGATGGGCATGGCCTCCAGGCGCGCGATGCGCTTGCCGATGGGCGGATGCGTGCTGAAGAGGCTGAAGATGCCGCCGCCACTGAGGGGGTTCACGATCATCATGTGGGCCGTGGCGGGCTCGGCGTGCCGCATGGGCACCTGTTCGTTGTAGCCCGAGATCCGGCGCAGGGCCGAAGCCAGCATATCGGGCCGCCCGGTCAGACGCGCAGCGTATGCGTCGGCCATGTATTCGCGCGAGCGACTCACGGCCATCTGCAACAGGATCGCGGCGATGGGGCCCAGGAAGTAGATCAGCATGCCCGCAAGTGGATTGGGGCGGTCGTTCTCATCGCGCGGCGTGAAGTAGATGGCCATGTGCGACAGGAACATGATCGCCTGGGCCAGCACGGCAGCGAGGCTTCCGATGAGGATATCCCGGTGCTTCACATGGCCCAACTCGTGGGCCAGCACGCCCTCCAGCTCCTGCCGCGACAGCGTCCGCAGGATGCCGCTGGTGACCGCCACGACGGCGTGATCCGGATTGCGTCCCGTGGCGAAGGCGTTGGGCGTCTCTTCCGAAATCATGGCCACACGCGGCATGGGCAGGCCCGCGCGCTGCGCGAGGTTGGCCACGATCGCATGGAGCTCCGGCGCCTCCTGCGGCCCTACGACCCTAGCGCCGTACATCATCAGCACGATGGAATCGGAGAAGAAGTAGCTCACGCCGTTCATCACCAGGCCGATGCCCAGCGCCAGGATCGCGCCCATGTGGCCCTGGGGCATGAGTAGATCCCCGACGACCACCAGCAGGGCGGTCATGGCAGCGATGAGGATGAAGGACTTCAGGCCGTTCATGGATGCTCTCCCTCAGTGCAGGTTTTCAGGCAAGCGGCGAATCACGACCAAGGTCACGTCATCCTGGAAACCGCCGCCCTCCATGTGCTCCAGCGTGCGGACCATCAGCTTCTCGAAAAGCTCGTCCGCGCTGGCTTCTGGATTCTGACGCACGACGTCGATGAGTGGCGTCTCGCCCAGCTGGTTGCCGTGGATATCCTCGGCCTCCACCACGCCATCAGTGAAGAGGATCAGCACATCCCCCGGATGGACGGTGGCGTGGCCTTCCTTGAAGGTCGCGCCCGGAAGCAGGCCAACCATGGGCCCCGTGGGATCCAGCCGCTGAACAGGGCCGCCATCGGCCGGCACCAGCAGCGGCGGATTGTGCCCGGCGTTGACGTAGCGCATATCCCCATTGGCGGGGTTGAGGCTGCCCACAAAAAGCGTGGCGTAGCGGTTGCGGTCGCGCACCTCGTTCATGCGCCGGTTCAAGCGCAGGGACAGGGCGCCCCAATCGGGAACGCGGCGATCGCCCATGGCCCGAAGGAAGGCCGAGAGCTGGGTCATCATCAACGAAGCCGGCAGGCCCTTGCCGGAGATATCGCCCACGGCCAGGTGCAGGCGGGGATCGTTGCCGCCATCCGAAGCCATCCACAGATCGTAGAGATCGCCCCCCACGGCCTGGTACGGAAGATTGGCGGCGGTGCATTCCCAGCCTTCCGGCTCCGGAAGCCGCTTGGGCAGGATGCGGCGCTGGATGTTGCGGGCCACTTCCAGATCCTTTTCCAACTGGAGCGACTGGATGCGGGATTCTCGCAGTTCCTGGCTGGTGAGGTGCGAGGAGGTGATGTTCAGGATCGTGTGCAGGAACAACTCGTCGTCATCGCTCAACATGCCGCGACCGGGCTGGGCGATGTAGGCGAAGCCGTGGCTGCGCTCCTGGTCCTGCAGCTCCGTGACGTGGTTCAGGCCCTTGTCGGCGATCAGCTCTTGAAGCTCCTCGGGCGCCAGGACGGCGGGCAGATTGCCAAGCCCGCGACTGAAGAGCACGGTGCCATCGGGCCCCACGACCAGCAGGCGGCTGATCAGGAATTCGGCCATGACGGTGTTGGCCGCCAGCAATAGCAGATCTTCTTTGCGCTCCATCTCCACGAGGCTGCGGGTGAGATCGAACAGCGTGTTCATGCGCGAGAGCTGAAGCGCCATGACGCGGTTCTGCTCGCTTCGCATCGCCTCCAGGCGGCGCCAAGCCAGCAGGGGTGCAGAGATGGAGAGCAGCAGGTTCAGGGCCGTCGGCGCCTGCTCGGTGCGCAGCACCAGCCAACCGTATTCGGAATCGCCATAGGTCCAGGGCAGCGTGATCCAGCCCGAACCAGGATTGGTGGGAAACGCGGGCGCGCCGCCCCTCAGGAACAGCCAGTTGCGGCGGTCCCAGATGCCGCCCTGGCTGGCCTTGGCGATGCCCAGCGCCGTGACGCCCACCAGATGGACCAGCGCCTCCTCCGTGGCCTGTTCTGGAAAGGTCTCCAGAAAGTCCACGATGGGCAGAAGCTCCTGCGCGCCTTCGGGCGTCCGGAGGGACAACTCCCGCAAGCGGTCGAAGGGCGATGGGGAACCGGTGGAAGACATCGGGCGTCTACCGGCTAGCTCACGCGCTTGATCATGCAGCATTCGGCACGCCCGGCGCGCTCCTCGAAGTGCACTTCGTCCATAAAGCGACTCATGAGCAGCAGCCCAAGCCCGCCCTTTCGGGGATGTTTCACATATTCGCTGGGATCAGGCAGCACCACCTCGTCCTGCTGAAGCCCGCGTCCCGTGTGCCAGATGTGGATCTCCAGGGCGGTCCCGGTGAAGCGGAGCTCTATGTCCACCAGATGATCGCTCTCGCCCTGGTAGGCATGCATGATGACGTTGGTGATGGCTTCATCCACGGCGATAGAGACTTTAGCAGCGGTGGCGTCGTCCATGCCCGCAACGGTGGAGGCCCGCTTGGCCAGCCCCGTCACGAGGTTCAAGTAGCGCGTCTGACTCGGAATGAGGAGTCGGAAGTTTTCAAGATCCGTTGCTGTAGCCACTCAGACCTTCCCCGCCAGCGAAAGCAGCGCATCGTCCTCACTGGCGAACACCTTGTATAGCTCCGTGAAGCCCAGCGTATCGAAGATGGCGAAGACGTTCTCCTGAAGGCTGCACAGCAGAATATCACCGCCGTTTTCGCGCACCGTCTCGATGAGCCCCATGATGGCGCCGAGTCCCGCGGAACTGATGTAGTTCAGGGCCGCGCAATTGAGCAGGATGGTGTATCGCCCAGACTTGACGATCTCTTCCAGGGCGCTTTCGAACTGTCGCACCGTGTGGGCATTGATGAAGCCCTCCGGTTGCACCACCGTGGCGCCGCTCGATTCGCGGACATGGATCGAAAGGTCAGCCATCCCAAGCTCCAAACAACTGCAGGCATCCTATCGTCACCGACGCCCAAATGCCAGTTCGCGTGAGTTTCAACAGGAATTGGAGTACCCTTCGGGGGATCCCCAGGCCCACAAATGACCCTCGATGCACCGGAAAACATCAAATCGCTGATCCACGAATGGATCCAGGATCGCCACCAGGCGCTGCGTGAGCAGATCATGCTGACCTGGGAGGAAGGCATGGGACGGCTGACGCCCGACGCCGGGCTCCTGGAGAAGATCCAGGATCAGATGGCACCGCCGCCCTCCTTGGGCCTCGCCTCGGATACGGAGACGGACCTGGGGCACGGACTGGATCTCATCGAATCTGCCACCAGCCAGGGCGAGGTGCTGAAGCGGCTCCTGGAAGCCCTCCAGCCCTTTGCGGAACGTAGCGCCCTTTTCGTGATCAAGCAGGGCATCGCCACCCTCTACCACAGCCGTGGCTTCGAGCCCGCGCCGCCGCGCAATGCGCCTCCCGTGGTGCCTCCCTCAGAACTGGAACCCCTGCTCCAGGGGATCGGCACACTTATCGACAGCCCCGGGCCCGCCTATTCGGCCCTGCTTGCGCCCCTGAGCCGCTTCGAGGCTTCCAGTGCGCGCATCCTGGCCCTGCGGCTGCGCCGAAAGACCGTCGCCATCCTGCTGGTGGACAGCGGGCTTCGCCAGGTCATCGATCACCCCAGCCATATCCGCGCCCTGGTGCATAGCGCTGAGTCCGCGCTATCCGTCATCGTCAGCCAGCGGGAAGAAGAGAAAACGGCCACGCACATCGAGCCTCCACCTTCCGCCCCGACGCAGCACATCCCGGAAACCCTCGCCGATCCCAGCACTCCGGCGCTGGACCCCAAGATCCGCACCAATGCTGAGCGCAGCGCCCGCGTGCTGGTGGGGGACATCGAGCTCTACTTCCCTGCGAAAGTCACGCAGGGCCGACAGATCAGCAACCTCTACGGCGTGCTCAAGGACGAACTGGACCGGAGCCGCGCGGCCTTCGTGGAACGCTACGGTGCGGACACAGAGAATCGTCACTTGATTTTTTACCAGACTGTCATTAGCCAGCTATGCGAAAATGACCCATCAAAGCTCGGACCAGCCCCATGGAATCCGCACCCCTAGGGTGACATCTGATACCAGTTGTGGTACACCCTTGGTCCTTTAAGGCTTCTGGGGAAACCATGGCGAATCTGGGTAAGAAATGGGTCTGTTTTTCATGCGGTTCGAAGTTCTACGACTTCACCAAACCGGAAGCAGTTTGCCCCAAGTGCGGCTCCAATCAAAAGGACGCCCCGGCAAAGCCCAAGGCACCAAAGAAGGAAAAAGCGGCCATCCAGATCGAGGATGATTTCGCTCCCGACGAGGTGGAAGTGGTTGCCGAGGACGGCGAGGTGGAAAGCTTGGGCATCTCCGGCGCCCGTGCGGAAGGGGTGGATCCTGGCGATCTCAACATGGACGACTACGACGAGTAGCATGTCCGCCCTCGCGCCATCCCCACAGCCTCCTCGCGCGCCCCGCGTCGATCGGCACGCCCACTTGGAAGGCAGCCTCGATGCGGGCTGGATCCGGGCGCAGGCCCAGGAGATGGGCAAGCCCATCCCCGAGTCTCTCGAAGCCCTTTGGCGACGGGATCTCGTCGATTTCGAAGCCTTCATCCAGGCTTTCTTCTTCGCCTGTGGCTTTCTCCGCGGACGGGATGTTGTCCGCGAAACCGTTCGCGCCTGCGTCTCTCGTTTGGCCCCGGCGGGCGAGGGACTGCGGGGACTGGATCTCTGGCTGTCGCCCCATTTCCTGGTGAAGGAAAGCGCCTTCCTGAGCCTGGATGAGCTTTGGCAGGGCATGGAAGATGGCATCCGCGACGCCGAGGCCCAGGGCGTGAAGGTGGCCGTCATCATCGACGCGGTGAACCACTTCGGCGTGCAGCACGGGCATGAGGTGCTAGATCTCGTCTTGCTGGACAAGCCCACGTGGATCGTTGGGTTCTCCACGGGCGGGCTCGAGCGGGTCCCTTTCCGCGAATGGGCCAAGGTCTTCGATCGCGCCCGGGCCGCGGGACTGCGCATCGCCGCGCATGCCGGCGAGAACGGCCCCGGCAGCAACGTGAGGGAAGCGATCCTGGAAGGCGGCGCCGAGCGCATCGTCCACGGCGTCCGTGCCGCGAACGACCCGGCCACGCTGGAACTGCTGGCCGAGCGCCGTATCCCTCTGGATATCTGCATCACCTCCAACCGGACGCTGGTGCCCGATCTCGGTGATCACCCCCTGCCCCGGCTCTTGCGTGCGGGCGTGCGCTGCGCCCTGGGGACCGACGACCCCGGCGTGATCCCGTGCGATATCCCTTCCGAATGGGCCCAGGCCCAGGCCCTTGGATTGAGCCCCAGCGAGCTGGCGTCCCTGCGGCAGCACGCGGTGGAGGATGCCTGGAGCCTCGCCGTCTGAGGACCTCCAGCGCCGCCGAACCAATCTCACATCCAAGACTCGAATCTCGCAGCATTGCTTGGTAGACTCGAAGGTTCGTGTTGCGCCCGTAGCTCAGCTGGATAGAGCATCAGGCTTCGAACCTGAGGGTCGGGCGTTCGAGTCGCTCCGGGCGCACCACGAAATGACAGATTGGCGAGCGTGGCGGAACTGGTAGACGCACTGGATTTAGGTTCCAGCGACTCACGTCGTGAGGGTTCGAGTCCCTCCGTTCGCACCAAGCATCCGTTCCCCCCTTCAACCGCGAAACGAAATACACACCAGGAGCGTTCATGTCGGCCGAAATCACCCATCACACGCCCACCCGCAAGTCCGTAGACATCACGGTGCCCGCCGCCGAAGTCTCCGAGGCGTTCAGCAAGGTGTTCGCGAAGGTTGGCGCCCAGGTCCGCATTCCCGGATTCCGCCCCGGCAAGGCCCCCAAGGACGTGCTGATGGCCCGCTTCGGCAACGATATCCACAACGAAGTGGCCGACACCCTCGTGAAGCGCCATTTCCGCGCCACGGCCAACGCGGCGGGCGTGCAGCCCATCTCCTTCCCTGCGCTGGAAAAAGCGCAGCTGGTGAACGGCCAGGATGCCGTGCTGGTGGTCCACTTCGACGTGGCCCCCGAGGTCAAGGCGCCTGAATACAAGGGCCTGAAGCTCACGAAGAAGAAGTGCATCATCGACGATACGGCCCTGGACGAGCAGCTGGAAACCCTGCGCCAGGAGTCCGCCAAGTTCGTTCCCGTGGAAGACGCCGCCGCCGAAGGCCACATCGCCACGCTGAACATCCGCGTCAAGCCCCAGGGCATGAAGGCCCAGGAGGCCAAGGATCAGGTCATCCAGATCACGCCGGATCGCCCCTTCGACGCCGAGATCCTCGGCATGAAGGTCGACGAGACGCGCAACTTCACCCTCACCGTGCCCGAAGGCATGGCCGACCGCAGCCTGGTGGGCAAGCAGGTGGCCTATGAAGCCACGCTGAAGGATCTGCGCAAGCGCGAAATCTCGGAACTCAACGACGACTTCGCCAAGGATCTCGAATTTGAATCGCTGGATGCCCTCAAGGCCGATATCCGCAAAAAGCTGGAAGAAGCCGCCGAGCAGGACGCCTTCGTCCGTCTTCAGTCCACCCTGCTGGACACCCTGCTAGACGCCGCGCCCTTCGAAGTGCCCGCGTCCATGACCGCCCTGCAACTCGATGACTACTGCCAGGAGCTGGTGTCTGTCGCCGGACAGCAGGGATTGGATCCCAAGAAGATCAACTGGGGTGCATACCGCCAGGCCCGCCTGCGCGACGCTCAGCGCGCGGTGCGCTCCGGCTATCTGCTCCAGGCCATCGGGAACGCCGAGGACATCCAGGTCAGCAGCGAGGATCTGGATGCCGAAGTGGCCCGCATCGCCGCCGAAAACCACATCCAGCAGCCCCTGGAGGCCTTCAAGGCCGAACTGGAGCGCCGCGGCTCGGCCACGGAGATCAAGGGTCGCCTGCGCACTGAAAAGATCTTCGAGCGCCTGATCTCGTTTGCCGAGGTCACCGAAGAACTGCTGGACAAGGAGGCCTTCGACGCGCTGGTCGAGCTGGAGCGCAAGCGTGAAGCCGGCCTGCCCTCCGCCCGCTACGATGCGGGTGGCATGGCTGGCGGAGAGCTTGAGAGCCAGGAAGGCGGCGAGCCCAACGCCGTGAAGCCCGCCGACGAAGCTCCTGAATCCGCCGATGCGGACGAAGCTGCGGCCGATGCCAATGAAGAGGCCCCCAAGAAGACCCCGCGCAAGAAGGCCGCCAAGGCCGAAGATTCCAGCACCGAGGCCACTTCGACTGACGAAGCTCCCGCCGCCGAAGCCAAGCCCAAGCGCGCGACCAAGAAGAAGGAAGCCAAAGCCGAATAGTTTCTTTTGGACCAACGAGAGAGAGGGGGCGCGAGCCCCCTCTCTCTCGTTCTACGGCGTCGTTCTATAGTTTGAAGGCACGCACCAGCCTGCGCAGGCCATCGGCCACCTGCGCTAGATCCTCGGAAGTGTGTGCGATCTCGCGGACCGTGGCGGAGAGTTCACTGGTGGACGATGCATTCCGGGATAGCTCCATGGACGTTTCGTCCATCATTCGGGCCACATCCATACTGGTTCCGGCCTGCTGCTTGGCATGGGATTCAATCTCGCGGATCCGGCCCGCCAAGGCATGAATGCGCACGCGAATGCCCTCAAGGCTCTCCATAGTCAGATGAACGTTCTGGACGCCCCCATCCACCGCGTCCTGGGATTGCTGGATCAGCCCTTCAATCTCCTTGGCCGCAGTGCGCGAATGCTCGGCCAGTTTGCGGACTTCCTCGGCCACGACCGCAAAGCCCTTGCCCTGCGCGCCAGCCTTGGCGGCCTCGATGGCGGCGTTCAGGCTCAACAGGTTGGTCTGACGCGCCAGATCCTGGATGACCCGCACCGCTTTTACGATGCTGGCGGTGGTGTCCTGAATCTCGTCCATCCCTTTGACGGCCTCATGACCCGCCACGCTGCTGCGAGAAGTCTCCTCGGCAGCCTGATCCGTCTCCAAGGTGCTCTCGCGCGTGTTCCTGGCCACCAGCTCCGCATTCTCGGAAAGCGTCCGCATGGATCCGGCCACCCGCTCACCCGAGGTGTGCAGGCTTTCACTCACGCGAGCGATCTCCTCAACTGCGCGCGTCATCTCCTCGGCGGAGGCCGATAGCTCGGTGCTGCCCGAAGCCACCCGCTCGGCAAACGCCGCCACCTCCAGAATCCGGGCGCGGAGCTGCGTGTTGTAGTGATTGAAGCCCTTGGCAGCCTCACCGATTTCATCGTTGCCACTCACCGCGATTTCTTGATTGA
>DAOPYE010000027.1:12183-28927 GCA_035352715.1 Holophaga sp. | reverse complement strand
TCGAGACGACCCATCGTTGCTGATGGGTCGTCTCGTGGTTCTGCGTCCCATCATTGAACACCTGAGACCCTCCCATGCCCCTCTCGTCTTCTCCGGTCAGATCTTCTTCTCGCCTTCATCCGTTGCCCCATTCGCGGCTCGCGCGTTGGGCTCAGATCCCATGCCTCAGCGCGATGATCTCCATCGTTTCACCGGCCGTCGAGATCAGAGGTCCCCAACCGGTTCAATCCGTGACCCGACAGGTCGACGGTGTATTGCTGCGCTTGCAGGCTGGCCTGTTGAAGATCCAGGTGTGCGCCGAGGGCATCGTGCATGTGCAGGCGGTGCCGGATCAGGTGCTGCCGACGGCTCCCTCGGTGCCGGTGATCGCGGCCTGGAAGAAAACACCTTTCAGTGTTCAGGAAACGCCGCAGTCCGTGACCGTGAACACCGCAGCGCTGCGCGTGGAGATCGAAAAGGCCACGGGGACGGTGCGCTTTCTCGATGCGAAAGGCCATCCGGTACTCGTGGAACGTGAACGCCGTTTCAGCACGAACCCGGCATCGTCATCTGCGCCCATCGCGAGTGAGGCTGGGCTTTGCCAGATCGAACAGACGTTTGCGACCCAGCCGGATGAATCCATCTACGGCCTGGGGCAGTTCCAGGATGGCCTGTGGGATTTCCGTGGCGTTCCGCTCGAACTCAGGCAGCACAACACCGTCATCGCCCTGCCGGTGCTGATCTCCAGCAAGGGCTACGGCGTGCTGTGGGATAACGCGTCGCTGACGCAATTCAATCCTGTGGACAAGGCCATCGATTTCGTCGCGCCGGGCGAAGGCGATGACAACGCCCCCCGAGCCACCGAGGATCTGGGCAAGGCCAGCGCGGATCCAAAGAAGAAGCCCGCAGGGGGCCGTATTGGTTCCTTCACCACCACGGTGGCCGGAGACTACGTGTTCATGGCCAAGGACGGTGATCGGCGCGGTCGCCTGGAGGTGCTGGTCAACGACCAGATTGTCGCGGGCCTGCAGAACATGTGGGTTCCCTATTCGGCGAGCGGCATCGTGACGTTGCCCGCCCACACCCGGGTCAAGGTCGAGCTGCGCGGCGGCGGCAAGAACGCCACGGTCGTGGCCCAGCCTCGCCAGATGGATCGCACCGTCTTCCGCTCCGAAGCGGGAAAGGGTGTGGATTACTGGTTCTTCCAGGGTCCGGATCTGCATCGCGTGATCGCCGAGTACCGCACCGCCACGGGCGATGCGCCCATGTGGCCCAAGTGGGCGTTCGGCTTCTGGCAGTGCCGAGAGCGCTACAGCAGCTCGCAGCACCTGATCGATACCATCGCGGAGTTCCGCAAACGCAAGCTGCCCGTGGATCTGATCGTGCAGGACTGGCAGTACTGGGGCAAGTACGGCTGGGGGGCCTATCAGTGGGACGAGAACTTCTATCCCGATCCCACGGCGCTGTGCGCTGGCCTGCATGCGCTGAATGCCCGCTTCATGGTTTCGGTCTGGCCGAACCCGGAGGGCACCGCCAAGAAGGCTCTGGGCGAACTTCCAAACGGATTCATCAACCGCACCGGCGTCTACGATGCCACCAACCCCAAGGCCCGCGCCCTGCGCTGGGATCTGATCAACCAGGGCTTCTTTTCCCACGGCGTGGACGCCTGGTGGCAGGATGCCGCCGAGCCCATGGATGACGGCAATGGTCTGGATGGCAACCAGGTGTTCCTGGGGTCGGGCAATCTCTATCGCAACGCCTATCCACTGTTCCACAATCGCAGCGTCTACGAGGGCCAGCGCGCCACCGATCCAGGCAAGCGCGTTGTCACCCTGACCCGTTCCGCGTATCCCGGCCAGCAGCGCTATGGCGCCGCCACTTGGTCGGGCGATATCAACGGCACCTGGGATGCCTTCCGTCGCCAGATCCCCGCCGGACTCAATGTCAGCATCACTGGCCAACCCTACTGGACCTCGGATTGCGGCGGGTTCTTCCATCCAGGCGACCAGCACACCTCCGAGGGATACAACGAGCTGTGGACGCGCTGGTTTCAGTACCTGACCCTGTGCCCGATCCAGCGCGTGCATGGCTATAAGAGCGAAACCGAAGTGTGGAAGTGGCTTCCCAAGACCCAGGACGTCATGCGCGCCTACCTGGATCTGCGCTATCGCCTGCTGCCGTACCTCTACAGCCAGGCGTGGGCGGTGACGCACGACCAGGCGACCCTGATGCGCCCACTGGTGATGGACTTCCCCGCCGACGATCGGGTCCGCGCCATCGGCAACCAGTACCTATTGGGCCCGGCCCTGCTGGTCAGCCCGGTCACCGAGCCCAAGGCCGCCACGCGCACGTTGTACCTGCCGAAGGGTGCCGTCTGGCTGGATTTCTGGAGTGGCGAGCGCCTGTCCGGCGGCCAGGACGCCACCCGGCCTGCGCCCATCGAGCAGATCCCCCTGCAGGTTCGCGCGGGATCCATTCTGCCGCTCGGTCCCACCCTTCAGTGGGCCAATGAACAACCCGCGGATCCCATCGAATTGCGCGTCTATCCCGGCGCCGATGGCCGCTTCACGCTTTACGAAGACGAAGGGGATTCCTGCCGGTACGAAAAAGGGATCTACGCCACGATTCCGATCACCTGGGATGACAACGCTCAGCGCCTGTCCATCGGGGCCCGCCATGGATCCTTCCCTGGGATGCTGAAGAAGCGGACCTTCCGGATTGTCATCGTGCGCCCAGGGCATGGCACCGGCATCGCTCCCACCGCGGTCCCGGATCAGGTGGTGGCCTATGACGGTACGGCGGTGACGATCAAGCTGTCGCACCGCTGATCGTCCAACGCCCCCGCTTCTTTTGGCTCAATCCTCCGGTGGATTGGCTGCGGCTTCATCTTCGCAATCATCTTCGACCGTCAGCAGATCTTCGGGATCATCCTCGATGCCCTCGAAAAGGTTGCCGGCGGGCAAGGGCGGCTCAAGTTGGGCCAGGGCCTGGGCTTCGAGAGGGCCTTCGCCGAAGTCGGCGAGCCGGGGCAGATCGTTGAGGCTATTGAGTCCGAAATGGATGAGGAATTTCTGTGTGGTGGCGTAGGTCATGGGACGGCCCACGACGGGCTTGCGTCCGGCCGGCACGATCAGCTCTCGCTCCAGCAGGCTTTTGACTTGGTTCGAGCTGGAGGTGACGCCGCGGATCTCGTTGAGCTCGGGCACGGTGACGGGCTGGCGATAGGCGATGATGGCCAGTGCTTCGATCTGGGCGGGCGTGAGGCGGCCGCTGCGGATCGTGGTGACCAGCTTGGACACCAGGCTTGCGTAATGGGGCGCGGTGGCCATGCGCCATCCCCCGGCGACCTCGATGAGCTTCAGGCCCCGCGGCGGTTGCAGGCGTTCCTGCAGTTTTTCGATGGCTTGGCGCAGCGGCCCTTCGTGAATGCCAGTCAGTTCCTGAAGGCGCGCAAGGTCCAGCACCTCGCCCGTAGCGACGAAGAGCGCCTCCAGGGCGCCGGGCAGATCGCCGCCCGCCTCCCATAGCGGCCCATCGTCCAGGATGTTCGTCTGGTAAGGGATCTCGTCGTTCACCGGAAGGCTCCCAGCCGCTGGCCCATCTTCACCTTGCCTGATGTACAGGCGGGGAGCCAGTCGGCGGCTCTGGCGCCGCCCACGAGCAGCACGACGGTGCTTCCGAATTGAAAGGTGCCCAGATCATCGCCCGGCCCGCAGGGCAATTGATTCACGGAGAATCCGCCGTCCTGGGGCAGCTTTCGGCCCTCCAGCCAGCGTTCGTCGATGAGTACGCCGCCGACGTGCGTGGCACCGACCAGGACGCAGGCGACCTCTAGCCCTTCGTCCGCGTTTTTGCCAGTGGCTGTCCAAGTCGCTCGGCGGTTGCGCGGATAGAGTCGAGGTACATGCTGCGTGCTGGCGTCATTCACGGGCCACAACTCGCCCTCGACGCGGCTGACGGCCGTCACGACGCCTTCCAGGGGCACGTGAATGCGGTGATAGTCCGTGGGGCTCAGGTAGAGCGTCATGAAGTGTCCGCCTTCGAAGCGCGCGGCCTCGGCGTCGTGCTTCAGCAGCTCCTTCACGCGATAAGGCAGTCCCTTGGCCTGGATGGCCATGCCCTGTTCGATGCGTCCGCTGGCCACAATGCGGGCGTCGACCGGGCTATTGATGGCGCCGGGGATGAGCGCCTCTTGGGGGCGAAGGCCCGGCTTCAGGCGGCGCGTGAAAAAGGCCTGAAGGCTGGGGTATTCCCGCAAGGGAAGTTCCGCCTCGTTGAGATCAATGTGGTACTGCCGAGCGAAGGTGCCCAGCACGGCACCCCGCAGCGCGCGCGGCAGGGTCCGGGACGCGGCCCATCCCGCCGCGGCAGAGCCGAGCTTCTTGGGATACAGGCGCAACAGGTTCAGGGAAAGGGGCCAGCGGCTCATGATGCCCCACGTTATCACGCCCAAAAGCAGCAACGACGCGACGATTCGCATGCACGGGCGGGACGTTCGCAGAGGGTTCATGCAGGGAATCCTACCCGCTCCACAGGTCCTTCCGGCATCATGGAAGGAATCCCGGGAAACGCCATGACCACCGCGACTCAGCACCAGCCTCTCGAAGCCCTGCTTCACGAATGCCGCAAGGTCATCGTCGGCCAACCGCTCCTGCTCAACCGGCTGCTGGTGGCGCTGCTATGCCGAGGGCACGTGCTATTGGAGGGCCTGCCGGGACTGGCCAAGACGCGCACCATCAAGACCCTGGCATCGGCCAGCCACATGGCGTTCCGCCGCATCCAGTTCACGCCGGATCTGCTGCCTTCCGATGTCGTGGGCACGCTGGTGTTCGATCCTCGCAATCTCACGTTCTCGCCCAAGAAGGGGCCGATCTTCGCGAATTTGCTGCTGGCCGACGAGATCAACCGTGCGCCCAGCAAGGTGCAGTCCGCACTGCTGGAAGCCATGGAGGAACGCCAAGTCACCCTGGGCGAGGACAGCTTCAAGCTGCCGGATCCCTTCCTGGTGTTGGCCACGCAGAATCCGCTGGAGCAGGAGGGCACCTTCCCCCTGCCCGAAGCCCAGATGGATCGCTTCCTGTTCAAGCTGCGCGTGGACTATCCCAGCGCCACGGAAGAGTTGGAAGTGCTGCGCCGCGCGGATGGCGCGGAAGAAGCCGTGCATCCGGTCATGGATGCCGAAACGGTGATGCGGGCGGGCGAGCTGGCCCATCAGGTGCGACTGGATGATGCCATCCGTTCCTACATCGTGCGGCTGGTTCAGGCCACGCGCCCCGGCCACGGCAAGGCCTGGAAGGGCCGGGAATTGATGCGCTGCGGGGCCTCGCCCCGGGCGTCCCTCGCGCTGCAGGCGGCCACCAAGGCCTACGCGCTGGTCTCGGGCCGCGATCATGTGCTGCCCGATGATGTCGTCGCCCTGGCTCCGGATGTTCTGCGCCATCGCATCCTGCTGACCTACGAAGCCGAGGCCGATGGCACCTCTACGGACGAAGTGATCCGCACCCTGCTGGGGGCGGTGCCCCGACCGTAAAGATCCGGCTTACTGGGCCGTCTTTTTGCCAGACCCGGCCTCGATAGCGATGGGTATACTCTTCGCATTCTTTCGGAGAGATCATGGCCCGCGCGTCTGTGCTCGGCGTTTTGCTGTTCGTGTCCGGCGCTCTTGGGGCTCAAGCCCCGGTAGACCTTGTGGATCCGGACGCCAGGCCCAAGCCCGAGGTTGAGGTCGAGGTCGGGGCTGGCATCGCGGCGGAGCCGCGCCTGACGCGCCCCTCCACCGCTGAAGAGCGGCTGGTGATCACGGAACTGAGCCGCGTGCGCCTGCATCCCCGCGAGTACGCGAGGTGGCTGCGCACACAGCTGAAGTATTTCGAGGGCACGCTGTGGCGGCTTCCCGAGCATGTCCCCATCCGCACCAACGAAGGGCCTTCCGCCCTGGAAGAATTGATCGGCTTTCTGGAGAGCATCGAGCCGATCGGCCCCTTGCGCTGGAACGAGGGCCTGAGCCGTTCGGCGCGTTCATTGGTGCTGGAGCAGGGCCCGACCGGGCAGACGGGACACAAGGGGCCCACGGGGTCGATCCTGCGGGATCGCATGCTGAAGTTCGGCCTGCACCAATCCCTGTTCGGCGAAGTCCTGAACTATGGCGACGAGAAACCGCGCTGGACGGTCATGCAGCTGCTGATCGACGACGGCGTGCCCGGACGGGGTCACCGCAAGAACATCTTCAATCCGGATTTCCATGTGGCAGGCGCGGCCATCGGGCCCCACGCCGAGTATGGAACCATGACTGCCGTGGATCTGGCGGATGGTTTCACCAGCAATCCCGATATCCCCGAGAAGTGATCAGCTGTTGGCGGCCAGCAGATCCGTCAGGGACTGCTTGAGCTTCTTCAGATCGAAGGGCTTGCCCAGATGGGGCAGGCTGGACTGGTTCAGGAAATCGCGGGTATCAGGATCAAAGGTGTCGCCGGTGGTGTAGAGAATTCGGCGGGCCATGGGGGGCTGGTTGTCCTGGATCCACTGAAAGAGCTGGATGCCGGTCAGTCCGGGCATCCGGATATCCGAGATGATCAGATCGAAGCTCTCCTGCTGGAGCTTCTGGATGGCTTCGGTGCCCAGGCTGCAGGCGGTCACATCCGCACCCCACGAGCCCATGGCGTCGGCGAGGCATTCGAGCAGGAAGGCTTCGTCGTCCACGGCCAGAATCCGCTTTCCCTGAAGGGTGGAAAGGGATTGGGGAGCGGGCGCGGCGTTGGTCATGGGGAACTCCAAAAGAATCGCGTTTCCTGCGCCTTCCTGGCTGCGCATGGAGGCGCTGCCTCCGTGCGCGCGGGCCACCGAAGCGGCCACGCACAGGCCAAGGGTTTCCATGTTCGATACGGCGGATAGATCAAAAATACGGGCCCATTGCGCTTCGGGAACGGCGGGGCCGGAATCCTGGCTGACCACCTGGAGGGCATTGGCGCCGATGCGTGTGCCGACGCGCACGCGCTTGGTGTTGGAGCCCGTGGCGGCGTAGATGGCGCTTCGGAGCAGGTTCACCAGGGCTTCGCGCGCCTGTTCCGGATCCAGTCCGATCATGGGCAGGGAGGGATCGCAGGACAGTTCGATGCTGACGCCGGAGGCAGCGGCTTCGCCCTCCAGGCGCTTGACGGCTTCCTGGATGAGCGCGTTCAGGGACTGGGGCTCCAGCCGGGGCGTATTGGAGGACAGCACCATCAGGATCGGCTTCATCAGCATCTGCGCCGAATCCACGGCCTGGAACAGTTTCGAGAAGCGAAGGGCCAGTGTGGGATCCGAGACCTCCTCCTGCAACAGCCCTCGCTGAAGCAGGATCGGCGTCAGCCGGTTCGTCAGCTCGTTGAGGAGCGCGGGCAGGATGCGGGCCATGGAGGTGCCGGATTCGACGTTCTCCAGGCGGCGCTCGAGGGTCTTTTGGGCGTCTACGTCGCGGACCATGGCGGAAAAAGCCAGCACGCGATCGTCGCCGCCGCGGATGGGCGCGTAGGTGATCAGGGCCGGGAATTCCTGGCCGCTCTTTCTCACCCGCATGGTAGCGACTTCCCGCAGGATCACGCCCTTGCCCACCTGGCTGATGACCTGCTCCATCTCGCCCGCGCGGCTGGGGGGAGCCAACTGCTGC
Source organism: Holophaga sp. (assembly GCA_035352715.1). Lineage (GTDB taxonomy): Bacteria > Acidobacteriota > Holophagae > Holophagales > Holophagaceae > DAOPYE01. The sequence goes on along the minus strand of DAOPYE010000027.1, from coordinate 21,303 downwards.
ATGGAATGACCCAGGATCTCGCTGCGGGCGTAGCCGAAGATGGCTTCCGCCGCCGCGTTCCAGGTCAGGATGCGCCCATCGTGGCTGAAGGAGATGATGGCTTCGCCCACGCTCTGGATCAGCCCTTCCAGGTAGCGCCGGGTCTTCAGGTTGTCCTGGTTGGCCCGCTCCAGCTGGCTGTAGAGCTGGTTCATCTCATCGTTCTTCTTTTCCAGGCTCTCCTTGACCTGCTTGAGCTCGGAATAGAGCCGCGCCGTCTCCATGTTGGATTTCAGCGCGTCCTCCAGCAGTTCCTGCGCGTCCGCGACCTTGTCGGGCGCGAGATCGGACACGCTCACCTGGCTGTGCCGCAGGACGGTGCTTTCCACCGGGGGCGCGACCTGGGGCTCGTCCTCCGTTGGCAGCTCCCGCATGCTGGACCGGATATTGGTATCGATGAGATTCAGCATCTCGTCGAAATCCTTGATCTTCTTGTCCAGGTGGTACTTCCGGAACGTGGTCGCGACGGTGTCCTTGGTGATGGACAGGAACGTGTCGAGTACGCCCACGCCCTTGGGGGCGATGGCCTCAAAGAAGGGCACGCTACGGAAGTTCAGGCGGCGGTTCATGACGCCCACGGGCATCGCGTCGGGCAGATCGCGCTTGTTGAACTGGATGACGAAGGGGATCTGCTTGATGTTCAGGCGATTCGCGTTGAGGTTGTGGTAGAGGTTCGACAGCGAATCGACGTTCTCCTGCATCTTGGCTTCGCTGGAATCCGCCACGAACACCACGCCGTCGGCCCCGCCCAGCACCACGCGGCGGCTGGCGTCGTACTGCACCTGGCCGGGCACGGTGTAGATCTGAAGATGGATGGCGTTGCCGTAGATGTAGCCCAGGTTGATGGGCAGCAGATCGAAGAACAGCGTCCGGTCTTCCTGTGTGTTGACGGAAAACATCTCACCGCGGCTGCCTTCGTTGCACATGGCGTGCAGCGAATGGAGATTCGTCGTCTTTCCCGAAAGGCCGGGACCGTAGTACACGAGCTTGAGCAGAATCTCATTGGCGCGCGTGTTGAATTGAACCATGTACGACCATCCGCTATATGAAGCCCAGCATAGCCCAACCGGAGCGCCAAGTCTTCATCGACCGGGCGTGCTAGAATCCGCATCTCGTCCGAATTTTACTTGTTTGGAGCCCAATTGTTGAGCCAGCCCAGTCATGTGGCCATCATCCTCGACGGTAATGGGCGCTGGGCCGCGCAGCGCAAGCTGCCGAGGATCAAGGGGCACAAGGAGGGCGTGAAGACGGTGGAGGAAATCCTGGAAGCCGCGTCAGATCGGGGCATCCAGCACCTTTCGCTCTACGCCTTCTCCACCGAGAACTGGAAGCGCCCCGAGGCCGAAGTATCCGTGCTTATGGCTCTGTTGCGGCTGTACCTGCGGATGTTCTTGCCCAAGCTGCGCGCCAAGAACATCCGCTTTCATCATGTAGGCGCCATCGAAGGCATGCCCGACGGCATCCAGCGCGATATCCGATCGCTGGAAGCCGCCACGGCGGATCACACGGGCATGGTCTTCCATCTCGCCATCAACTATGGATCCCGTCTGGAGCTGGCTCAGGCCGCGCGCCGCTGCGTGCTGGATGGGCTGAAGGCCGAAGAGGTGGATGAGCGCGCCCTGGCGGATCGTCTGTGGACAGCGGGAGCGCCCGATGTGGATCTGCTGATCCGCACCTCGGGCGAGATGCGCATTTCCAATTTCCTGCTCTGGCAGGCCGCTTACGCTGAACTCTATGTCACGGACTGCCTGTGGCCCGATTTCCACGCCGATCGTCTGGATGAGGCGCTGGAGGCCTACGCTCGCCGTGACCGCCGTTTCGGCGGCCTATCCAAACCGTGAGGAGCCGATGAAAGCTGCCCTTCCCGAAAAACGCACCCTGGATCGTCGCAACTTGGCAACGCGGCTGGCTTCGGCCGCCGTATTCGCCTCCCTGTTCCTGACGCTGTTGTATTTCGGCGACCAGCCCTGGGCCAAGATCGTCTTCCTGGGGATGATGGCCATCGTCGTGGTCCTGGGGGTTCGTGAAGCCTGCCTGATCGCTTCGCGTTCGGGTCTGGCCAAGCCCTCCATTTTTGCTGGAACGCTGGTGGGGCTGCTCTTCCCGCTGCATTTCTACCTGGGGGCGACCCCGTACGGCGACTGGCTGCCCCTGTGGGCCGTGCTGGCCCTGGGCGGCCTCATCATCCACTTCGGGATGCTGATCTTCACGAAGGATCCTCTGGATAACGCCTTGAACAGCCAGGCGGTCACCTGGATGGCCGCGATGTACCTGGGCATCGGCACGGGCTTTCAGCAGAAGCTCTTCATGTTCAACGAGACGACGCTCTCCAACACCGGCGCGCGCCTGGTTCTGGCGCTGTTCGCCATCGTCTGGCTGGGCGATACGGCCGCCTACTTCGTCGGCAGCCTGCTGGGCCGCCACAAGCTGGCTCCGCGCGTGAGTCCCAAGAAGACATGGGAAGGCGCCTTCGGCAATCTGGCGGGCAACATCGGCGGCGCTTTCCTGATCCGTGCCTTCGTCTGCACCCAGTGGAGCGTGGTGGATGCGGTCGTGATCGGCCTGCTGCTGGGCATCGTGGGCCAGCTGGGGGATCTGGCCGAGAGCACCTGGAAGCGCAGCGCCGGCGTGAAGGATAGCGCCATGGGCGTGGGCATCCCCGGCCACGGCGGCATGCTGGATCGCGTGGACAGCTTGGTCTTCGCGGCCCCTGCCCTCTACGCCTATATCCACTTCGTGCATGGACTGAATTGAGATGCGCAAGCTCGCCATCCTTGGCTCCACCGGTTCCATCGGCACTTCGACGCTGGATGTCGTCGAAGCCCACCCCGATCGGCTGTCCGTCGTCGCGCTCGCGGCCGGACGCAACCGCGAGCTGATCCTCGCCCAAGCCCGGCGCTTCCGACCCCGCTGCATCTCGGTGGCCCTGGCCGAGGACGCTGAATGGCTGGAATCCGAACTCGGGTACGCGGCCGAGATCCATCATGGCGCCGAAGGTCTGCTGGCCTGCGCGCTGCATCCGGACGCGGACACCTCCGTGGCCGCCGTGGTGGGCGCTGCGGGACTCGCCTCGACGGAGGCTGCGCTGCGGGCCGGGCGTCGCGTCTGCGTCGCGAACAAGGAGAGCCTGGTCGTGGGCGGCGCGCTGATGCGCCAGGCCCAGGAAGCGGGCGGCGGAGAGCTGTTGCCCATCGATTCGGAGCACTCCGCGCTGCATCAGCTTCTGGCGGGGCGGCTCCCGAAGGACATCCGCGAGGTCCGCATCACCGCCAGCGGCGGGCCGTTCCGCGATTGGCCCCTGGAGCGCATCCAGGCCGCCACCCGCGCCGAGGCGCTGAACCATCCCACCTGGAAGATGGGGCCGAAGATCACGATTGATTCGGCAACGCTCATGAACAAGGGGCTGGAAGTCATCGAGGCCGCCATGCTCTTTGGTCTGGCAGCGGACCAGATCCGCGTGACGGTGCATCCCCAAAGCCAGGTCCACGCCATGGTGGGCTTCAACGATGGCACCTACCAGCTGCAGGTCTGCGCCAACGATATGAAGCTGCCGATCCAGTACGCCCTGCTGCATCCCGACCGGCTTCCGGGTCCCGTGCCGCCCTACGACTGGAACACCAGCCGGGCCTGGACGTTCGAGCGCCCGGATCTCCAGCGCTTTCCCTGCCTGGCCCTGGCCTACGGGGCGCTGCGCGCGGGGGGCACCGCGCCGACCATCCTCAACGCCGCCAACGAAGAGGCCGTTTCCGCTTTCCTCGAAGGCCGGATCGGCTTCTGGGATATCCAAGCCTGCGTCGCCGAAACCCTGAACGCCCTGCCCGGCGGCCCCGCCCGGGATCTGCCTCAGGTCATGGAGACCGACGCCTGCGCCCGCACCCGCGCCCGCGCGTGGCTCACGGGCCGCGGGGCCTGATCCGACCTGGGTATTTCGGGAAATGCGTTCTTGAGTTCCTTGGCCTGGAACGATAGAATTCCTTCCTTATGTGTGAACAAGCCGCGTGCGGGAAGCATCCGGTCGGTTCCTGGAGGTTCTGATGAAGCCCAATATCCACCCCGAACTGCACGAAGTGACGGTCCACTGCCAGTGCGGCAACGAGTTCCAGACGCGTTCCACCAAGAAGGAACTCCGCGTGGAAACCTGCTCGGCCTGCCACCCCTTCTACACCGGCAAGCAGCGCGATCTGTCCATCACGGGCCGCGTCGAGAAGTTCCAGAAGAAGTACGCGAAGAAGGAAGTGGCTGCGCCCGCTCCTGTCGCGGAAGCTCCCAAGACCGAAGCCGAACAGTAGCTTTCTCATCCCACGGAACGGGCCTGTCTACGGGCCCGTTCTTTTTTATGTCCGCTCGGAGGATCCATGCTCGATCAGCTCGAGGCCCTCGACGCCAAGTTCCAGGAGGTGGAAGCCCAGCTCCAGGATCCGGCCGTGGTGAGCGACGCAAAGAAGCTGCGCGAACTCACCAAACTGCGCGCGGAGCTGGAGCCCGTGGTGGAAGCTTGGGCCAAGCAGCGCACGCGGCTGAAGCAGCTTGAGGAAGCCGAGGGCATCCTGGCGGACAAGACCATGGACGCCGATCTGCGCGAGATGGCCGAGATGGAGATCCCGGATCTGAAGGTCGCCATCGCCGAAGGCGAATCCGAGCTGCGCAAGCTGCTGGTGCCCAAGGATCCCAAGGACGCCCGTAACGTCATCCTGGAAGTGCGCGCAGGCACTGGTGGTGAGGAAGCCGCACTGTTCGCCGCCGAGATCTTCCGGATGTACGCCCGTTTTGCCGAGCGCAGGGGCTACAAGGTGTCGGTGCTGGATGAAAGCGAAGCGGGCATGGGCGGCCTGAAAGAGGTCGTGGCCGAGATCGAAGGCGATGGCGCCTATTCGCTGTTCCGCTTCGAGTCTGGCGTCCACCGCGTCCAGCGCGTGCCCAAGACCGAGGCCCAGGGCCGCATCCATACCTCTGCCTGCACCGTGGCCGTGATGCCCGAAGCCGACGAGGTTGATATCCAGATCCACGATAAGGATCTGCGCATCGATACCTTCTGTTCCGGCGGCAAGGGTGGCCAGAGCGTGAACACCACGTATTCCGCCGTGCGCCTGACGCATCTGCCCACGAACACCGTGGTGAGCTGCCAGGACGAGCGCAGCCAGCTCAAGAACATGGCCAAGGCCATGACCGTGCTGCGCAGCCGCCTGCTGGAAAAGGCCCAGGCCGAGGCTGACGCCATCGAAAGCGCCATGCGCAAATCCCAGGTGGGCAGTGGCGATCGCAGCGAGAAGATCCGCACCTACAACTTTCCCCAGAACCGCGTCACGGACCATCGCGTGAACGTCACCCTGCACCAACTGGACCGGTTCATGGAAGGCGAGATCGAATCCATCATCGAACCGCTGCGATCGGCCTTCGAGGCGGAGCGCCTGCGCCAACTGGAAGCCTGAGCGCCATCAAAGGACGATCCGGCTTCCAGCCTGCTGGGTTTGCGCGGCCGGGCGTCAGCCGATGGCTTCGGGACCCGTCTCCTCGGTGCGGATGCGGATGCATTCCTCCAGGGGCGTGATGAAGATCTTCCCGTCGCCCGTCGCTCCGGTCTTGGCGCCCCGGATGATGGCCTTCACGGCCGCGTCCACGAAGGCGTCGTTCACGGCGATGTCTACCCGGATCTTGCGCAGCAGATTGCCGCCCTCCTTGTGTCCGCGGTAGATCTCGGTCACGCCCATCTGGCGGCCGTGGCCCAGCACTTCGCTGACGGTGATGAGGGTCACGTCGGCCTTGTACAGCTCGTCCTTCACGTCTTCCAGGCGGTGGGGCTGGATGATGGCGGTGATCAGCTTCATGGTCGTCTCCGGTGGCTTATTCGATGACGGTGTAGGCGCGTTCCTGGTGCTGGGAGATGTCGAGGCCCTGGATCTCTTCATCGCTGCTCACGCGCATGCCGATCAGGGCGTCGATCGCCTTGAAGAGCAGCCAGGTGACGCCGAACGTGAAGACAACCGTGACGCCCACCGCGGCGAGCTGGATGAGGACCTGGTGTCCGTGCCCGGCGATCAGACCATCGGCGCCCGCGGGGTTCAGCGCCTTGCGCGCGAACACGCCCACCAAGATCGAGCCCAGGACGCCGCCCACGCCATGAACGCCGAAGGCATCCAGTGTGTCGTCATACCCGAATTTGGGCTTCAGGATCGCGACGCTGACGAAACAGACCAGGGACGCCAGAAGTCCGATCGCCACGGAGGCCATGGGAGAAACGTACCCGGCGGCGGGCGTCACCGTGGCTAGGCCCGCGATGACGCCCGTCACGATGCCGAAGAGGGTGGGCTTGCCGTTCTTGACCCATTCCAGCACGCACCACGTCAGGCCGGCGGTGGCGGCGGAGGTGTTGGTGTTGATGAAGGCGTTGGCGGCCACGCTGTTCACGGCCAGCGCGCAGCCGGCGTTGAACCCGAACCATCCGAACCACAGCAGCCCCGTGCCCAGGACGACGAAGGGCAGGTTGTGGGGGGTGGGCGCATGTCGCAGATTGCGTCGGCCGATCATGACGGCCGTTACCAGGGACGCGATGCCGGCGGTCGTGTGCACGACGAGCCCGCCCGCGAAATCCAGGACGCCCAGGTTGCGCAACCATCCGCCGCTGCCCCAGATCCAGTGGCACACGGGCGCATAGACCAGCGCCGTCCAGAGCAGGATGAACAGCATGAAGGCGGAGAACTTGATGCGTTCCGCGAAGGCGCCTGCGATGAGGGCCGGCGTGATCACTGCGAACATGCCCTGGTAGATCATGAAGACATTGTTGGGCACCGTGGCCGAATATTCGGCGAAGGGCACAAACCCGACACCGCGCAGACCCAACCAGGCGAAGCCGCCCCAGAATCCGCGCCCCGGCGCGAAAGCCAGGCTGTATCCCGCCAGCACCCAGAACAGGCCGATGAGGCAGAGCGCCGCGAAGCAGTGCGTCAGGACGCTGAGGACGTTCTTCTTGCGAACCATTCCGCCGTAGAAGAAGGCCAGTCCGGGCGTCATCAGCATGACCAGGGCGGCGGACAGCAGAACGAAGAGCGTGTCGGCCGGAGCGATGTTGTTCATGAACTTGCCTCCCAGCGACGGGCGCAGAGAGCAAGAGCTTCCAGGCCGCGCGCGTTTCCGTGAGAAAGCCGCGGCGGGTCCCTGGGAGCCCGCCGCGGCTTTCGAGCAAAGAACACCCCACCCGATCCGCAGCACGCGTCTGGATCAGGCATGGAAAACGTCCAGGCAATGTTACGACAAAAGTGTTGCCTGTTGCATCGTATTTTTCAAAAAATGTCGAATAATAATACAGATGGCGGTCGGCGCGTCGGCGCCGGGTGCGTCGGCCGCCATGCCTTCGGTCGCCCGATCCGAGCCTAGATCAAACAGGATGTGTGCGCGTTGCGAAACGCATCGTTTCTCGAGGCCGCGTGATGTGCCCGCTGGGGCCTGCCCGTTGAGCAAAGCGATCCCATCAAAGCCCGTATAGGCTCCATCGCTGTGTGACGCGATCCAGGATCGCTTCCGGGAATGTCAGGTCCCGCGGCCATTCGCGGGGGAAGGCGTCGAAGGGCTTGTTCTTCCGCGTGGCGTCGATGCCGATCTTGCTTCCGTAGGCAAAGCGATCGCTGGCGTGATCGAGCGCGTCCAGCGGGCCGTCCGTGAAGAGCATGTCGCGCCGGGGGTCCACATTGGAGGTCACGCGGAACAGCACCTCATTCAGATCGTGAGGATCGATGTCTTCGTCCACCACCACGATGCCCTTGCTGAACATCATCTGGCCCGTGCCCCAGATCGCGTTCATGACTTTCTGGGGATGGCCCGGGAAGGCCTTGCGGATGGCGACGATGACGAGGTTGTGGAAGCCACCCGCCGCGGGCAGGTGTATATCCACGATTTCTGGCAGGACCAAGCGCAGCAAGGGCAGGAAGATCCGCTCGGTGGCCAGTCCCAGGGCAGCGTCCTCCTGGGGCGGGCGGCCGACAATGGTGGCCGGGAAAACGGGGTTCTTGCGGTGCGTGATGGCTTCCACGTGCAGAACGGGATAGTCGTCGGCCAGCGAGTAGTAGCCCGTGTGATCGCCGAAGGGGCCCTCTCGCTGCAATTCGGCGGGGTCCACCCAGCCCTCGATGACGATCTCACTATTGGCGGGGACCTCCAAATCATTGCTCACGCAGCGCACCATCTCCACGCCTTTGCCGCGCAGGAAGCCCGTGAACATGACTTCCGAGAGAAAGGGCGGAAGCGGCGCGGTAGCCGCGTAGAGCAGGGCCGGGTCGCCACCGAAGGCTACGGAAACCGGCATGCGTTCGCCCGATCCGTAGCCCGTCCGCGCCTGCGCGCCGTCGTGGTGCATCTGGGTGTGGAAGCCCAGCGTGCGATCGTCGTGGACCTGCAGGCGGTACAGACCCATGTTGCGCCTGCCGTCCTTGTGGCGCAGATGGCTCATGCCCATGGTGATGAAGGGACCGCCGTCCTCGGGCCACGTCGTGAGCACGGGTAGATCCGAAAGCCGGGCGTCTTCGCCGCGCAGGATGACCTCCTGGCAGCGTCCATGCCGGACGGTCCTGGGCATCCAACTGGAGACATCGGCCAGGAGCGGCAGCTTGGCGAGCTTGTCGAGAAAGCCCGAACCCGGCTTGGGCATGGCCTCCTGGATCAGCGCCTCGATGCGATCCCCGATGGCGTCCAGGCCGCGAGGTTCGCGGTCCACCCCCAGCGCCATCGCCATCCGCCTCGGACTTCCATAGACGTTCATGGCTACGGGAAGGCGGGAGCCTTTGACGTTTTCGAAAAACAGCGCCGGGCCCCCGTTCGGTTGCTTCGCCACGCGATCCGCGATGGCTCCGATCTCGAGCACCGGATCCACCTCGACGGTGATGCGCCGCAGTTCATTAGCCGCTTCGAGTTCTTGGAGGAAGGTCTGGTAGTCGCGGTCCATGCGGCCAGTCTGCATCAAGCCGGAATCTGCGGAAAGCCTTGACGCGGGAGTTGCGAGGCCTGCGCGTGGGCTCACGATAAGCAGGTCAGACGCTGCCCCCGAGGCATTGCGATCATGTGCGGCATGCTGTTCAGCCAGATGCTGACGCT
>DAOPYE010000027.1:5289-12083 GCA_035352715.1 Holophaga sp. | reverse complement strand
GCCCCCGAGGCATTGCGATCATGTGCGGCATGCTGTTCAGCCAGATGCTGACGCTCTATACGATGCCGGTGGCCTACCTCTACCTGGACCGGTTCCGGCTCTGGTGCAGAGCGCGCTACGCCTCTTTCAGGAGCTTGAGGACGTAGGCATCGACCACTTCCACGAACGTGGGATCGGGGTCCTGGAACTCGATGCCCATTTCCACGATGTCGCTGTGCAGGCCCGGCTGACGGCCGCGGATCCACGAGATACGGCCCTCCAGCAGGGTTCTCGGCAGTTCTGGGTGCTGGATCAGGATGCGGCTCAGGGGCGTATCCGGCTTGAGATCGCCCGCCAGCGTGGTGGAGATGTGGACGCAGCAGCCCCCGGCGCCCACGGTCACGACGGGCAGGCCCAGGAAAAAGCGCCCCAGGGCCTTGAACTGCATCAAATGGCCCGAATCCACATTGGCTCGCCGGTAGCGCCGAAGTTCGCTGAAGGACATGGCCTCATTGTGAGGTCGAAACGGATGCGGGGAAAAGCGGCTTTCTGCGGTGATCGGCCCATGGCGCCAGGGGGGGGTCTGGGGTCTGTCCATCCAACTTCCATAAGAACTCGAAGACCCCGCGGTTGCGGGGCCTTCTGGGTGTTGGGGCGGATGATGGGACTCGAACCCACGACAACTGGAATCACAATCCAGTGCTCTAACCAACTGAACTACATCCGCCATTGCGGTCAACCAGGATAGCGCGAAGCGAGGCTTCTGACCAGAGCGGAAACCTTTTGGGCGGTGGCATCATGTCTGGCATACCCCAGCCATGTGGGGACGTTTGTGAGGTAATCAGATGCAAGCAATGAAACGCCAAGCAAAACAGATCATCGGGCTTTCCCTTTTCGCCGGTGCCTGCATGGCGGCTGGCATGGGCTTGAGCTATCGCTGGGTGGGCAAGGCCCAGACGGACGCGCCCGTGACGGTGGACGCGAAAGACGCCGACCGTTTGCCGCCCATCGCCCAGGTGGCCGAGAAGCTCAACCCGACCGTTGTGGCCATCACCAATACGAGCTTCGTGAAGAATCGGCGGCGGAGTGCGCTGGGACCGGGTTCCGGGGATGAGTTCTTCGACTGGTTCTTCTCGCCCCAGCGCCCCCAGCCGCGCGCGCCGCGCAACCAGGAAGACGATGTGGATCGCGTGGTGGCGGGCGGTTCGGGCGTGATCATTTCCGCCGATGGCGAGATTCTCACCAATCATCACGTGATCGAGGGCATCCGCGGCGGCGAGGCCTCCATCGAGGTCAAGATGTCCGACGGCAAGACCTATCCTGCCAAGGTGCTGGGCAAGGACAAGGAACTGGATATCGCCCTCATCAAGATCGACGCCGCGCATCTGCCCTTCGCCAAGCTGGGCGATAGCGATGCAGCCAAGGTGGGCGAATGGGTCGTGGCGATCGGAAACCCGCTGGGCCTGGAGCACACGGTCACGCAGGGCATCATCAGTGCCAAGGGACGCAGCCTGGCTTCGGGCATCGGTTCCTTCCTGCAGACGGATGCGGCCATCAACCGCGGCAATTCCGGTGGCCCGCTGCTGAACCTGCGCGGCGAAGTCATTGGCATCAACACCGCCATCAACCCCGATGGCCAGAACCTGGGATTCGCGGTGCCCGTAAACCAGGTGAAGAACATCCTGAAGGAACTGCACACAGGCAAGCCCGTCAGCCGCGGCTACCTGGGCATTCGCCCCGATGATCTAGACAAGGACTTCCAGGCCTCCCTGGGTGTGAAGGAAGGCGTCGTGGTCAGCAGCGTGGAACGCGGCCAGGCGGCGGCGAAAGCGGGTGTCCAGAATCTGGATGTCATCACCGCCGTGGATGGACAGAAGGTGACGAGCAAGGAGGAGCTGATCGCCGCCATCGCCAGTCGCCGGGCCGGAGAGACGGTGAAGCTCTCCGTCATCCGCGATGGCAAAGCCAAGGAGATTCCCGTGGTGTTGGGCGATCGCAGGGAAATCGAGAAGGCCGCTTCCGCCAATGGCGGGGAGGACGATGAGGCCTCGCCCAAGGACGCGGACGGCAAGGAGCTGAACCTGGAGAAGGAATACGGCTTCACCGTAGCTCCCCTGAGCGCCGCCACGCGCCATCAATACGGCGTGCCCGAGGAGGTCAAAGGCTTGCTGGTGACGTACGTCTCGGCCCGCTCCAAGGCCGCCGAGAAGGGGCTCAGCGAGGGCATGGTGATCACCGCCGTGGGGACCAAGGCGGTGGAGACCGTCTCCGAGTTCAACGCGCAGGTGAAAAAAGCCAACGGCAAGCCCCTTCTGTTGGGCGTCCGTGTCCGGGGAGGGCAGGTCACCCTCGCCATTCCGGCCAAGTAGCCGCAAGGGCTTCGCGATGAAAGAACCGTTGGGCCACTGCCCGGCGGTTCTTTTTCGTAGAGTGCGCTAGACTGAACCTCCCTCTTCAAGGAATTGCCCATGGGCCAGCGCCTCCTCCTCGTGGACAGCGACAGGAGATTCATCAAGGATCACCAAGTCGCGCTGGAATCCGCTTTCGACGTGGATTTTTCATACGGCACCGATGGCGTCATCCAGCGCCTCGAATCCGGCGAATACGCGGCGGTGCTCATCTGTGTGGAAGTCTCGGAGAACAAGGGCTACGCCCTGTGCTCCACGATTCGCAAGAATCCCAAGCTGGGTGAGCTGAAGGTGGCGCTCATTAGCGCGAAGGCCACCGCCGAGGAATACGCGCGCCATCAAAGCCTGAAAGGCAAGGCGGATCTGTACCTGCACAAGCCCATGGTCAGCGCCTCCCTGGTGAGCGAGCTCTCGGGTGTGGTGCCTCCCCGGGCGATGGATCCGGATAATCCCCTGGGCGATCTCTCGGGTTCGGATCTGGGCGATGAGTGGCTGGAAAGCCTGAAGACCGAGCTGGAAGTGGACGAAAAACCCGCCGAGGTTCCGGCCCTTCCGCCGCTTCCCGAAGCGCACCCGGCGCTGCCCAAGGCGCCTTCGATGGCCACCGTGGCTTTTGCCATCCCGCCCAAGATCCAGGCCATCGCGCCCTCCCCGGATGCGGGCAAGGTCGCCCTGCTGGAAGCCCGGGTGAAAGATCTCGAATACAAGCTGCAGACCTCGAGCGAGAACCTGGAGCAGAAAGAGCGCGAGCTGGGCGATCTCCAGCGGGTCCACGACGCCGCCACGCGCAATCTGGACGAGATGGACCGGCAGCGCGAAGCTGCGGAAAACGTGCAACAGCGGTTGCGCGAACTGGAAGCCAGGACGCAGGAGCTGGAAGCCTCCCTGGCCGAAGCCCAGTCCGAGGCCCGCGCCCAACAGGAGCGCGCGCAAGGGTTGGAGGGCGAGCGCAATCGCCTGAATGAGAGCCAGGGCGAGCTGAACGCGAGCGTGGAGGACTTGAACCGGCAGCTGGCCGAGAAGGCCCAGGAGCTGGGATCGCTCGAGGGCCGTCTTTCCGAGCTTCACAGCGGCGCCGAATCGGGAGAGGCCCAGCGCTCTGAACTGCAGGGACGCCTGGATGCCTCCGAGCAGCGGCTCCGGGAGATCGAGCAGGATCGCGATGGCCTCGCGGGCCGTGCGCAGGAACTGGAACAGCGCCTGGCGGAGACGGAGGCCGAACGGGACCGGCTCCAGGCCGAGCTGGAACCCCTGCGGGGCGCCGAGGGCGAGCGGGATGAGCTGGCCCGCCGCATCCAGGAACAGGACGAACATCTGAGTGGATTGCAGGCGGAGATTCAAGGACAGCGGGACGCGGCTTCCGATCAACAGCGGCGGGCCGAGGACTTCGAACGCCAGTTGGTCGAAGCCCAGACCCTGCTTTCGGAGCGCGAACGCGAGCGCCAGGAGCTTCAGGGCCGCCTGGAAAGCGCCGAGGGCGAACTGGGCGAAAAAGCCCGCCAGGTGGAGGCCGCTCATGTCGATGTCGCCGGCCTGGAAGCGACGCTGCGCGCCCAGCAGCGCGAACTGGCCGAACTCGAAGGATTCCGCGAGCGCGTGCAGTCCCTCGAAGCCCAGCTGGGCGAGCTGGAGAAACACATTTCCGAGGGCGAGCGCGCCCTGGCCGATCGCCAGCAGGAGCTGGAAGGACTGCGGGGCGCCGAGACGCAGCTGCGCGCGGAGCTCGCGGACACGGCGGAGCGCGCCGAATCCGCGACCCGGGAGTTGCAGCCCCTGCGGGACCGCGTCCTGGAACTGGAACAGCAGCAGGAGCAGCTCCAGCTTCAGCACGAGCGCCAGCAGATGGAGCTGCTGCGCGGACTGGACGAGAAGGAGGCCCTCATGGGCCGCCTGAACGCCACGCTCGAGGCCCAACGGGACCGCATCGGCACGCTGGAACGCGAGAAGCAGGAGTTGGATGGCCACCTCAGCGAACGCTCCGCGCGCCTGGAGGCCCTGACCGTCGCCATTTCCGATCTCGAGAACAACATTCGGCGGGCCTCCGATCTGACCCGCCCCTTCTGACGCCGGTTTGATGGAAGCAAGTTCCCTGAACGTGGGCGCGATGGTCGCCACGCCCATCCTCATCCTGCTCACGGGATTCTTCGTGGTGGCGGAGTTCTCCGCCGTCCGCGTGCGCGCCACCCAGCTCGAAGCGATGCTCGAGAATGGTCATCCGAAGGCCGCGTGGGCCCTGGAGGTGCATCGGCGGCTCGACCAGCACCTGTCCAGCATCCAGGTCGCCATCACGCTGCTCACCATCACCCTGGGCGCCGCGGGCGAGGATCTGTTCGTGGGCTGGTTCCGGACGGTCTTCGGGTTCCTGCCGTGGCCCCATGTGGGCCTGGTGCTGGGTTCCACCGCCGGGCTGCTTTCCATCACCGTGCTCCAGGTGGTGCTGGCGGAGCTGCTGCCGCGAAGCGTCGCGATCCGCTCATCCACCAGCTGGGCCATCTGGACGGCGCGACCCCTGCTGATCTGGTCCCGCCTCATCTGGCCCATCACCTGGGTGCTGCTCCTGCTCACGCGGCATGTGGGGCGAATGCTGGGCGTCAAGGCGGAGAGCGCTCGCATGGAGGACCGGCCGCCCTCCGAAGAGGAATTCAAGCGCATGCTGGTCAAGAGCCAGGCCTGGGGCAACCTGGAGCTGGCGCGCAAGGATCTCATCGAGAACCTTTTCGATTTCTCGCGCCGCACGGTGCGAGAGGTGGCAATCCCCCGCGCCAAGGTGATCTGCTTCGATCTCAACGCCCCGCTGGCCGAGAACCTGGCCCTGGCGCGCGTTTCCCCGCATACGCGCATGCCCGTCGTGGATGGCGATCTGGATCATGTGGTGGGCGTCATCCACATCAAGGAACTGCTCTGGGCCATCAACGAGAGCGCATCGGACGTGGATCTGCGCGCCCTGGCGCGTCCAGCGTTCCTGGTGCCCGAGATGCGCCTGATCCAGGATCTGCTGCTGGATTTCCAGAAACAGAAACAGCACCTGGCCCTGGTGGTGAACGAACACGGCGGTATCGACGGCCTGGTGACGCTGGAGGATGTGCTGGAAGAGCTGGTGGGCGAGATTCAGGACGAGTTCGATCGCGAGGCGATCAATCTGCGCCAGACCCGCAGCGGCACCTGGCTGGCCGAGGGCACGGTGACGCTGGAGCAGCTGGAGGACCACCTGGATCTGCGCCTGGAGGCCTCGACGGATTCCGTGAGTCTTGGCGGCTTCTTCCAGGAGCAGCTCGGCCGCATCCTCACCGTGGGCGACGAGTTGAGGCTCCAGGGCTGGCGCATTCGCGTGCTGGAAATGCGCGGCATGGCTCCGCACAAGTTCCTGCTGCGTCGCGAGGTGACCCCGGCGGCTCCAGAAGACCAGCCGGATCGCGAGGACGAGCTGTGAAGCCGTTGGATGGTTTCATCCTGGCGGCGGGGCTGGGCACGCGGATGGGTGTGCTTTCGCGTGTGCTGCCCAAGCCCGCGTGGACCCTGAACGGCGTCTCCATGCTGGCGCTGGCGGGCCGCGCCATGCGGGACGCGGGGCTGGCACAGATCGCGTGCAACGGCCATCATCTGGCGGATCGGCTGGAGCTGGCGGCGCAGGGCGAACTGACGGTGTTCCGCGAACCGACGCTGCTGGGATCGGCGGGCGGCCTCATGCACGCGCGCGGTCGCGCCGTGGATCCGCTGGCCGTGTGGAATGGGGACGCCCTGGCGGATATCCCCTGGCAGGCCTTCATCGCAGAACATCGCCGCAGGGGCGCGGAACTGAGCTGGCTGCTCGTGCCCCATCCCGGCGGGCCATGGAATCCCGTCTGGCTGGATCGCCAGGGGCGGGTGCTGCCCAAGGGCGAAACCGGCGAAGGCCCGTACCATTTCACGGGCGCGTCGCTGTGGGGGGCGCAGGCTCTGGCGCTGCTGCCCGAAGCGGGACCGGCCGACGTCAAGGCGGACATCCTGCCACGCTTGAAGCATCACGCGGGCATCGTGGTCAGCCCCTTTCCCTGGATCGAAATCGGATCGCCGGATCAGCTCATCGACGCCGCAGCCAGACTCGCGCCGCAAGCGGAGGGCCGCGTATCCGGATGCTACGTGCATCCCCAGGCCGTTCCTGCGGGAAAACTGCAGCGCTGCATCCTGGGTCCGGGCGCGCGCATGAACCCGGCCTTTGTGGATCACGATGCCTTCTGGTTTGACGAAGATGGCCGCCAGGTGCGGCTGGGCTTGTAGTTGCCAACTGTCACACCGGTGAAGAAATCAACCGTCATGTTTGCGTATCCATCCGTTCGATAACCTCCGTCTATGCCCTTTCGATGGGCATTTGAACGCCACTTTCATTCCTCGGAGGCATCATGAGCGGCAACGTCACCCCCTACAACG
>DAOPYE010000027.1:0-5189 GCA_035352715.1 Holophaga sp. | reverse complement strand
CAACGTCACCCCCTACAACGATGGAGACAAGGTCTTCCTCTTCCTGTCCTACTTCGGGATCTTCTCTCTCATCCCCTTCCTGATGTTCAAGAGCCAGAAGGAAGATCCCCAGAAGGAGTACGTCTACTGGCACGCGGCCCAGGGCCTGGGCTTTTTCGTGACGATCATCGCGGTGGAAATCGTCGCGACCGTTCTCGGCTTTGTGCTGGCAGCGGCGAACCTGGGCATCGTCAGCACCCTGCTGGGGCTCGGCATCTTGGTGGCGGTCCTGGGCGGCATGATCCTGGGCTGGATCAAGGCCTTCGGCGGTGAGAAGTGGAATATGCCCGTGGCGAGCAAGATCGCCGGCATGATCCGCGGATAGGCTTCATGTCTTCACGCACGCGGATCGAGTTCCAGACGGAGATGGATGTGTGGTCCATCGTCTCGGAATGGGCGTCCAGGCACGGATACACAGCCCGGAAGTCCAGCAGCATCGGGCGCCTGTACCAGAAGGGGATCGGTTTTCTGGTGGCGCCCATGATGCTGAGTCTTGAACAGCATCAGGGCCAACAGGGCGATTTGATGGTGCTGGAGGCCTGGGTTCGGATGAACCTCTTCACGCGGGCCATGTCCCTGTTCATCCTGCCAGCCGAGATGGCCATCGAATCCGGCGGCTTCCGGGCGGTTGTGCCCAGGGCCATGGCGCGCAGCATGGTCAACCAGCTGCTGGGCCGATTGGCGCAGCCCCAGATTCCCTGAACGCCATACACCATGAGAAGGCCTTCGATCCCGCAGCGGTTTCGAAGGCCTTCTTGCAGGTACACTGCAGGCATGAACGAACGGCTGACCGTCGCGTTGGAACGCTGGGCCTGCACGAACGCCCGTCCCCTGGTCGGGGATGCGGGCGCACGCCAGTACTTCCGCGTGGATCACAGCACCCTGGGCACGGCCCTGGTGGTGCTGTATCCGGATCCGGATCCCGAAAAGCCTGATGATCCCTACTACGACTACCGGGCGCTGCAGGCCTACCTGGATCCGGTCGTGCGCGTGCCCACCACGATCCAGTTCTGGGACGAGGGCCGCGCCATGCTGCTGGAGGATCTGGGCGATGTCAGCCTGGAACAGCGGCTCGTTCAGCATCCCGAGGAAGAAAATCGCTGGGCTGCTGAGATCGGCGAGCAGCTTTCGATGTGGATGGGCCTGCTGACCGAGGCGGCGCCCTCGCGTGCCTTCTTCATGCTTCGGTCCTTCGATAAGGCCAAGTTCGAGTTCGAGTGGGAATACTGCCGCCAGAACTTTTTCCAGGATTTCCTGCAGAAGGATCCGCCCGGATGGCTGGATCGCATGATGGTCGAGGTGCACGGCGCCTTGGAGAGCCGCGCACGCTTCCTGGTGCATCGCGATTTCCACGTTCGCAACCTGATGGTGCACGGCGATCGCCTGGTGACCATCGACTTCCAGGACGCCCGCAAAGGCGCGGCCACGTACGATCTGGCGTCGATCCTGTTCGACGGCTACTGGGACTGGTCGGAAGAAGCCCGCCAGATCATGGTGGAGCGCGCGCTGGAAACCCTGGGCTGGTCCGAAGTCCTGCTCTGGGAGGAGCTGAATCTCAGCGCCCTGCAGCGCAACCTCAAGGCCCTAGGGACTTTCGGCCATCAGATCGTCCATCGAAAGCGCTGCCAGTTCGCCCCGGCGATCCCGCGCACCATCCGGCACCTGATCCATCACTTCCACCGCATGCGCCACGGCGAAGGCGTCATCGCCACCGAGAACTGGCTGCGCTGGGCGGAAGCGCGGCTGTTGAGCTGCCGGGAAGGCGCGTAGATTCCGCTAGAACCGGCCGCCCACGGCGAAGGTCAGGCTGTGGGCTTCCCGCAGGACGTGGGTCGTCCCGGGCCAGGTGTTATCGAGGGGGATGCCCGGTTCGGCCCGGTAGCGCCAGTTGGCGTAGCGGCATTCCATCAGCACGCCGCTCGCGGCCTGATAGCCGATGCCGCCGCCAAACCACGCTGTATCCGCGGGTTCCCAGGTGGCGATGGGGTCCACCTGCTGGTCTCCGCTGCCATCGCTGTTCGTGACGGTGCGCTGTTCCAGGTAGAGGCGCGATCGCTGGACCCCGCCGCTGAGGATGAGGTAGGGCCCCACGCCATCCGGTCCCTGGAAGAAGAGGTAGTCCAGGCTCAGCTTGTAGCTGCGCAGCACCAGCCGATCCTCGGCGTAGTCCGCATCGAACATCGAGGCGAAGGCGCGGGCGCCCAGGTTGCGGTCATTGATGCGAAATCCCGTCCACTCGAAGCTGGGGCGCAGCACCTGATGGCCGCTGATCTGCAGGGGGACATGGACGCCGAGCCCGAATCCCACGTGTCCATGGACATCCTGGGACAGGCTGCCCAGGGGCAGGCTGGTGTGCACGGTGATCGCAAGGCCCACGGGGCCCCAGTGCGAGGGCGCGTCCTGGGCCCGGGCGGCCGTCGATGCGGCGGAAAGGCCCGCCAGGGCGAGCGTAAGGATCAAGGCGCGCAAGATGGCTCCGAATCAGGATTTCCAGAGGGTGTCGGGCTGGCCCAACCGTGCGTTCTCGGCGCGGGCAAGGGCGAAGAACCAGTCGCTGAGCCGGTTCACGTAGATGAGCAACTCGGGTTCCAGGGGCGATTCGGCGTTCAGGCTCACGACGCGCCGCTCGGCGCGGCGGCACAGGCTGCGCACCCAGTGGGCATGCGCCGCGCCGGGGCTGCCGCCCGGCAGCACGAAGGTGGTTAGGGATGGCGCCAGGGCCATCAGCCGGTCGATATCCGCTTCGATGTCCGGGATGGGCCACAGGCCTTGGTGCAGTCGATCCTTGAGTGAAGCCAGCCGTCCAGGCGTCGCCGCCAGGTGGGAGCCCAGGACGAAGAGATCGTTCTGGATGCGCTCCAGCGGGGGGTTGGCTTCGGGGGACGCGTGCAGGCGCAGGATGCCGATGGCGCAGTTCAGCTCATCCAGTGCGCCACAGGCCTCCAGGCGCCGACAGGCCTTGGAGGCGCGATCGCCGCCGTAGAGATCCGTTTCGCCCGTATCGCCGGTGCGCGTGTAGATGCGCGTCATCGCCGCCTCAGGGCCTCGACTTCGATCTCCAGCAGGGCTTCAGGTTCGTACAGCCTGCGCACTTCCACCCAGGTGGCCGCTGGCAGATGGCCGCTGTAGGCCTGTTTGCGCACGTCCTGGCAACGTTTCAGGGCTTCGATATCCGTGGTGTAGATGCGCTCCGCGACCACATCCTGAAGCGATCCGCCCTGCTGTTTCAAGGTGGCCTCGATGGTGGCGAGCGCCGCCTTCATCTGGCCTTCCATGGTCTTGGGAAAGCCCGAGGCGTCCGCGCCCACGGTTCCGCTCACATGGATGCGGTTGCCCGCGGTGATGGACTGCGAATAGCCGATCGTCTGTTCCCAGGGGCCCTGGTGGTAGGGGATCAACGTCGTGGGAGCTGGCTTCGGGATGGCGCATCCCAAGGAGATCACGCAAAGGCCAAGGATCGGATTCAACTTGGACATGGACTGTCTCCCATGGGCATCGGGCCGGGAACGTTAGCTGGAAACGTTAGCCGCAAACATTATTCGTGGCGCTTGCTCCAGGCGACGGTGTCCTGCCGCCATTCGGTCAACGAGGCGAGGTCCTGGGCGTCCAGGATGGCTTTCTCGCTGGCACGCTTTGCCAGTTCCTCGAACGTGGTGAGCACGCGCAGGGGCGTGTTCGCGGCGTGGAAGGTCTCATCCGCCTGGGGTAGGCCGTAGCTGAAGAGGGCAAGCACTTCCAGCACCTCGGCGTCCTCGTGCCGCAGGGCTTCCACGCATTTCACGCTGCTGCCGCCGGTGCTGATCAGATCCTCGATGAGCACGACCCTGTGCCCGTCCGCATGGGGGCCTTCGACCTGGCGGCCCATGCCGTGCTTCTTGGGCTCGGGGCGCACGTAGGCCATGGGCAGGTTCAGGATATCGGCCACGAGCGCCGCCCAGGGGATTCCGGCGGTGCTGGTTCCGGCAATGAGGGTGGGGTTGCGCTCCGCTGACCGTGCCGCCAGCGCCTGCGCGATGGCGCGCCGCAGTTCGGGGAAACCCAGCAGTTGCCGGTTGTCGCAGTAGATGGGCGATTTCAGCCCCGAAGCCCAGGTGAAGGGGGATTTGGGCGAAAGTCGCACCGCGCCTGCATCCAATAGGCCGGAAGCGAGATCAAGCTGGGTCATCGGGGCCTCAAACAACGGGCTCCAACGCGAAGCCTCTCTTGATCCTAAGCGTTCCGCATCCGCGTGTCAGCAGGCCGGGTGACGGCCTTCCGAGGCTCGGATGGCGCGGGCCGACAGCGCAGGTGCTTCAGCTCCTCCGGCCTCCAGCCCCACTGGAGGGCTTCCTCGTACGAGCAGATCAGGAATACGCCCGCCATGCGGAAGAGATAGCCACCCCGCTTCTCGTGGATCTGCCGAGCCTCAGAGAGGCTCGAGGTCAGATGGCCCGGCTGTTCAAGGGAGATGGCGCCGGAATCGCTGGATGAAGAATGAGGGGTCATGGCTTGCTCGATCGTGAAGACCCAGCATCCCAGACCCTGCACCCGTGCATCGTGACAGCTTGGCGCTTGCGGGATGTGACGGTTCTCAGCCCTTGACGACGATGCTGACGAGCTTGCCGCCCGGGGGGACGATGACCTTCACGATCTCCTTGCCTTTGAGGTGGGGCTTCACTTCGGCGCAAGCCAGGGCAGCAGTCTTGCGGTCGTCTTCGCTGGCGCTGGCGGCAATCTGGATGCGGCCGCGCAGCTTGCCGTTGACCTGGACCACGACGGTCACTTCATCCGCCTGCAGCCAGGTGGGATCCGCTTCAGGCCACGGGGCGTGCATGCAGAAGCCGTCGCCACCAAGCGTCGCCCAGAGCTGTTCGGCCACATGCGGCGCGGCGGGCGACATCATGCGCACGAAGATGGACAGCGCGTGCTGCAGCACGGGGCCGCGATTGGGGCTATCCGCGGGCAGATCGTAGAGCACGTTGATCAGTTCCATCAGGGCGCTGGGCAGGGTGTTGAACTGGTAGCGCTGGCTGAGATCATCTGTGACCTTGGCGAGCGTCTGATGCAGCTTCACGAGCAGGGCCTTCTCGGCGGACGTGAGCTGATCCTTGGCGGGCAGGCCGTCGGCCGTGGCCTTGTGCTCGTCCACCAGGCGCGTGACGCGCTTGAGG
>DAOPYE010000026.1:18334-29430 GCA_035352715.1 Holophaga sp. | reverse complement strand
TGGAACTCCATCGCCTCAAGCGGGCCATCCATAGCCAAAGCACCCTGACCCGCACCCAGCCCCTTTGGGATCTGGGGGACGCGACGGTGGATCAGGCGTCCTGGAGCCAGCGCTTCCCCATGGCCGAACCCCGCATCGCCAGAGCTACCGCCGCCATTCTGGAACGGATCCGGGGCTGGTCCATCCACTGGGGGGGCTGGGTGAATGCCGGGCCCCTGGGGCTGGAAGGCGGCGACTGCGACGCGGAGCTGCGCGAGCGCGTCCTGCGCGGCGCGCACAGGCGCTACGGCACGGACGGGCAGGGGCGTCTGGCGGCCAAGGTGGAAGCCCGCATGCGCCACGAGCTGGACCTGATTCACCGCAAGGGCTTCGCGGACTACTTCCTGCTGGTGCAGGATCTCGTGGCTCAGGCGCCCGGGCGGACCTGCGGGCGCGGCAGCGGGGCGGCCAGTTTGGTCAGTTACTGTCTAGAACTCACCAACGTCGATCCCATCGATACGAATCTGGTCTTCGAGCGCTTCCTCACCGAGGCGCGCAAGGATCCCCCCGATCTGGACATCGACTTCGCCTGGGATGAACGCGACGCGGTCATCCAGTCCGCCTTTGAACGCTATGGGCGCCAGCGGGTGGCCATGGTCGCCAACCACGTGTTCTTCAAGCCCAAGGGCGCGCTGCGGGCCGTGGCCATGGCCCACGGGCGGCCCGACACCGAACTGAAATCCCTGGCGCGCTTCGTGCGCGGCTGGGATGGCGGCATCGAAAGCGCCCGGGCCCAGCCGCAGTGGCTTCCCATCCTCCATCAGGCCGAGGCGCTGCTGGGGCACTTCCACCAGCTCTCGGTTCATCCCGGCGGCACGGTGATCACGCCCCGCGAACTTTGGCAGCACGTGCCTTTCCAGCCCGCCCCCGCGAAAGAGAATGTCTCGATCACGCAGTGGGACAAGGAGGGCGTCGAGAATTACGGACTGGTGAAGATCGATCTGCTGGGCAACCGAAGCCTCGCCGTCATCCGTGACGCCTATCGCGTGTTGGGGGATCGCACGCCGCAGGATCCCGGCACCACGTCGCGCCATGACCCGGAGACGCAGGCGCTGCTGGCCCGGGGCGATAGCGTCGGCGTCTTCTACGTGGAAAGCCCCGCCACGCGCCAGCTTCA
Source organism: Holophaga sp. (assembly GCA_035352715.1). Taxonomy (GTDB): domain Bacteria; phylum Acidobacteriota; class Holophagae; order Holophagales; family Holophagaceae; genus DAOPYE01. The sequence continues at coordinate 28,274 of DAOPYE010000026.1, read as the reverse complement.
GCAGCGGGTGGGGCAGGGCGATTTCGAGACCCTGGTGATCCACTCCAGCCTGATCCGCCCCGCCGCCCATCACTGCATCGATAGCTATGTGAAGCGCAAGCGCGGCGAGGAACCCTTCGTGCCCTCGCACCCCGTCTTCGCCGATCTGCTCTCCGAGACCTTCGGCGTGCTGGCGTACCAAGAGGACGTGGTTCGCGTCGCCATGGAGCTGGCGGGCTGGGACCACGACCGGGCCGACGCCCTGCGCAAGCTGCTGGGCAAGGCGGATTGCTCCCGCAAGCTGCCGGGCTTCGAGGCCGCGTTCAGGGCCGATAGCGCCGCGCGCGGGATCCCCGAATCCGTCATCCTCGAAGCCTGGACGATGATCCGCAGCTTCCGGGGCTACTCGTTCTGCAAGCCGCACTCGGCCAGCTACGCGCAGGTGAGCTTCGAAAGCGCCTGGATCAAGGCCCACCATCCGGCGATCTTTTTCGCCAGCGTCATCACGAACCAGGGCGGCTACTACCCAGCCATCGCCTACCTGGGCGACGCGCGCCGCCATCGCCTCGTGGTGCGTGGCCCCGACGTGAACCGCTCGAACTGGGAATTCACCGCCGAAGGCGAGCAGGGCCTGCGCGTGGGGCTGATGCAGGTGAAGGGCGCGCGGGAGGACGAGGTCCGGGCGATGCTTCTGGAGCGCGGCCGCCACGGCCCCTTCCAGGAACTCGACGAGCTCTTGCGCCGCGTGGAGCTATCCCTGCCCACGGTGGAGGCCCTGGCCAGCGCGGGGGCTTTCGATCGCTGGGCGCCGGACGGCGATCGCACGCGCCTGCTCTGGGCGCGTCTGGGCGGAGTCCCTCCGGGGGTGCGGCCCCGGCCCACGGATCCCTTCGATCGCGCGGATCTGGAGATGGAGACGCTGGGCCTGACGTTGGAACTGCACCCCGCCACCCTGGCTCGTGCCCGCCACGGCGCCGCGTCCAACCGCGCCATCGACGTGGAACGGCCCGGGCGGCACCTGCGCTTCTGGGCCCTCGTCGTGGCCGACAAGGTGATCACCACCGAGAAGGACGAACCCATGCAGTTCATCAGCTTTGAGGACGAGACCGCCCTGTGCGAGGCCGTCGCGTTTCCCGACGCCTACCGCAAGCGCCGACGCCCCTATCGCGTGGGTGACATCGTTCCCATCTCAGGCCGCAGCACCCTCCAGGATGGATTGGCCATCCTGGAGGTCTGTTGAAAGGGCTTCACGCCATTCGATCCGTAGCAAGGCCTGCGGGATGCTGAATCCTGGGGCCAGCTTGCCGTAAGATGCGAGGATCCCCATGAGGTGTCCGATGGCTTTCCGAACGACCTTGCCGCTGTTCCTCGTGACCGTCGCGCCGTTCATCGCCCCGGCTTCGGCCGCGTGGGGGCAGGCGGTGGCGGTCCCTCACGGCGTGGTCGTGAAGACCCAGGGGCTGAACGTGCAGGTGCTGTTCTACGCCGGGGATACGGTGCGCGTGACCAAGTGGCTGCCGGAGGGTTCGCCAGAGCGCAAGAGCCTCGTCGTGATCCAGGAGAAGCTGCCCGAACTGGCTTTTGAGCGTCGGGAATCCGCCGAGGCCATCGCCTTGGTCTCAAAGGCGCTGACGGTGAGCATCTCCAAATCGGATGGAAGCGTGACGGTTGCCCGCGCCTCGGGCGAGGTCGTGCTGAAGGAAGACGGAAAAGCAACGCTTTCGCCCGTGAGCTTCAACGGCGATAAGGGATACAGCCTCCGCCAGCGGTTCACCCTCACGCCCGGCGAAGGCATCTACGGCCTGGGACAACACCAGGACGGATACATGAACTATCGGGGGCGCAGTGTCACGCTGGTGCAGGCGAACACGCAGTCCTCCACGCCGTTCCTGGTGTCGACGAACGGGTACGGCCTGCTTTGGGACAACACCTCCAAGACCATCTTCAAGGATGGCCCCGAAGGGTTGACGGTCACTTCGGATATCGGCGACAACCTTGACTACTACGTGATGCAGGGCGATTCCATCGACGGGGCCATCGCGGGCTACCGGAAGCTCACCGGCGCGGCGCCCCTGTACGGCAAGTGGGCCTATGGCTATTGGCAGAGCAAGGAGCACTACCACACCCAGGACGAGGTGGTCTCCATCGCCAGGGAATACCGCAAGCGCGGCATTCCCATCGACAACCTGATCCAGGACTGGAACTACTGGGGCACCAACCAGACCTGGAGCGGCATGATCTTCGACCCCGTGCGCTACCCCGATCCAGACGGCATGGTGAAGACCCTGCACGGCATGAACTTCCATCTCGCGATCTCCATCTGGGGCGGCTTGGGGCCGGATAGCGAGCTGTACAAGGAGATGGACAAGGGCGGCTTCCTGTTCAAGCCCACGGGGTGGGCCGGGTTCCGCTACTACGACGCGTTCAACCCGAAGGCCAACGACCTCTACTGGAAGCACCTGAAGAAGGGGCTGTACGACCGGGGCATCGATGGCTGGTGGCAGGATTCCACCGAGCCCGACATCATCAACGCGCTCAGCAAGGAATCCACGGAATACGAGATGAAGCGCGTCGAGAACACCCATCTGGGATCGTGGGCCCGCTATCTCAATGCCTATCCCCTGATGATAACGGGTGGGTTATATGATCATTTGCGACACGAGACGGACCAGCGCAGGGCCTACATCCTGACGCGATCCGCATTCGCCGGTCAGCAGCGCAACGCCGCCACCACCTGGTCCGGCGATATCGGGGCGAGCTGGGAGATCTACCGCAGGCAGATCTCGGCGGGCATCAACCACTCCATGGCGGGCATCCCCTACTGGACCTTCGATATCGGCGGTTTCGTCCTGGGCAGCTACGGCGGCGTTTTCGATCGCGGCATCAAGGAGCCTGCCTACCAGGAGCTGTATACGCGGATGTTCCAGCTCGGGGCCTTCAGCCCCATCTTCCGGGCCCATGGTTCCGAAGGGCCCCGCGAGATCTGGGAATTCGGCGCGTTCAGCGATGCGCTGCTCAAGGCGGATCGTTGGCGGTACCGGCTGCTTCCCTACCTCTATTCGCAGGCCTGGAGAGTCACCAGCGAAGGGCAGTCCATCATGCGGGGACTTCCCATGGATTTCCCCAAGGACACCCGGACCTTTGGCATCGATGATCAGTACCTCTTTGGCCCCTCGATCATGGTGTGCCCCGTCACGTCTTACATGCTGCACCGTCCGCCCGAGGCCACGGCGCTCATCCCGACGGCCAATCTGCGGACCAAGGACGGCCAGCCCGGCGTCACGGTGACCTACTGCAAGGACGTGGACCACAAGGCGCCTTCGCTGCAGCGCGTGGAGCCCAACGTCGATCTGCTGTGGTACACCGGCCGTCCGGACTTTGTCACCGAGAGCACCTTCTCCATCCGGTGGGAGGGCAAGCTGGTGCCCACCCAGTCCGGGCCCCATCAGCTGCACGTCAAGAGCTTCGGCGCGCGCCACCTGTATCTGGATGGCAAGGCGATTCCCTTCCTTTCCGATGAGACCATGGAACGCTATACCGCGCCCATCGAGCTGGAGGCGGGTCGTGCCTACGACCTGACCATGGAGATCGAGAACCCCTTGCCGGGTGCCGTCAAGGCCCAGCTCTGCTGGCGGACGCCTGATCAATACGCCCGTGAGAAGCAGGTGGAGCCGCGCCCCAAGACACGCTCCGTGTATCTGCCCGCCGGTACAAACTGGGTGGATTTCTGGACTGGCCGGACCCTGGCGGGCGGGCAGACGCTTGAAGCGGACGCGCCCATCGATCGCATCCCGCTGCTGGTCAAGGCGGGTTCGATCCTGCCCCTGGGGCCGGATGTCCAATTCGCATCGGAAAAGCCCGCGGATCCCATTGAACTGCGCGTCTATCCCGGCGCGAACGCACGGTTCACGCTCTACGAGGACGAAGGCGACACCTACCGCTACGAGAAGGGCCAATACGCGACCATCGAGTTCCGTTGGGACGACGCCAAGCGGCAACTGACCCTCGGCGAGCGGAAGGGCTCCTTCCCCGGCATGCTGAAGCATCGCCGCTTCCACGTGGTGCTCGTGGGTGAAGGCTCTGGTGCCGGTCATGGCGCTGGCATGGATCTCGTGGGCAAGCCGGACCGCGTGGTCGCCTACGATGGCCGCGAGGCGCGCCTGAACTTCTGAAGCGGTTCTGGGCCAAAGGAAACGGGGCTGACCTCATTGGTCAGCCCCGTTTGCGTGAAGGCGATCGTGGATCTATCGAGCGCTGAAGCGGTAGATCGTGGTGGACTGGTAGGTCTGGCCGGGCTTCAGGATCGTGGTGGGGAAGGCCTTCTGGTTGGGGGAATCGGGGAAGTGCTGGGTCTCAAGACAGAGGCCGCTGCGCTTGATGTAGGGGGCGCCGCCCTTGCCGGTGAAGTGGCCATCCAGGAAGTTGCCGGAGTAGAACTGGACGCCGATCTCGTTGGTCCAGACCTCCATGCGCCGTCCCGTGGTGGGCTCCTGCACCTCTGCGGCCAGGGTCAGCTTCTTGCCGTCCGTCTTCTTGCGGTCCAGCACCCAGTTGTGGTCGTAGCCGCCGCCATTGAGAAGCTGGACATCGTTGGTGTTGACCCGTTCGCCGATGGTGTGGGGCTTGGTGAAGTCAAAGGGCGTGCCCTTGACGGGCTGGAGCTTGCCCGTGGGGATCAGGCCCTTGTCCACGGGCGTGAAGCGGGAGGCGTGCAGGGTCACCTCGTGGTCCAGGATGTCGCCCTTGCCCTCGCCCTTCAGGTTGAAGTAGCCGTGGTGGGTGATGTTGACGGGCGTGGCCTTGTCGGTGGTGGCCGAGTAGTCGATCTTCAGCTCGTTGTTGGCCGTCAGCCAGTAGGTGACCGTGACATCCAGGTTGCCGGGATAGCCTTCCTCGCCGTCGGGGCTGCGCAGGCTGAGCTTGACGCCCTTGTCGTTCTTCCGGGTCACGGGTTCGGCTTTCCACACCCGCTTATCAAAGCCCTTCACGCCGCCGTGCAGGGCGCAGGGGGTATTGCCGGGATGGTCATTGGTGGCCAGGGTGTAGGTCTTGCCATCCAGGGTGAAGCGGCCATTGGCGATGCGGTTGCCGAAGCGGCCGACGATGGCGCCAAAGTAGGGCGAGCCGTGCAGGTAGGTATCCAGCTTCGAGAAGCCCAGCACGACATCATCGAAATGCCCGGTGCGGTCCGGGGCCGTCAGCTCGACCACGATCGCACCATAGTTGGTGACCGAGGCCTTCATGCCGTGGGCGTTGGTCATGGTGTAGAGCTGCACGGGAACGCCATCGGCGGTCGTGCCGAAGGGCTGGGTGGCGATGCCTTCCACGCCCTTGGCGCTGGCGCCCAGGCCACAGGCCAGCAGAAGAGCCGCCACGCGGCTGAAGGAAAGGGGAGATACAATTTTCCGCATGGGGTCAGGCTCCCTGGTCTGAAAGCCCACAGACATCCAGTCGTGGGACGTTTTGGCGATTCTAGCTTGCTTGAGTGAAACCGGTTGCAGTTCGCGATTCAACCCCTTTTTTTTGCGGGATTTGAAGCCCGGTGGGGGATGGCGGGACGGCCCATCGGAGGCGGTTCGGTTTGACTTGACTCTGGGGGAGGCCCCAGAGTGAAGACAGATCCATTTTTCGCAAGGCTCAGGTATGCCAACCATTGCTGATGTCGCCGTTGCCGCGGGCGTTTCCAAGAGCACGGTGAGCCGGGTGCTTTCCGGTCATTTCTCGCACATCAAGCCCGCCACGCGGGAAAAGGTCATGGCCACCGTGGAATCCATGAACTTCCGGCCCAGCCGCGTGGCCCGCAGCCTGTCCGTGCGCAAGACCTACACGATCGGGGTGCTGGTCTCGGATATTGGGAATCCGTTCTACGCGGATGTCATCCATGGCATCGAGGACGCCGGGCTGTCCAAGGGCTACAGCTTCTTTCTGGGGAATACGGGTTTTGATCCCCGGCGGGGCATGGATCTGGTCAATTCCCTCATCGACCGCCGGGTGGATGGCGTCATCAGCCTGTTCAGCCGGGCTTCCGAGGATTGGATGAGCCTGCTGTCGCAGCAGGGCATCCCCGCCAGCGTCGTCAACTGGGATTTCTCCCTGACGCCCGGGCTCGTCTCCATTTCCGTGGATTTCGAACCCGGCATCAAGGCGGCGGTGGAGCACCTCGTCGGGCTGGGCCACAAGCACTTCGCCCACATCAGCGGCCCGGTGGATCTCTTCACCAGCCGCCAGCGGCAGGCCGTCTTCCTGGACGCCTTGGCGGCCTGCGGCATCCCGGCCTCCAATGTCGCGATCATCGAAGGGGATTTCAGCGTGGAGGGGGGCCGCCGGGCCGCCGGGGAGCTGCTCAAGCGGCGGGACCGGCCGACGGCGGTGTTCGCGGCCAATGATCAGATGGCCATCGGGGTCATGGCCGAGGCGCGCAGCCTGGGGCTGGAGCTGCCGGAAGATCTCTCCGTCGTGGGCTTGGATGACATCTGGCCCGCGGCCCAGATGGAGCCGCCTCTCAGCACGGTGGCCATGCCGCGCTACGAGATCGGATTCCAGGCGATGGAGCGGCTGATGGAGCTGTTCCAGCGCGAAGACCCGGTTTCCGGCGAGCCGCTGGAGGCCCAGGTGACCACTCGCTTCATCCAGCGGGCTTCCACGGCGGGGCCCTCGCATCGCGGGACCGCGACCAAGCGCTGAACCGTCCGCCCGTTTCCGCGCCTGCGCGCAGGGGCGGGCGGAGCGGCTCAAAACCCCTTGACCGTCCGTAGGTCAGACTGGAAACTGAAACCGGTTTCACGAAATTCCCCTTCCAGGGGCGGTCCGGGCTTTCGGGTGATGGGCCAGCGCCACGGACATGTCGATAGATGGTTCTTTTTGGGACGTCGGGATGGAGCATCAGGAATGAGCAACTTCGATTCACTCAAGCAGGCCTCGTGGGAGGCCAACCAGAAGCTCGTGACGCATGGTCTGGTCATCCACACCTTCGGCAATGTCAGCGTGCTGGATCCCCAGGCGGGCGTGTTTGCGATCAAGCCCAGCGGGGTTTCCTACAGCACGTTGCGGCCCGAGGACATGGTCATCGTGGACCTGGATTGCCGCGTGGTGGAAGGCAAGTTGCGCCCCTCGTCAGATACGCGGACGCACGCCGTCTTGTTCAAGCATCTGCCCGAGGTCCGCAGCGTGGTCCACACCCATTCCACCCATGCGGTGGCGTGGGCCCAGGCCCAGATGTCCATTCCCGTGCTGGGGACGACCCACGCGGATATGCACCCGGCCCCCATCCCCGTGACGCCGTTGCTGGACGACAAGGCCATCCAGGGCGATTACGAAGAGGAGACCGGCCATCTGATCTGCCGGACCCTCGACGGCCTGGAAGGGCATGACCCCGGCATGATCCTGGTCGCGGGCCACGGCCCCTTCACCTGGGGACCCACGGCGGATCAGGCCGTGCTCAATAGCGTGCTGCTGGAAGAGGTCGCGCGCATGGCGGCGCTCACGCTACAGATCCGGCCCGCGACGCCCACGCTGAAGGCCACCCTCATTCGCAAGCACTTCGAACGCAAGCACGGGGCCAAAGCCACCTACGGCCAGTCCTGAACCCATTCCCTCCACGGAGCTTTCATGTCCCCACGCTATTCGATTGGTCTTGATTACGGCACGAACAGCTGTCGAGCGCTGCTGGTGGATCTGGCCGATGGCCGCGAAGTCGCCACCCGCGTGTTTCCCTATCCTTCGGGCGAACTGGGTATCCTGACGGATTCCAAGGATCCCAATCTGGCCCGCCAGAATCCCGCGGACTACCTCGCGGGCATCGAGACGACGGTGTGTTCGGTGCTCGAACAGGCCAAGACCAAGGTGCCGGGCTTCAGCCCCGATCAGGTCGTCGGCATGGGCATCGACACGACGGGTAGCAGCCCGCTGCCCGTGGACGCGCAGGGGGTTCCCCTCGCCTTCCAGCCTGCCTTCAAGGACAACCTGCACGCCCAGGTGTGGCTGTGGAAGGATCACACTTCCCATGTGGAAGCCGCCGAGATCACCGCGCTGGCTTCGAAGATGCGGCCCCAGTACCTGGCCAAGGTGGGCGGGACGTACAGCTCCGAATGGTTCTGGAGCAAGATCCTGCGCTGCCGCCGCGTGGCCCCCGAAGTCTTCAACGCCGCCGCGAGCTGGGTTGAGTACTGCGACTGGCTGCCGGCCGTTCTGACGGGCACCACCGCTCCGGCCAGTGTTCGCCGCAGTGTGTGCGCCGCTGGGCACAAGGCCATGTTCAATCCCGCCTGGGGCGGCCTGCCGGATGCGGAATTCCTGGCCGCGCTGGATCCCGCGCTGGCCGAGTTGCGTCCCCGACTCTTCTCGGAGGCCTTCCCTGCGGACGCGCCGGCCGGTGGCCTGTGCGATGAATGGGCCAAGCGCCTCGGACTGCGGGCCGGGCTGCCGGTGGCCGTGGGTGCGTTCGACGCGCACATGGGCGCCGTGGGCGCGGGCGTCACGGAAGGCGCGCTGGTGAAGATCGTCGGCACGTCCACCTGCGACATCATGATCTCGCCCAACGACAAGCCCCTGGCGGATATCCCCGGCGTCTGCGGCATCGTGGACGGCTCGGTGCTTTCGGGCTTCTTCGGCATCGAGGCCGGTCAGTCCGGCGTGGGCGACATCTTCCTGTGGTTCGTGAACAATCTGGTTCCCGGCGAGAACTCCGACGAGAAGTTCGAAACGCTGGGCCGCCTGGCCCAGGCCCAGAAGCCCGGCGAACACGGCCTGCTGGCCCTGGACTGGAACAACGGCAACCGCACCATCCTGGTGGATGTGCGCCTGACGGGCCTGCTGCTGGGTCAGACCCTGCACACCAAGCCCCACGAGATCTACCGCGCGCTGATGGAAGCCACCGCCTTCGGCGCCCTGGCCATCATCGACCGTATCGAAGAATACGGCGTGCCCATCCGCGAAGTCATCAACTGCGGCGGCCTCTCGATCCGGAATCCCCTGTTGATGCAGATCTACGCTGATGTGACGGGCCGTCCCATGAAGGTCGCCCGCAGCGAGCAGACGCCCGCGTTGGGCGCGGCCCTCTTCGGAGCCGTGGCCGCCGGTGCGTTCGCGTCCGTCCACGAGGCGCAGGCCGCGACCTGCGGCATCCGCACGGTCTACCAGCCGAACCCCGAAGCCCACGCCGTCTACAAAGAACTCTACCGTCTCTACCGCCAGCTCCACGACGCATTCGGAATGCCGCAGTGGCAGGGCAGCATGGCCAACGTCATGAAGGATCTGCTGGTCATCCGCGACCGGCAGCGCAGCTCCCAGGAGGAGAAATGATCGACCTCAAGCAGCACGAAATCTGGTTCGTCACCGGCAGCCAGCACCTCTACGGCCCCGAGACGCTCGAACAGGTCGCCGCCCATTCCAAGGAAGTCGCTCAGGCGCTGGATAGCGCCGCGGCCATTCCCACCCGGATCGTCTTCAAGCCCATCCTCACCACGCCCGACGCCATCGCCGAGCTGTGTCAGGCGGCGAACCAGAGCGCGAACTGCGCCGGCATCATCACCTGGATGCACACGTTCTCGCCCGCCAAGATGTGGATCCGCGGCCTTTCGCTGTTGAAGAAGCCCTTCCTGCACCTGCACACCCAGCACAACCGCGACATCCCCTGGTCCACCATGGACATGGACTTCATGAACCTGAACCAGGCCGCCCACGGCGACCGCGAGTTCGGCTTCATCGGCACGCGCCTGCGCAAGAACCGCAAGGTCGTCGTCGGCCACTGGTCCGAAGCCTCCGTGCAGGAAGAGATCGGCATCTGGACCCGCGCCGCCGCCGCGTGGCAGGACGCCCAGGGCGCCCGTTTCGCCCGCTTCGGCGACAACATGCGCGAAGTGGCCGTGACCGAGGGCGACAAGGTCGAGGCCCAGCTGCGTCTGGGTTATGCCGTCAATGGCTACGGGCTGGGCGATCTGGTCGCGCATCTGCGCGCCGTGGC
>DAOPYE010000026.1:0-18234 GCA_035352715.1 Holophaga sp. | reverse complement strand
ATGCCGTCAATGGCTACGGGCTGGGCGATCTGGTCGCGCATCTGCGCGCCGTGGCGGAAGCCGATGTGGATGCGCTGCTGGATGTCTACGAGGCGTCCTACGTGTTGGCGTCCCCGCTGCAGAAGGGCGGCGACCGCCGCGAGGCGCTGCGCGAATCCGCGCGCATCGAACTGGCTCTGCGCTCCTTCCTGGAGAAGGGCGGCTTCAAGGGCTTCACCACCACCTTCGAGGATCTGCACGGCCTGAAGCAACTGCCCGGTCTCGCCGTGCAGCGCCTGATGGCCGACGGTTACGGCTTCGGTGCCGAGGGCGACTGGAAGACCTCTGCCCTGCTGCGCGCCATGAAGGTCATGTCCGCCGGATTGAAAGGCGGGACCTCGTTCATGGAGGACTACACCTATCATCTGGATCCCAACGGAGCCCTGGTGCTGGGCGCCCACATGCTGGAGGTCTGCCCCACCATCGCCGATGGCGGCAAGCCCTCTCTGGAAATCCATCCCCTGGGCATCGGTGGCAAGGAAGACCCCCTGCGCCTCGTCTTCAACGCCGCATCTGGCGCGGCCGTGAATGCCTCGCTCATCGATATGGGCAACCGCTTCCGGCTGATCGTCAACACGGTGGATGTGGTCAAGCCGTCCCAGGAGCTGCCCAAGCTGCCCGTGGCCCGCGCCGTCTGGGCCCCCCGGCCCGATCTCAAGACCGCTGCCGCCGCCTGGATCTACGCGGGCGGCGCTCACCACACCGGTTTCAGCCAGGCCCTGGATTCCCGCCACCTGGAAGACTACGCCGAGATCGCCGGCATCGAGTGCGTGTTCATCGACGAGGACACCCGACTGCGCACCTTCAAGCAGGACCTCCGCTGGAACGAAGTCGCCTACCGGTAAGGCCTCACCAACCGCAAACAGCCTCCGATCCTCGGAGGCTGTTTTTTTATGTCGGATTATCGGTTTCTAGCGTGCGGTCAGGAGAACTCAGGGTCCAGTTCCTCTCCGTCTTGATCTGGTTCCGGGTTGCCGATCTTTTTCTCGGAATGGGCATTCTTAAAAACGCACCAGGAAACGATCCTGACCACGGGACCAATAAAGAAAATCTGGGTGAAGAACGCGAAGGGGAAGTTATAGACGATCTTCTGCATCCAATTGGCAACAAAGTTGATATTTATGCCGTTATAGATGATGGTTGCGGCAAAGCTCATGGTCGGGCACATGATGAGCACCGTCGAGCAGGTGATCGCCAGAATGATGACGATGGGCTTATCGGTCCGGGGATCCACCATCCTGAAGGCCATCTTCTCCGCCAAGCGGGCCGCGAAAAGCGCCTCGACCAGGAAGGCGATGACGAACTCCAGGGGCACTTCCTTGCGTGCGAGCAGGAACACTTGGTTCGACATGGAACCCATGCTGATGGCAATGTTATAGATGACAAAGGCATGGACGGATAGCAGCACCGTCAAGAACATGAAGAACAGTTTCTGAAATTTAGTCTGCGGCATACAAGTCTCCCATGAATGGTTGAGCCTTGGTGCCGTGATCAGATTTACGTACAAAAAGCACTACATGTGTCGTTTGCCAAGACTTCCAGACTACCCGGAGGCATGGAAAAGTCAATTCCGCATGCCTTTCACCCATGCTGGCGTGAGTCGTTGATGGGGGTTTCACCACCAAGGCACCAAGAGACACCAAGGAGGCACCAAGAAATGCCAAGAAAGGCTGGGAATGACGGGGCATATCGTCTGCCGATCATTCTTGCTTGGTGCTCTTCGTGTTGCCTGCGCAGCAGGCCTTGGTGCCCTTGGTGGTAAGGCAGTTCGTTACGGTACCGACAAAGATTATCGGGGGGATGTCCACGGATGAATGTTGGGCCGCCTTATCCTTCTTTCAGCAGCGCCAGCAGGGTTTCGGCGTCCAGGCGGGTGGCGGCGTTGCCTTCGAGCAGGCTTTCGGCGAGGTTGCGCTTGTGCTGGTGCAGTTCGACGATCTTCTGCTCGACGGTGCCCTTGGCCACCAGGCGGTAGACGGTGACGGGGCGGGTCTGGCCGATGCGGTGGGCGCGGTCGCTGGCCTGGTCTTCCACGGCGGGGTTCCACCAGGGATCCAGGTGGATCACGTAATCGGCGGCGGTCAGGTTCAGGCCCACGCCGCCCGCCTTTAGGCTGATCAGGAAGACATCGCCTTCGCCGCGCTGGAAGGCCGCCACGGCGTCTTCGCGCGCCTTGGTGGGCGTGCTGCCGTCGAGATACTGGTAGGGCACTTTCGCGGCGTCGAGCTGCTTTCGGATGATGTGCAGATGATCCACGAACTGGCTGAAGACCAAGGCGCGGTGGCGGTTCTCGCGCAGTTCGTCCAGCAGTTCCAGGAAGGCGTCCAGCTTGGAGCTGGGGATGCCCAAGCCTGGCTGCACCAGATCGGGATGGCAGCAGGCGCGGCGCAGGCGCATCAGCGCAGCCAGCACCTGGATGGCCTGTTCCTTGGCTTCGCCGCCCTGAAGCTCGTCCAGGCTTTTCCGGCGCAGGGCCTCGTAGAAAGTGATCTCTTCGCCGCTGCGCTCGATTTCCAGCGTGATCTCGGTGCGAGGGGGCAGTTCCTGAAGCACCTGGGCCTTGGTGCGGCGCAGCAGGAAGGGGCGCAGCAGGCGCTTGAGGCGGTGGGTGGATTCGCCATCCTGATCGCGTTCGATGGGCGTCTGAAAGCGGGTGCGGAAGCTATCGTGGGTGCCCAGCAGGCCGGGGTTCAAGAACCGGAAGAGGTTCCAGAGTTCCAGCAGGTGGTTCTCGATGGGCGTGCCTGTGCAGACCATGCGGAAGTCCGCCTTCAGCGACATGGCGGCCTGGCTGCGTTTGGTGAAGGCGTTCTTGATGGCCTGGGCTTCGTCCAGGATCACCACGTTCCATGGCACGGGTTCGAAGCGCGCCTGGTCGAGCTGCAGCAGGCCGTAGGTCGCCACGACCACATCGTAGGGCTTCAGGTTGTTCAGCAGTTCGTCGCGATCGCCCTCGCCGTAGCGCAGCACGTTGAGCGTGGGCGCAAAGCGCGCGGCTTCGTTCAGCCAGTTGGCGCAGACGCTGGTGGGTGCGATGACGAGCGATGGACCCGCTTCGGCGCGGGCCACCAGCAGGGCCAGCGCCTGAATCGTTTTGCCCAGGCCCATGTCGTCCGCGAGACAAGCGCCCAGTCCCGCGCTGGCGAGGCGCGCCAGCCATTCGAAACCTTCGCGCTGGTAGTCGCGCAGCTCGGCCTGGAAGGTCGTCGGCACCTCCGGTCGGCTGTTCAGGGCCTTGCGGATGCGGCTCTGGTAGGAGCGCCACGCGGCGTCGGCCTGGAATCCGCCCAGGCCGTCATCGAGATCCTCCAGGGCCAGGGTGGCCAGGGCGTGGATGCGCAGGCCCTGCTTGCCCGCGCCTTCCGCGAAGTGCTGGAGATCGAGCATGCGTTTGCGGAAGGCCTGCGTAAGCGACAGGAACTGTCCATCGCCCAGGTCGACGAACCGGCCGTGGCTTTGGCCGACCAGTTCCATCAGCTTCTGCAGCTCTACGACGCGGCTCTCGTCCAGGCGCAGCTCGCCTTCCAGGTGAAACCAGTCGCCTTTCGATTTCAGCTTCAGGCTAAAGCCAGAGAGATCGCCCTGGAGCGGCGTCTGGAAGGGCTGGCCCTTGGGCCACTGGATCTGCACCTGGCCGCGCAGGGCTTCCAGTTCCAGCAGCAGTTCCAGGCAGGCCTCGGGATCCGGCAGGATCCACAGATCCTCGCTATCCATTTCGGCCAACGTGGGGCAGGCGCGCAGGAATTCCGCGCGGAGCTGCCGTTCCCGCTCCAGATCGCGGCGCACCAGCACGCGCTTGCCGCCCTGTTCCAGCACCAGGCTGGCGCCGCCTTGTCCCATGCGCAGTTGGGGGCCGTCCTTCAGTGGGCGCACCAGCAGTTGCACCTTCAGGCCCTCGTTCTGCGGCAGCAGGATCAGGTGGGGCGCGGGATCTCCGGGCACGCTTTCCAGGCCCGCGTCCTCGGCGGCCTGTTCATCCAGTCCGAGATCCGAATGCACGGACACCAGCGGCGCAACCGCGCCCAGGCTCTGCATTACGCGGTCCTTGGCCGAAGGGGGAAAACAAATGCCCTTGCCGACGACCGAGCGGATGCGGCGATGGGCGTCTTCCACGGGGAAGATGCGGACGCGCGTCAGGCCTTCGGTCTGGACGACGACGGTGCTTTCTTCGAAATCGGGCTCCAACGCCAGTTCCAGGCCCTTTTTGGCTTCGCGCAGTCGCAGGCGGATCTGCCCCCGGACGACGTCGACGGGCCGACCCGGCTCGTTGTAGTCCTCGGTCCAGAGCACCGCCGGGTGGCCGATCAATGCGCGAAGTGCTTTGGGCAGGTTGAACCTGAAATCAGCCCAGTAGCCGTCACGCTGCACGCAGGCGACGATCGCCTTGTCCTGGGGCGTCAGGAATTCCAAGGTTCCAGAAGCTTCGAATAATTTCTTGGCGGAGATCTTCTTGCCCTTCAGCCAGCCGCCCTTGGCGTCCCGGCGCTGCTCCAGGGCTTCGATCTCGGAGATGCGCCCGCTCCATAGCACGCGCCACGCCATGCGGACGGGGCGATCGGGGGCTTCCGCCTTGGGGGCGGTGGCGTTGCCTCCCAGGGCCGCAAGGGCTTCCAGCGCGCGCTCCCAGGCGGGCACGGGTTTGACGAGATCGGCGAGCGGTGCGGATGTTCTGGCGCCCAGCGCCGTGATCTCATGGCGGAAGGCCCCGTAAGGCCCGGCGCGCAGGGCGCTGGCGATATCGCGCAGATCCGAGGGCCGGGGCGCCTTGCCGGTCCAGTGATGGGCGAGACAGGCGGTGAAGGCCACCAGGGGGTGCGCTTCGGCGTCGGGGTGGATGTAGGGCGAGATGCGGCGTTCGCTTTCCATGCCAAAGACCGGGCCGATGGCGTGGCGCAGATGGAAGGCCAGGGCAAACCTTGGATCCTTGGGGCTCAACTTCTCCATGCGCGACAGCCGTTCATCCAGCGTGCGCAGATCGCCGGTGGCCCGCCTTCCGAACAGGGCCAGGCACCACGCGTAATCGCCCAGATCCGGCAGCATGGGCATGCGCTTCTTGGTGAGCTTGCGCAGCGCGGCTAGGGCCTGTTCGAAGGCGTCTGGCGCGTCCTGCGTCTGTCCCTGGAGCAGCAGAGCCAGGCCGCGCAGCATGGGCAATAGCACAGGGATCTTCTCGGCGGGGATCTCGTTCAGCTTGTGGCTGGCGTCGTCCACGCGGCCTTCCAGCAGCAGCAGCTGGGCCTGGATCGCGGCCAGGGTCTTGTGGCTGTTTGAGGCGCCATTCAGCCATTCGCGGAAGTCGGCGTGGTTCGAGCGGTGCAGCAGTTCGTCCTGAAGCAGGGCGTGGGCGGCTTCCACTTTCAGGCTCGGCCCTAGGCTGTCCATCAGCGCAGGATCAAAAGGATCGCCCGCCAGCACCGCGAGCACGTCGCGTTCGAAGTCGCGTCGGGTTTCTTCCGCGTGGGCTTGGCGGATGGTCATCAGCCCTTGAAGATCCCCGGCCAGAAAGGCTTCGCGGGCATCCGCCATCAGGCGGACCGCAGGATCCCATTCCATGCGTCCACTGTAGGCGCAGGTGGCGAACCCTTTCCTGAGTGGTTTGAAACGATCCGCCTGCGCTGCGCGCCGGGCGGCCAGTTCCATGACCATGGGCGCGCAGCGGAAAAGCCCTGCCCGGCGGATCAGCAGGCCTCCCTTGAAAAGCTGTTCCGCCAGGGCTGTCACGCCGCCAAAGCCGTTGGGGGCGGTGAATTCATGGGGAAGGCCGCTGGCCCTCAGGGTGGCGAGGATGATCTCGGGGTGCGCGCCGCGGCCGATGGCGGAAAGGGCCTCCAGTAGGCTCCAAGCCTTGGGTTCCAGTCGCTTGAGGTGCAGTTGCAGATCATGAGGACAGACGGCCATGTCTCCAGCCTAGCGGCAGGTTCCCGTGGGCGGTGCCACAATGAGGGCTTGGAACCGCCTTGAAAGGACACGCCATGCTCACCATCGCCGGCAAGAACTTCACGAATCGCCTTGTGTTGGGTACGGGCAAATACAAGGATTTCGCCACCATGAAGGCCTGCTACGAGGCCGCCCACGCCGAGATGATCACGCTGGCGGTGCGGCGCTTCGATCTGGGCGCCAGCGGTGAGGACAACATCCTGAACTGGATCCCCAAGGACATCCATCTGCTGCCGAACACCGCCGGATGCTTCACCCGCGAGGACACGCTGCGCGTGGCGCGGCTGGCGCGCGAGGCCCTGAACAACAACTGGATCAAGGTCGAGGTGCTGGGCGACACCAAGAGCCTGTATCCCGATGGCGAAGAGACGCTGAAGGCCTGCGCCGAGCTGGTGAAGGACGGCTTCATCGTGCTGCCCTACATCAACCCTGATCCCATCCTGGCCAAGAAGCTGTGCGATCTGGGCGTGCATGCGGTCATGCCGCTGGGCAGCGCCATCGGCTCGGGCCTGGGTGTGCAGAACCCCTACGTGATCCTGCTTATCAAGGGAATCTGCGAGAGCTACAAGCTGCCGATGATCGTGGACGCGGGCGTGGGCACGGCCTCCGACGCGGCGCAGGCCATGGAGCTGGGCGCGGACGGCGTGCTGCTGAACACGGCGGTGGCCGAAGCGGGAGACCCCGTGAAGATGGCGCAGGCCATGGATCTGGCCGTGCGCGCGGGACGCCTGGCGTTCGAAAGCGGTCGGATGCCCAAGCGCCTCTACGCCAGCGCCAGCAGCCCGCTCACCGGTGTTGTGGGGCGCAACTGACAAGCGCCGGAGCGCGTGACGCCCTTCAGTTTTCCGAAGGGATGATCCGCCCCAGATGTTCGGCGAGTTCGGCGACGCGGAAGGGCTTCTTCAGCAGTCCGCGCGCGCCGCGGCTGATCAGCTCCTGCACTTCCTCGTTATCGCCGTACCCGGTGCAGATCAGCACGGCCACGTTGGGATCCAGCTTCTGCAGCTCGATGAAGCAATCGCGTCCGCCCATCTTGGGCATCTTCAGGTCCAGCATGACGGCGCTGATCTCATGGCGCTTCTCTTGGTATTGACGGATGCCTTCCACGCCGTCCCAGGCGGGCATGGACGCATATCCCAGCTCGCGCAGGGCCGCCTGGCTGAAGCGCATCATCACGGGTTCGTCTTCCACGATGAGGATGGTGCCGCGGCCCTGGCGCACGGGCTTGATCTCCTTCGCCAGTTGTTCGCCGAGGACGCCCTTGGGGAACAGCGCCGTGAAGCTTGCGCCGTGTCCCAGCACGCTGTCGACCTGGATATCGCCGTGGTGGGAATGGACGATGCCGTAGACCGTGGCCAGGCCCAGCCCGCTGCCCAGCACGTCGCCATCGGTTTTGGTCGTAAAGAAGGGCTCGAAGATGCGGCGGCGGGTGTCTTCGCTCATGCCCACGCCGGTGTCCGAGACGGACAGGGTCGCGTAATCGCCGGGGCGAAGATTGCGGTTCTTGGCCGCATCGCCGTCCAGCCGTTGGATCCAGGTGCGGATGGTGATGGTGCCCCGACCTTCGATCGCCTCGTTGGCGTTGAGCACCAGATTCAAAAGGATCTGGTTGATCTGGGAGGGATCCGCGTCGATGCGCGGGATATCGGCCAGCTCCAGCACCACGTCCACGTCCTGCTTCATTGAGGGCTTCAGCATTTCGTGGCTTTCGCGGATCAGCAGGTTCATATCTACGGGTTCGACCACGTTCTTGCCGCGTCGCCCGAAGGCCAGCAGCTTTCTCGTCATTTCGCTGGAGCGTTCCGCCGCGCCCAGGATGGCCTTCAGGTGGCCCTGTCGGCGGGGATCCTCCTCCGTGCCCAGCAGCAGATCCGCGTAGCCGATGATGCCGCCCAGCATGTTGTTGAAGTCGTGGGCGACGCCGCCCGCCAGCTGGCCCAGGCTCTCCATCTTCTGCGATTGCCAGAGCTGGGTTTCGATCTTCTGGCGATCCTCCTCGGCACGCTTCATCCGCGTGATGTCCTTGCCGAAGACCGCGATGGCCAGGGGTTTGCCCTTGCGCTCCAGGCGGTTGATCGAGAAGGCGTAATAGCGCGAGGAGACGGCGAAGGGCCGATCCACGGCGATGGAGCCCTCCGTGAGGACCCGGTTGAACAGCTCGCGCCAGAGGCGGGCTTCTTCCTGGGGCAGCAGCTCGTCGAAGGTGATGCCCGTCTGGATCTCCACGCCGTAGGCTTCGCGCAGGCAGTTCTGGGTGGCGCTGTTGCAGAGTCCGATGGCGAAACATTCGCCGTCCACCAGGAACACCAGATCGTCTGTGCTGTTGATGAGCGAGGCGAACAGGGCGCGGGATTCCTCCAGCTCCTTTTCGATGCCCAGGTGCGCATCGGCCGCCTGCGCCATGAGCGCGCGCTCCCGGCGGAAGCCCCCGACGATCACCCAGAGCATGACGATGCCCAGGGTGTTGACGAGCAGGAACCCGACCAGCAGATCCGTGAAGCGCGCGTTCGGGGTTTCCGGGATCACGAGGCTGGGCCAGATCCGCTCGAACGCGAAGAGGCCGACGCTGTTGATCACGAACAGGGCGAGCATGTTCCAGCGGAGGCGGTCCGTGAAGAAGATCACCAGGTAGGTGGAGGCCTGGAAGAAGTAGAGTCCCACGCCTCCCTGGCTGCCGCCGTTGATGAACCAGAGGGTGTCCAATCCGCCGAGCAGAAGCAGGAAGGCGGTCTTGTAGAGATGGGTGCCCCGGCGGCTGGCCGTGTAGATGGCCAGCGCTCCGAGCGCGATCAACACCGTCACCGCGTTGATCGCGAAGGAAAGGCCCTGCGAGATATTGGCGGGAAGGACGATCAGGAAGATCGCCAAGGCGTTAATCAGGCACATGCCTTGGAGCAGCCGGGGCTCCAGGCTGGACTGATCTTCTGGCGACAGGCACTCCGCGACGAGCTGGACAAACCAATGGCGCGGCGCGGGCGGGGCTGTTCGCTGCAGCCTGCCCATTGGCGCCATACCGTCCGATTCATCCGGCATTCGCTCTCCGTGGAAGAACCTAAAGGATACCGTCAGAATTCATTTGCAAGTGCCACTCATCCTCGAATTGCGTGACGATTTTCCGATTCTGTCAGGGGGCTGCCTGACCCCCGTGGGCTGCGCCCGGCAGGACCACGCCTGGCAGGACATTGATGCGGCCATTGGTCTCCAGGATCACGTAGCGCACGTCCGCCAGGTCCGCCACGCCCGCCTGGCGCACAGCGGCCATCATTTCGTGATGGGTGATCTGTTCCCGCGCCATGAGCTTCTCGTCCACCACGCCGTCGTGGACCAGGATCTGCGGCTTGCCTTCGACGATGCCTTCCACCTTCTTGCTGCGAAAGGTGGCATAGCCCATGGCCCCGTTTGCAGCCAGGAGGGTCAGCACCAGGATGAGCCCGCCGGTGACGCTGTTATCCCCCGCGTTCATGCTGTTCTGCACGGCGTTGGAGATCACCAACAGCAGCACCAGATCAAAGGGGGCCAGCTGCCCCACCTGCCGCTTGCCCGTCAGCCGAAGCGCCAGCAGCACGAAGCCGTAGATCAGCAGCGCGCGCAGAACGAACTCCCACCAGGGCTGGGAGAGCTTCCAAAGGCTTTCGGAGACGGGCAGGGCGGCAAGGGCGAGCATCAGGCCTCCTTGGCCCGGCGGCTGTAGATCAGGATCCAGGCGCACAGGATAACCATGCCGACCATGGACATCCACTGTCCAAGCTCGCCTTCCAGCGCATGGTCGGACAGGATGTGGATCCCGCTGGAGAGCCGCGCCACGCCCACGCTGCGGGTGGCGGCGTAGCGCAGGGCGGCGTCGGCCATGCCCATCAGCGCGCCGCCCGCCATGAGGCCCGAAGCCACAATGATGCCGCGGTTCTCCCTCGCCTTGGTTTTGGCTTTGCTTTCGCCCGCCTTGGCCTTGTTGACGAAGTGCGCCAGGATGCCGCCCAGTAGCAGGGTGGTGTTCAGTTCGATGGGCAAGTACATGCCCAGAGCGAATGCCAGGGGCGGAACCGAGCACATGCGCAGCAGCAGCGAGAGCAGCACACCCAGGCCGAAGAGATACCACTGCAGGCCTGAGGAGGCGCTGCCGAAGATGCCCGTCAGGATGGTCTTCATGGCGCTGGCCTGGGGCGCGGGAATGGAGGCGCTGCCAAATCCCCCCGGCTGGCTGGCCAGCAGCCACATGGCCAGGCCGCAGCCGATGGCGGCGACGAAGGTGCCCAGGAACTTCAGGCCCATCTGCTTCGCGGGCGTCGCGCCGATCCAGTGGCCGATCTTCAGGTCCGTCGCGAAGGCACCCGAAGCCGACAGCGCCGTGCAGACCACCCCGCCCACCATCATCGTCAGGAACATGCCGCGCCCGCCCGTGAGCCCCAGCTTGAGCAGCACCACGCCCGTGATGATGAGCGTCATCATCGTCATCCCCGAGATGGGGTTCGTGCCGATGATGGCGATGGCCCGCGCTGCCACGGGGGCGAACAGGAAGGCGATGGCCATGACCAGCAGCGTCGCGATGGCCGCGGCGCCCAGCGAGCCTGTTAATCCCAGGCCGAACGAAAAGAACAGGAAGGTCACCAGCGCGAAGATGATCAGCCCCGTGGGCACGAAGCCGTCGGGCAGGCCGCGATCCGTGCGGGGAACCGCCGTGGCCTCGCGCGTGTCCTGGTGTTTCAATCCCTTCAGGTTGGACAGGATGGACCGCACCATGCTGGGCAGGCTGCTCACGATGCCCATGATGCCCGCGCCCGCGATGCCGCCCACGCCGATGATGCGCACGTAGGCCTTGAAGACCTGGTCCGGCGACATCTGCGCGATGGGCATGGTGCCCGGTGCGATAACGCCCGGCGCGTACTGGCCCAGGGCGTGGAACGCGGGCACCAGCACCAGGTAGCTGAGGAAGGAACCTGCGCAGATGATGGCGTCGTACTTCAGGCCCACGATGTAGCCGATGCCAATCAGGGACGCCACGTTGTTGAACCGGAGCGTCATGAACTGCTTGGACAGGAACTGTCCAAGACCGCCCACCTGCAGCGTGATGTTCTCGGTCATGGCCCGGCAGGTGCTGGTCAGCCCGTCATAGAGCGCGCCCGCGCCTGCCGAGAGGGCCAGCACCTTGGCCGAATCGCCCGCACCCTCGCTGGAGACCAGCACTTCCGTGGTCGCCGTAGCCTCGGGCCAGGGGAAGACTCCGTGATTCTCGATCATGAAGTGGTAGCGCAGGGGGATCAGGAACAGGATGCCCAGGCATCCCCCCAGGAAGGACACCAGCACCACCTGCCAGATATTGGGCGCGCTCACGCCCGATCCTGCCTCGCTGGCCAGCATGTATAGAGCAGGGATGGTGAAGACCGCGCCCGCCACCACATGGCTGGAGTTGGCGCCGATGCTGGTGGTGATGACGTTTTCCAGGATCGAGCTGCGGCGCGGAAAGAAGCGCGTGAGGCCCACGGCCAGGATGGCGATGGGGATCGCTGCTTCGATGCCCTGGCCGACCTTCAACGCTAGGTAGGCCGCCGCCATGGAGAACAGGAAGCAGAAGAACAGGCCCATGGACACGCTGCGGGCCGTGACTTCCGGCACGCCATCGCCGCTCGCCACGGGGATGTAGCGCTCGCCTGGGGCCAGCACGCGGCGCGCGTTTTCGGGCAGGCCGTGGATGGAGGAAGACTGTGTCTCATGCGACATGAAAACTCCTGCGAATTTCAACCATCAAGGCCAAACGATGCAGGGACAGTAGCAGAGCCGGAGGGCGGTTTGGATCACAGTGGGACTTTTCCCGGCGTTCCTACCGCATGAGCACGGCGTAGAAGCCCAGCACCACGGCGTTCCAGCACCCGTGGGCCAGGATGCTGGTCAGCAGGTTGCGCGTGCGGAGGAAGGCCAGGGCCAGTACCGCGCCCAGGATGCTGATGGTGGGCATGGCCAGGAGCTGCAGGTGGATTGCGCCGAAGGCCACGGCCGAAACCGCTACGGCGAGGATGGAGCCGCGCAGCCGGCCCAGCCGGGTGCCGAGGCGATGCTCCAGCCACGGCAGCAGCGTGCCGCGGAAGATCGTCTCCTCGAAAATCGGCGCCAGGACGGTGGCGGTGAGCGCCAGGATGACCAGGGTCCAGGCGGACCGCGATCCCGTGAGCATCTCCATCAGCTCTTTCTGGGGCGGATCCTGGTGCTTCATCACGGGAGCAAGGGCCATTCCGGCCAGGATTACCGCCGAAGCCGCTAGGGCGACGAAGCCCAGGGCCCAGGCGGCGTGACGCCAGCGCACCTCGGGAAACAGCTCGCGCAGAAGTTCCTTCAGGCTTTGCCCCTTGAGGCCGCACATCAGTCCGATGCCGATGGTGGCATGGAGCAGGTAGATGAGCGGCAGGGCGACGGGCTTGAGGAAGGGCGCCACGCGCAGCGCGGCCATCACGATATCGCCGGAGAGCAGGAACGCGACGAACCAGCCCAGGAGGATCAGCAGCAGGCCGCGCCCGGAAAGAGCGGTCATGGCTGGGGCGGGTTCGTGGGGTTTGACATGCTTGGTCCAAAGCACGCCCATGGCGATGGCGAAGGCGACGCCGCCCAGCATCGCGCCGATGGCGCCCAGTCCGATCACCATCAGCGCCAGGCCCCGGATCTGGATCCAGGCCTTGGCGTCATTACGCAGTGACTGTCCATTGCCCTCGGATTGATCCATCAATCGGGCTTCCATCAGCCGGGCGGCGTATCCGTCCCGCAGGGCGCGGCGCACGGCCTGACGTTCGGCGGGGCTGACCATGTGCTGGTTTGGAGAGGCACCCCGGTAGGCTTGGGACCAACATCGGCGGAAGGCTTCGCCCGCGCCGGATGGAACCGGGCCCTCCAGGGCCAGGGCCCGTCCCCCCTCGATATCGCCCTTCTCTGCGCGCAGAACGGCTTCCAGCGCCCGATCCCAGGGCTGGCGCGGCTCGGGGGCCTTCTGGGGGATCGAAGCGCCCAGCAGGTGCACTAGGCCCTGCTGGATCTCGGCCACGCGGGCTTCCATGCTGATGCTTACGGTGGGCTGGGTGGGTGTGCGGCGGCGCACCTCCGCGCGCGCCATGAGCAGCAGCGCCGCCAGCAGGGCCAGGATGGCGATCAGCAGATCGCTGGCTCGGGGGGCATGAGAGGTGTGAGGGCTTCGGTCGTCGGTCGGCATATCCAAGGATGCTAGATTTAAAGCATGGCCTTTTCCATTCCCATTGATGTCAGGTTCCGCGACATCGACGCCCTGGAGCACGTGAACCACGGCGCGTTCGTGGACTATCTGGAATACGCACGGTTCCATTGGTGGAGGGAATACCTGAAGGATCGGCCCTTCGAGGAAGATGGCTTCCAGATCGCGCGCCTGGAGATCGATTACCGCAAGCCCATCCACATCGGCGACAAGGTTCGCGTGGATCTGCGCTGCGACCGCATCGGCACGTCGTCCTTCACGCTGGTCTACAAGGTGGTGCGCGAAGCCGATGGCGTGGTGCTGGCCGAGGCCCAGACGCTGCAGGCCTTCATCGATTTCAAGTCCCATCGGCCCAAGCCCATCCGTCCCGAGACCCTGACCTGGCTGCGGAGCCAGGCGTGAGCGCGCTTCTGCGGCTGGGCACCGCCACCTGGTCCGAAGGCCCCTTCGAGCGCCGGGCCTTGGTCTCTCCCCTGCCGTCGGATCCCTCTCGCGTGGTGGATCTCAATCGCGTGGAACGCCTGCGCCTGGCCAAGCTGGGCGAGGGGCGGGCCGAGGCGGTGGCCGACGCCCTGATGCCGGCTTCGCTGCGGCAGGTGCTGGAAAGCGGCCCCCGGGGGCTTCAACGGGCGCGACAGACCCTGGCCTATGCGGAGAAGTGGGCCCAGCGCGGCGGCATTCCCGATAGCCTGGCGCCGCGCCTGGATCAGGTGCGACGTCTGGCCTGTCTTCCCAGGCCCTCGGCCCTGCGCCGGCTGGATGGTTCGCACCTGGATCGCCTATCCGTGCGCGGTCCGGGCGCCGCGCTGGAGACGATGCCCCAGCCCACGCTGGCGCTGGTGGGCCTCGCGGGAGGTCGTCTGGCGGGGTGCTGCCTCGCCCTGGAGGACGCGGGCCGCGTGGTGCTGGGTGGATGGCTGGAGCTGGAGCCCCTGGGCAAGGGTGCCCTCGAACTGCGCTCGGAGGCCCATCAGCGCAAGATCCCCTACAGCACCTGGGAGGGCCTCGCCGCACCCCAGTTGCGCGCCGCCGAGGTGCTGGTGCTGCCCGCCAGCCGCCTGCGTCCCCTGGCCGATCTGCTGCCCGGCAGCGCCTTCACCATCCTGTCCACCTTCGACATTCTGCCGCTCCGCCTGGGCGTGGAGGCTCATCACCCAACGGTGCAGTGACGGGGGTTGTGTGCTGACAATCCGCCGCTGATCCATGCTTCAGCGGAATAGGTGTTTCCAGACCGGTGGCAGCGAGGGTTTCCGCTTCTTTCCATTCCTGCTTCCGGTGGCATCTGTTTGATTGCCGCATCGGTTTCGCAGCTAATGTCCACCTGGTTTGGGCGCGTAAATCCCCACAGTTGTCCTTTGTGGGGAGATGGGAATGCGGCGCCTCTTTTGTTTGCTGGTCTTCTCTGGCTTGATGCTTCCCTTGTGCGCTCAGGAGGTGGAAGCGGGCTTGTACCGGCCTTCATCTGCGGCCTTGGTGTTGAACTATCCTCCGGCCCATATGGAAAAGCACGTTCCCCTGAAGCCGATCTTCCATTTGTATGGTCGCGGGTTTCCGGCTGGAAAGGCGGTGCTCAGTTATGGACTCTTTGCCGGGAACAAGAAATTGCATCATGGCCGTTGGGAATTTGAGGCCGATGGCAGCGTTTTTGAACACAGCATTGAACTGGATTCGAGTTTCCCTGAGGCCGACCGCGTAACTTGGCGCTATGAGGGCAATGGCGACGTGAAGCAAGGGGATGCGCCGCTGCGCTGGTCCCGTTTCCACGGCCGGTTGGAATACACCGATGGCCAGCGGCGCCCCAGCTACATCTCTCTGCATCCTCACAGTTTCGGGGGCGGCGAGTTCCTGGTGCCGGTTGGGGACGATGGCCAATTCGATACGAGACTTCCGGCCCGAAGTTACGCCATCGTCAACGTCAATGGGGGCGGCTACGCCGTGGATTCCATGGAACGATGGGCCTGGCATTTCGATATTTCAAAGGACCGGGAGGAGACCTTTCGCATCGGGCGAACAGAACTCTATTCCATGAATGTCTTCAGGGTGATTGGGGGAAGTGGAACCACCCTCTTCGTCAGCTTTCGGCCTTCGGCCTTGACGCGCATTCTTCAGCACACGGTAGGGCCCGTCGCGAAAGCCAAGGACAAGGCAAGTCTGGCGCTCACGGGAGAGCATCTGAAGCGGGATCCCATGGCCATTGCTCCCGACCTTCGCAAAAAGGATGTGAAAGTCTGGCTGGATGGAGAGCCCCAGACGGTTTCAGACCTCAATCGTCTGGTTGAGACCCAGTTCCAGGGCTATAACCAGACGCAGTACATCCTTCAGATCACGTCTGGAAAGCCCCTGAAGCGCGGTTTCCACCACGAAGTGAAGGTGGAAGTTGAATCCTCGGATGTCTTGAACGGGAAATTGATCACGGATTTCGGCCAGGGCAGCGTTGGCCTCTTCATCGAATAGTGAAGGAGGCTTTGGCCGCTATGCTTGCTGCTGCCTCTGCGCGCGTTTCGAAGGATGGGCGGGAGGGATCGGAGCACTGAATGCTGCACGCCTTTTCGAGAACGGAACTGCTGCTGGGCACCGAGGCGATGGATCGCCTGCGGGACAGCCAGATCGTCATCTACGGCGTGGGTGGCGTGGGCAGCTACGTGGCGGAGGGCCTCGTGCGAAGCGGGGTCGGGCGGTTCGTGCTCATCGACGATGACTGCGTGTGTCTGACGAACCTCAACCGCCAGTTGCACGCCACGCACCGCACGGTGGGCCAGCCCAAGGTCGAGGCCATGAAGGCGCGCATCCTGGATATCAACCCCAAGGCCGAGGTGATCACCCACCAGCGCTTCTACGCGCCGGGGCTGGCGGATGAGCTGATGCCCGCCACGGCTTCGTACCTCGTCGATTGCATCGATACGGTGACGGGCAAGCTGGATCTCATTGTGGAAGCCAAGCGCCGCGGTCTGCGCATCATCAGCAGCATGGGCGCGGGCAACAAGCTGGATCCCACGCGCTTCGAGGTGAGCGATCTGTCCCAGACCAAGATGTGCCCCCTGGCGCGGGTGCTGCGAAAGGAGCTGCGCAAGCGCGGCGTGACCTCGCTCAAGGTGGTCTATTCGCGTGAGGAGCCGCTGACGCCGAAAGAGACGGAAGGTTCCAGCTGCGCCATGAGTTGCATCTGTCCCAAGGGCAGCGAGCGCACCTGCACCATCCGCCGCCAGATTCCCGGCAGCATTTCCTTTGTGCCGTCTGTCGTGGGCCTCATCCTCGCAGGCGAGGTGATCAAGGATCTGGTCGGCGATCTGCTGGCAAGGCCGTAGGCGATCCTGGGCGCGGCCCTAAAACACAAAGGCCCGGACGCATCCGGGCCTTTGTGCGTTGATCGACAGGATCAGCCGGCGATGATGGCTTCCGAGGGGCAGGCGGAAGCGCAGGCGCCGCAGTCGATGCACTTGTCAGCGTCGATCACGTAGATGTCGCCTTCGCTGATGGCTTCGACGGGACATTCGGTGATGCAGGCGCCGCAAGCAACGCAGGAATCAGTGATTTTGTAGGCCATGGTTACCTCCACAGGTTTTTGGAACACCCATTGTTGCCCAGATCCAGTCCCGGTGCGAACGGAATTCGATGTGCCTCTTTGTTGAGATGTGTTCTCGCCTGTGCGCGGGCTACCATGGGCCATGCGCCTCTTCGATAGTCATTGCCATCTCCAGGACGAGCGCCTGCGTGATGCGCTGCCATCGGTGCTTGTCCGGGCCCGGGCGGTGGGGGTTGAGGGCTTCGTGTGTTGCGCCACGCGCGAGGACGATTGGGAGGCCGTGCAAACACTGGCGGAGGTGCAGCCCGAGGTGGTTCCACTGCTGGGCCTTCACCCCTGGTATCTGGCAGCAGGTGCGCGGTCGGGCTGGCTGCAGCGCCTGGAGGGCGCCTTGCGCGCGCAGAGGGATCGCGGCCCCTGCGGCGTGGGCGAGTGCGGACTCGATTTCGCCCTGGAGGACTGCCATCGCGAGGCACAGGAGGCGGCCTTCCGCGATCAGTTGGCGCTGGCCTGTCGCCTGGATCTGCCGATCTCCATCCATTGTCGCAAGGCGTTCGATGCGCTTGCGCACATCGCGGCAGACCTGGGTCTGCCCCGGCGAGGCGCCGTGATCCACGCATTTTCCGGCAGCGCCGAAAGCGTACGGGCGCTGCAGGCACTCGGGTTCCACTTCGGCTTTGGCTGTTCTCTCGCGAATCCCGGGAACAAGCGCGCTGCCAAGGCGCTGAAGGCCATCGCCTCCGATCGCCTGCTGCTGGAGACGGATTCGCCCGATATGGCCCCGCGCTCCGTGCCTGGGTTCGAAACAGCGACGCTCAACGAACCCGCGAACATCGTCCTGGCGCTTCGAGCCGCGGCCCAGTTGCGCGGAGAAGATGTGGATGTTCTGGCCGAAGGATGTGTTGAACGGACTCGGAAGATATTCCTGGGATAGTCGATGGTCTTATTGCTCGTATGGCTATGGATGATTGTTCTATTTGATGTGTATAGTCTTGCGAAATGAACGGAAAAAACCTTTATGTATTCATGTGATGAATGATGATTTGTTTGATTGGGGCTTTGATGCCTAGTGTTGGCCTCCATTGACTCTAGCCATGAGTCTGGCCATGAGGTTGGCTGTCCGATCGAATCCTTCGAGAGAATGATTGTAAATTCCTTGTATCTGATGATTGAGCCTTAGCATTGTGGCATGGTCGTCATGTCAAGGCTAAAAGAGTGTTTTTAGGGTGTTTGATGTCTATATTTTAATTATAGCAATCATGGGATGACTGTTGTTGGCGGCGTCGATAATCTTGGAGAGGCAGGGCGTCGAACGCTGGAATATGCGATGAATTGAAAAATATGTTTGGATTTACATCTTGATCTTGTGTTTTTTTGATGCGGCGAATTAACCCTGGATCGCTGTTGTGTCGATTCTGTGCGAATCGGCAGTCTTGTGGTCTCGAAATGGAATGGAGGGCTTGAGATGTCTTTCGCTCGAACGTTGCGGCTTCTGGTCTTGCCCCTGGCGAGCGTCGCCGGATTCATG
>DAOPYE010000025.1:20542-29708 GCA_035352715.1 Holophaga sp. | reverse complement strand
CTCTGGATGCGCAGCAAGCGCCAGTGGGCCATCCTTCGCATTCGACACACGCTGTCCAAATCCATCCGCGACTTCTTTGATGGCGAAGGCTTCACCCTCGTGGACAGCCCCATCCTGACGCCCAGCGCCTGCGAGGGCACCAGCACCCTGTTCCAGACGCCCTATTTCGACGAAGGCGTGGCGCTGCTGTCCCAGTCCGGGCAGCTCTACCTGGAACCGGCCATCGCCGCTTTCGGCAAGGTCTACTGCTTCGGCCCCACCTTCCGCGCCGAGAAGAGCAAGACCCGCCGCCATCTCACGGAATTCTGGATGGTGGAGCCCGAGATGGCCTTCGCCCACCTGGATGACGTCATGGCCACCGGCGAGCGCATGACGAAGTTCCTGGTCCAGCGCGTGCTGGAAACCCACCAGGAGGAACTGAAGATCCTGGAGCGCGACATCGCGCCCCTGGAGGCGAGCCTCAGCAACACCTTCGGCCGCATGACCTACTCGGAAGCCGTGGACAAGCTGCACGAGCTAGGCAGCGATATCGTTTGGGGCGAGGACTTCGGCAACGATGACGAGACCATCCTGATGAACGCCATGGATCGCCCCACCTGGGTCCACCGCTTCCCCAAGGACTTCAAGGCCTTCTACTTCGAGCTGGACCCCCAAGACGACCGGCTGGCCCTGGGCGCGGATCTGCTGGCCCCGGAAGGCTACGGCGAAATCATCGGCGGCGGCGAGCGCGCCTCCAATCTGCAGTATCTGCTCGACCAGATCGAGAAGCACGGCCTGGATCGCTCGGCCTACGAATGGTACCTGGATGTGCGCAAGTACGGCAGCGTGCCCCACGCCGGCTTCGGCCTGGGCCTGGAGCGCGCCGTGGCGTGGATCTGCAAGCTGCCGCATGTCCGCGAAACGGCGCCCTACCCCCGTATGATGGGCACCCTCAAGCCCTGACCGGATCGCCTCCCCCATCACCGTTCAGGCCACGCCCTCCGGGCTTGCCTTCACGGGCGGCAGCCTCATCCCGCCTTGCGGGATTCGCCTCGTCCTGGCGGGTCCCGGACTTCGCAGGCTCCCCCGGAGCCTGCTGCGCCACCCGTGCGCTACCCCCGCATGATGGGCACGCTCAAGCTCTGAATCCGGCTCGATTCGTCCATGCGAATCCCGTCACAGCTGCATCACGATGCCGGGCAGCTTGTGGATGGCTTCGCGCAGGGGGCGTTCGGCGTGCTCATCGGGGAAGGTCACCCAGAAGGTGTGGCTGACCCAGGCCCCTTTGGTCTGGGCGGTGTACTGGTAATCCACCTCCCAGCTTTCGGGCAGGGAAACGGCCTGGTCGCCCAGATGGGCGTGAATGATCTCCGCGATGGCGGCGGCCTTGAGCGCGGTGGCATCCCCGATGATCTTCATGGGGGCGCGCAGGGGATAGTCGACGACGAGTTTTTCCTTAATCTCCATGTAGCCAGTGTAACCGTCGCGCCGCCTGCATACACTGGAGCCATGCCCAACCGCGATTCCCAAACCCTCGTCATCAGCCGCCCCGCCGTTCTGCTCGTGACGGCCGTGAGCGTGGGCCTGCTGACGCTCTGCTACGTGCTGGGCGTGCAAGTGGGCAAGCAGAGCGCCGCGCTGCGCCAACCCCTTTCCAGGGGGGCGGGCGAGGACCTGCAGGCCTTGCCTTCGCCACTTTCGGCTCAGCTCAAGAATCTCCAGGGCCTTGAACAGGAGAGTGCCCCGAAGCCGAACCAAACCCCCAGCGCCACCGCCACAACGCCGGCCAACGATGCCGGGAAGCCTTCCGAGACAGGCGCTGAGGCCCCCGATAGGGAAGCTGGAAAATCAGACGCCAAGACCGAGACCAAGAAGCCGGACGCCAAGGCCGATGGGAAAGCGAAACCCGAGCCCGCCCACAAGGAGGCTTCGAAGAAGCCTGAACCCGCCAAAGCGGACCACGGGAAGGGCGATCGCTGGACCGCGCAGCTGGTCTCGACCACCGACGCGGCGGAGGCCAACCGCGTGGCGAATAAGGCCAAGGCCGCTGGCTATTCGGCCACCGTGGTCAAGGAGAAGGGCGCCATCAAGGTCCGTCTCGCCAAGCCTGCGGCCCGATCGGATATGGACGCCGCCATCACCAAGCTGAAAGCCAAGGGCATCCACGCTTTCGCCGTCAAGGCGGACTGAGGCACCCGTTCAGCGCCAGACGCCCAGCTTTGCTTGGCGCGCCTGGGCTTCGGCGCGCCGACATCGACAGGCGCCAAAGGTTCCGAGCAACTCCACGTCCTCTTCCACGATGCGCCCCATGCCATCGGCGATCTGCGCTTCCGTGAAATCCTCCACCGCCGCCGTAACCGGATCGGGCCAAGCCCCCTTGGGGAGATCCATCACCACGAAGGTCAGCAGCCCCTTCGACATGCGGGCCAAGTGGAAGCGGGACACCGCAAACAGGGCGTCGCCCACCTGGGGGGCTTTCAGCCCGGCCAGCTTCACGCGGCGCAGGCCGACGTTCTTGATGCGAACCAGCAGCGTGTCACCGCTCAACGCATCCACCACGCGCCCAGGCGTGGCCGGAAGATCGTGGCTCGCCGCCAGAAAGCCCTCGCAGGGATCGGCCACCGCTGCCAAGGTTGGCGCCTGGACTTGGGCCTGAACCAGAACCTGCGCCGAAAACAGCGAAACGGATGCCGATGCGGCGAGCAGCGCAACCAAGCCGGGAGAACACTTCATCGCGATTCCTATTCCTTGGGATAGACGCGCACGGCCTTGAAGGTCTTCAGCATGACCTTCCCGGGCGCGAAGCCCCTGGGCTTGCTGACATCGGCCACCCGGCAGAAGTGCACCTCCACCTTGCCGCCTTCGCGGGCCTTGGAATAGAACGCCGCGAGTTGGGCCGCGCGCTCGATGACTTCGCGCGGGGGCTCGCTCACCTTGTCGGGATTGCGGATGACGACGTGGCTTCCGGGCACGCCCGCCACGTGCAGCCAGAAATCGCAGGGGTTGCCGACCTTGAACGTCAGCGCGTCGTTATCAGCGTCGCCCTTGCCGATGAGGACCTCGAATCCCTCGACCATCACGCTCCGAAAGGCGCGCCCCTTGCCATCCTGCCGCTTGTTCTCTTTGTCCATCTGCTTCCCGGTCTTTCCCGCGGTCTTCTTCATCGCCGTCTTTGCCGATGCTTTGGGTTTGGCCTTGTCCTTTTCAGTCCCGACGACGGCGTCTTCATTGTCCACGCCCTGGGCGATTTGCGCTTCCAATTCCGCGATCTGGCGCTTGCGTTCCCCTTCCAGTTCCGCCACGCGCGCGAGCCCGCGCTCCGCACGCTTGACGGCGCTGAACCAGCGCTGCACGGCTTCTTCCGCGCGCAACCCGATGGGCAGCTCGATCTGTTGACCATCCTGCAGCGTCACCCCGCCTGCGGTGCCCTTCAGGCGGTACAGCTCCGCCGAAACGCGCACCGCCGTCTCGCGCAGATGCAGGGCCGCCTCGTGCCGCATCCGGTCCTTGGACAGTGCTTGTCCATAGCGCTCCAGCCGCGCCTGTTCTTCCCGCATTCGGCGTCGAGCCGCCTCCAGCTTGGGATCCACCAGCAGACGACGCGAACGGGCCAGGGACCAGACGTGATGGCGATCCAGCAGCCCGCCTTCGCCGGGCAGCACCTCTGGGATCTGACCCTCCAGTGCCAGATCCAGGCGCTCGGCCCAGGTCTCGCGCCAACGCTTCAGGGGCGGCGAGTCCTCGACGCACTCCGGCGGTTGCAGCGCGAAGGGCTGGCCGAGGCCCACGCGCACCTGCGTCAGCGGGTCCATGCCATCCAGCCGAAGCCCGCCCCGTCCGGGGATGCCCAGGAATGCCAGGCGCGTCTGCTCGATTCGGCCCGTCAGGGCACGGCGATGGAAACGCAGGCCCAGCCAGCGTTCTCGCGGATCCCCTTCCACCTCCTGCAGGCGCGCGCCCTTCAGCTCGAGGCCCCATCGCCGGGAGAGATCCGTCTTGGCGCTGCGCTTCAGGGCCTGAAAGGCATCGTCCTTCTCGTGCAGCAGCCACAACTCCGGTTGGCCCTGAAGATAGAAGATCCAATGCCAGCCGTGGTTCGGAAAGATCTCCCTGCGGTCCGGCATCCACCCAAGCGCCAGGAAGCCTGGGCCAGCCATGACCGATTCCACCGCGGCGCATCCCCCATGGTGCTTGGCGCGGGCGAGGGCGAAGAGAAGGGGACCATCCATGGAACCAGCATAGCGAGGCGGTAGACTGCCGCATGGGAAGGAACCATGCCTCGCATCATCGACATCTCGCCCCTCATCTCGCCTCGCCTGGCGCTCTGGCCCGGAGACGCGCCCTATCGCGCGACGCCCATATACAGTCATGAACACGGACACGCGGTGGATCTGGCGCGCGTGGAGACGAGCCTGCACCTCGGCGCGCACGTAGACGCGCCGCGCCATGTCACCCCGGGTGGCGCAGGCATCGAAAGCGCCGATCTGAGCGCCTTCATCGGCCCCTGCGAGGTGATCGAGATTCAGCTTCCCGCCGGGTTCCGCATCCTGCCGGAACACCTGACCCAACCCATCCGGGCGCCCCGGGTGCTATTCAAGACGCGGACATCCCAGATCGAGACGTTCCGCAAGGATTTCTCAGCCCTGTCGCTGGAGCTGATCGCGCACCTGAGAGCGCAGGGTTGCGTTCTGGTGGGCCTGGATACGCCTTCGGCGGATTGCTTCGCGTCCAAGGATTTCCCCTGCCACCGCGCCCTGCTGGAATCCGGAATGAATCTGCTGGAGGGGCTGGTGCTGGATCAAGCGCCTGCGGGCATGTACGAGCTGTGCGCGCTGCCCCTGAAGATCGAGGGCGGCGACGGCTCGCCCGTGCGCGCCGTGCTGCTTGCGGACGAGCCCCAGGCGTAGCGGCGAGCAGGTTTGAACAGCGTCCGTGACGGGATCAGATCCCGTTGATGGTGCGTTCGAGCGAAGCGGCGTCGCCCTGTTCGCGGAAGCGCGACTTGTACTCGGCAAAGTCCTTCCAGGCCGAGTCCCGATCCCCCACCACGCGGCGCGCGTCGATCAGCGTGGTCCAGTAGAGATTGGCCCAGACTTGAGAAGGCGTGGCCGATTTACGCAGGGGCGTCAGGGTGGCGAGGGCTTCGGTGCCCTGTCCCAGCGCGATCTGGCGCTGGGCGAGCCTCAGCTTCGACCACGGATCCGAACCCATCGCGATGGACGCGCCGGTGCCATCCAACTGGAGCTTCCACAGATTGAGAACGCCCTGCGTCGTGGCACGGCAGGCGCTGGGCGCCGTGCGGGCGAGCTTCTCCAGCTGGGGCAGGCGTTCGCGCATGCGCTTTTCCATCTCAGCGGGCGGCAAGGGCGCGGCGGCGTCTTCGCCTTGCAGGCCTTCCAACACCTGGGCCAAGGCGGTTTCGTGCTTCTCGACGATGCTGGCGCGGTAGCCCGCGAAGGCGAACCAGCCAAGGATGAGCACCACCACCACGGAGGCAGAGATGAGGATGGGCTTCAGCAAGCCCGTCGAGATTTCCTGTCCGGCCTTGGCGGCGGCAATCTTGGCCTGGAAGGCCTGAAGGCTCTGCGCAGGCTTCTGGACCTGAATTTCCTTGTTCTTGATATTGGTTGCCATGACTGACCACTCCGAATCTTCAAGGATGCCCCATCCCCAGGCACTTCGCACTTGAAAAGACGACATTTCCAGGTAACCTTGGATGTTCAGGCCTGGATAGCTCAGTTGGTAGAGCAATGGACTGAAAATCCATGTGTCGCTGGTTCGATTCCGGCTCCAGGCACCAGATATGAAATGGCCCCGCAAGGGGCCGTTTTTGATTCAGGATGGGACAGACTTCTGATTGAGGAATCGCATGGCGGGTCATCTGATGCTGGTCCCCACGCCCCTGGGCAATCTGGGCGACCTGACGGAACGCGCGATCGAAGCGCTGAGAAATTGCGACCGCGTGGCTTGTGAAGACACGCGCCGAACCGGTGGGCTGCTGAAGCACCTGGGCATCGAAAAGCCGCTGACGCGCTTCGACGATCACGCCTCGCGCGAGGCTTTCGAGGAACTGGCCCTGGCGCTGGCATCGAACCACACCATCGCCTACTGCTCTGACGCGGGCATGCCCGGCATCAATGACCCGGGATTCGAGATCGCGCGCATGGCCCGCTCCGCAGGTGTGCGCGTCACCGTCCTGCCCGGGCCTTCCGCCGTGACGCTGGCCATCGTCGCCTCGGGCCTGCCCAGCCACGCCTTCAGCTTCCACGGCTATTTGCCCTCCCGCAGCGAACCCCGCCAGACGTTCATGCGCGCTCTGCTGGGGCGCGAGGAGACCGTCGTCGTCTTCGAGACGCCCCACCGCATCCACGAAACGCTGGATGAACTTTCCACCCTCGCGCCCGATCGTGAAATCGCCCTGGGCCGCGAGCTGACCAAGCTGCACGAAACCTGGTACCGCGGAACGCCCCAGGAAGTCACCCGAGAGCTTGGCAAAGAAAACCGAGGCGAAATGGTGCTGGTCATCGCGGGCGCCGACGCCAAGCGCACGCTGGCGGAACCAGGCGCGGAACCTGTCCCCGGATTCGATGGCGAGACCCTGCCCGATTGGGTGCTGCGCTACCTGGACGCCGCGCGGGAAGGCGGCATGACCCTTCGTGAAGCCGTGAAACCCCTGGCGCGGCATCTGGAAATCAGCGCCAGCGAGCTCTATCGCCTCGCGTCCTCCCGCTGAGGCTTTCCGGCGAACCTGCCATTCCCCTTCGGGCGATCCGCCAAAGGGGAGGGGCGTCTTGGGATAAACTCGGAACATCCCTTTTGTTTTGTGGAGGTCCCATGGTCCCTGCCAGCGCGTCGTGTCTTCTGGACGGGGCACAGTTGGACGCAAGCCTGCTGCGCCTGGCCCGCGAGATCGTCGCGGAAATAGGCTCGGACGAGACCCTCGCGCTGCTGGGCATCCGCACCCGGGGCCTGCCCATCGCCGAGCGCCTGGTGCGCCACCTGAACACCCTGCTGGGACGCGAGGTGCTGCTGGGATCGCTGGATATCACGCTGTACCGCGACGATCTGGCGGAGCGCTCCGGCGTGCCCATCGTGCGGCCCACAGAAATCCCCTTCGCCCTTCAGGGGCGCACGGTACTGCTGGTGGATGACGTGGTCTTTTCCGGCCGCACCATTCGCGCCGCGCTGGATGCGATGCTGGACCACGGTCGGCCACGCTGCGTGAAGCTGGTGGCGCTGGTGGATCGGGGCGGCCGCGAGCTGCCCATCCAGCCCGACTTCACCGGCATGAAGCTGGAAGTGCCCGCCAATCAGCGCGTGACCGTGAAACTGCATGAAATCGACGGGGAAGACGGCGTCTTCCTGGGAGCCTGAACATGCCGGAACGCTATATCTTTCCCCATCGCCATCTGCTGGGCATCGAGCCGCTGGCGCCCGAGGACATCCTGGCGATCCTGGATCAGGCCGCGGCCTTCGAGGAGGTCTGCGAGCGCCCGGAGATCAAGATCGTGCCCGCGCTGCGCAAGCGCCTGATCGTGAACCTGTTCTTCGAGAACAGCACCCGCACCCGCAACAGCTTCGAGATCGCCGAGAAGCGGCTATCGGCCGAGATCATCAACTTCGACGCGGATGCCAGCTCGCTCAGCAAGGGCGAGACGCTGATCGACACCGCCAAGAACCTGGAGGCCATGCACCCCGATCTGGTCGTGATGCGCCACTGCGCGCCCGGGGCCCACGTGCTGCTGGCCCGGCATATGAGCGCCAGCATCGTGAACGCGGGCGACGGCGCACACGAACATCCCACCCAGGCCCTGTTGGACGCCTACACCCTGCGCAAGCGCTTCGGCTCATTCGACGGCCTGCGGGTCGCCATCGTCGGCGATATTCGGCATAGCCGCGTGGTGCGCTCGAACCTCTGGCTGCTCACCAAGCTCGGCGCGCGCGTCACCCTGGTGGGTCCGCCGACCCTCATGCCCGAAGGCCTCACCGCCACGTGGCCCTCCATCCGCATCAGCCATTCACTGGACGAGGTGCTCTCCGAGCAGGACGCGGTGATGATGCTGCGCTGCCAGTTCGAGCGCGGCACCGGCGCCTTCATTCCCGGCCAGGGCGAATACGTGCGCTTCTACCAGCTCAACGCCGAACGCCTGAAGCGCTGCAGGCCCGATGTGGCCATCCTGCACCCCGGCCCCATCAACCGCGGCGTAGAGATCACGTCCGAGGTCGCCGATAGCCCCAATAGCCTGATCCTCGACCAGGTGACCAACGGCGTGCCCGTGCGCATGGCGGTGATGTACCTGCTGTGCAACGCGCGCAATGAAAAGGCGTGACAACGCCTTGAATCAAGCCACAATGCGAGGAAATTTCCTCACATAAGGGCATAGCGATGACGACCCTCTCCCTGCGCGCAATCCTTTCCAGCCTCTTGATCGGTGGCCTTGCCATGGCCCAGGAGGTTTCGCCTGAACCCCAGGCCACGCCAACACCCGCGGCGTCTCCCGCTCCCGCCGCGCCCCCTGCCAGCACGACTCCCGCCGCAACATCTGAGGCAACGCCTGTTGCCCCCGCGGCCCCCGGGCCGGAGGCCAAGCCTGCCACCGACACGAAGGCCCCCCAAGCATCGGCACCGGCCCGCCTCGTCTGCTACCGGGAAAAGAAGTTCGTAGGGTCCGGGCTTCACCACACGATCTACCTGGATGACGTGGAAATCGCGGACCTGAACAACGGCACGTACTTCGTCATCAAGGCCACCCCAGGCGAACACAAGATGCACGCCGACGAAAAGAAGGATGAATTCACCTTCACCGTTGAAGCGGGCAAGACCTACTACTTCAAGACCGAACTCCAAATGGGATTCTGGAAGGGGCACGGAAAGGTCGCCCCAGTGGAGACAAGCTTCGCGACCAGGGAATTCGAAGAATGGAAGAAGGGGAAGCTGAAGTACTCTCCGGATCTCAAGAAGACCGACGCTCTCGAAATGCCCTGATCCACCGGGGGATCGCCCTGAGAAGGACAGGCCTCGCGCCTGTCCTTTCCATATCGACGCAGACATCCCCTCCCCGTGCATTCATGGAACTCCACAGTTCATCACTCCCGCTTTTCATGGGATTCTGGAGGTTCTGTGAGGACGGATTCCCATGAGCAAAGGCCCCATCACTCTTCTCATCCTCGACGGTGTCGGCGACGG
>DAOPYE010000025.1:0-20442 GCA_035352715.1 Holophaga sp. | reverse complement strand
TTCCCATGAGCAAAGGCCCCATCACTCTTCTCATCCTCGACGGTGTCGGCGACGGCGCGCGCAATGCGCATGACGCGACATTCGTGGCCGGCATGACGCACCTGAACGAACTCCGCCGCCGCTACGCCGGCACCCAGCTCCGCACCAGCGAGGAGGCCGTGGGCCTTCCCGAAGGCCAGTTCGGCAACTCCGAAGTGGGCCACATGAACCTGGGCGCGGGCCGCGTGGTCTGGCAGGAACTGACCCGCATCGACTACGCCATCAAGCACAACACCTTCCGCCAGAACCAGCCCATGGCCGATCTGCTGAAGGAGCTGAAGGCTTCCGGCAAGCGCCTGCACCTGCTGGGCCTGCTGAGCCCCGGCGGTGTGCACAGCCATCAGAACCACGTTGTGGCGCTGGCCCAGTGGGCCCAGGCCGAGGGCGTGCCCACCACCATCCACGCTTTCCTGGACGGCCGCGATACGCCCCAGAAGAGCGCCGACGGCTACCTGGCGTGGCTGGACGAGCAGCTCAAGGCCACGCCGCTGGTGACGATCGGCTCCATCGGTGGCCGCTACTGGGCCATGGATCGCGACAAGCGCTGGGAGCGCGTCGAGAAGGCCTGGAAGATGATGATCGACGCCGAGCCCGAGTTCCGCGCCACCACGGCCGTGGAAGGCGTGACCGCCGCCTATGATCGCGGCGAGACGGACGAATTCGTCGCTCCCACCGCCACGGCGGCCTTCCAGCGCATCCAGGATGGCGACGGCATCATCTTCTTCAACTTCCGCTCCGACCGCGGCCGCCAGTTCAGCCACGCCCTGGTGAATCCCGCCTTCGACGGCTTCAAGCAGGCCAAGCGCCCCGCCGTGAAGCTCGTCACCTTCACCCAGTACGACGCCAGCCTGGAACCCTTCAGCACCGTGGCCTATCCGCCCCAGAACCTCACGCGCATCTTCGGCGAAGTGATTTCGGAAAAGGGTCTAAAGCAGTTCCGCACCGCCGAGACCGAGAAGTACGCCCACGTCACCTTCTTCTTCAACGGTGGCCGCGAGCAGGCTTTCGAGGGCGAAGAGCGCCGCCTCGTGGACAGCCCCAAGGTCGCGACCTACGATCTGCAGCCCGAGATGAGCTGCCATGAAGTGACCCGCGGTCTGGTGGAAGCCATCAACGCCGGCAAGCACGAAGTGGTCATCTGCAACCTGGCCAACGGCGACATGGTGGGCCACACGGGCATCCTGAGCGCGGCCGTCACCGCCGTGACCGTGGTGGACGACGCGGTGCGCCAGGTGGCCGAGGCCGTGCTGGCGCAGGACGGCATCCTGTTCATCACCGCCGACCACGGCAATTCCGAAACGATGCGCGACGAGGCGGGCAATCCCCACACCGCCCACACCATGAACCTCGTGCCCGCCGTGATCGTGGGCAAGGGCTTCGAGGGACGCCAGCTCCGTGCAGGCGGGGCGCTGTGCGACGTGGCCCCCACCCTGCTGGAACTGCTCGGCATCGAGCAGCCCGCCGAGATGGATGGCCGCAGCCTGCTGCACCTGTAGGCTTGGCTGGATCCACAAGGTTGAACCCCCAGGGAGGCACGGCGCGAAACCGCCGTGCCTCCCTGGTTTTCCAAGGGAATTCCTCGAGATCTTCGCTTGGGTTTCCCGTGGATTCGGGTTATTCTGATCAGCCCGCCTGACGCGGGAGTTCGTACCATGTCCCACCGCGATCGGCCCGGGACCGCTGGACTCAGGAGTCAAGTATGACAAACATCATCGATCGTCTCGAAGCGAGCCTCCTTCGCACGGATCTGCCCCGCATCCAGCCCGGCGAGACCGTGAAGGTCCACGTCAAGGTGAAGGAAGGCGAAAAAGAGCGCATCCAGATCTTCCAGGGTGTCGTGATTGGCATCAAGGGCGGCGGCATGCGCACGTCCTTCACCGTTCGCAAGGTGAGCAGCGGCGTTGGCGTCGAGCGCGTCTTCCCCCTGAACAGCCCCAGCATCGACAAGCTGGAAGTGATTCGCACCGGTCGCGTCCGCCGCGCCAAGCTCTACTTCCTGCGCGAGAAGCTCGGCAAGGCCGGTCGCCTCAAGGAAGTCCGCCGCGACGTCACCGCCGAGTAGGCTGGATTCAACGCACCCCAAAGGGCCGGTTCATACCGGCCCTTTTTTCATGGACGAACGCTGCTCCGGGCGCAGAAGCTGGATGAAAGAAACTGGAGGGAACCCATGGACGCTGGTCCGCTTCTCAACCTCGTGGACGAATGGCACCCGCGCCTGCTCTGCCTGAGCGACGCCGAGGCGGATACCGTGGTTGGTTCTGAGTGGAACCGGAAGGAGATCCTCGGCCATCTGATGGATTCCGCCGTCAACAACCATCAGCGCTTCATCCGCCTGCAGACCGGCGATCTGGTGGGCTTTCCCGGCTACGACCAGGAGCAATGGGTCGCCGCGGGCGGCTACCGCCAGGGCGACTGGCAGAGCCTGGTCCACCTATGGCGCCTGTTCAACCGCCAACTGGCCGTGGTGATCGACCGGATCCCGCTTGAGGCCGGGGGCCATCTCTGGCAGGACAACGGCGTTGATCTCGCCTTCCTCGTGCAGGACTATGCGCGCCACACGCTTCACCATCTGCAAAAGCTGGAGCTGGACTAAGGGCGAACATTCACCCCAGCGGCAACTCAAGCCGGAAGCGGCTGCCGGATTCCAGGGGCTCGTAGCTCACGTCGCCATGGTGATCCTGGGCGATGCGGCGGACGATGGCCAATCCCAGGCCGGTGCCCTTGCGCTTCGTGGAGAAATAGGGCTCGAAGATGCGCTCGCGGTGGGCTTCGGGCACGCCAGGGCCGTCGTCCTCGACTTCGAGAATGGCGCTGAAACCTTCGACATGGAGAGCCAGGCGGACGTGCCCCCCGCAGGCGGACTCCTCGATGGCGCCGATGGCGTTATCCACCAAGTTGATGAGGGCGCGCTTGACCATATCCACATCCCAGTGGGCTTCGAGGGGAGCGTCGGGCAGCAGGGCCTCGACGCGCAGGCCGGGATGGCCCTGTGCGTACAGCGCCTCGACCTGCCGCACCAGATCGCAGGCATCCAGCGCCCGGGGCTGGGGCGAGGGCAGGCGCGCAAACCGACTGAAGCTATCCACCAGATTCGAAAGGCTGGCCACCTCGGTCAGGATGGTGCCCATGGCCTCGCGCAGGGCCTCCGCATCCAACCGGCCATCGGCGCTGCGCCGCAGGATGCGCTGGGCCGTGAGCTTGATGGGCGTCAGCGGATTCTTCACTTCGTGCGCCATGCGCCGGGCAACTTCCTGCCACGCGGCCCGCTTTTCCGCCTGGGCCAGCAGGGAGAGATCCTCCAGCACCGCCAGCACACCGCCCGCACTCAGGGGCAGTACGCCCGCGCGCACGGGGCGGCCATCGCCTTCGGTGCCGATGCGCAGCTCCTCCAGGCGGGCGCGGCGGGTGCGCTGGACCTCGTCGACCAGTGCCGGCAGATCGCCCATGCGGGGCTGCGCCGCGAGATCCTCCCAGCGCCCGTCGATCAAGCTCCAGACCTCCAGGCCGAACCATCGTCGCGCCGCCGGGTTAAAGGTCACCAGGCCACCATCCGGGTGCCAGCTCATGACGCCCACAGGCAGCGCTTCCAGCAGTTGGGCCAGGTATTCGCGCTGGGACTGGATGCGCTGGCCCTGGGCCTCGATGGCCTCGCGATTGGTCTTCAGGTCGCGGATCATCGCGTTGAAGCTCGTGGCCAGGAAGCCCAGCTCGTCCACGCCATGCTCGACGAGCGCCACATCCAGATCGCCCGTT
Source organism: Holophaga sp. (assembly GCA_035352715.1). GTDB lineage: Bacteria > Acidobacteriota > Holophagae > Holophagales > Holophagaceae > DAOPYE01. The sequence continues at coordinate 16,650 of DAOPYE010000025.1, read as the reverse complement.
CCAACGCGCTGCGCGGCCTTCGCCAGCGCGCGAACCGGCTCGGACACCGTGCGGCTGAGGGCCAGCCCCACCCACACCGCGGCGAACAGCGAGAGCAGCGTCAGCAGCAGGAAGACGCTCTGGGGCAGCGATTCCAGCGTCTCCCGGGACGTCTGCACCGCGAAGGCCTCGCCATGGCGCTTGCCCAGCCGCGCAAGGCTATCCGTGAGCGCCCGGGGAATCAGGACGCCGCCGATGAAACCGCGATCCGGCGAGGTCTCCAGCAGCCAGGTGCCCTGGGGGGTGTCGTACTGATCCAGGCCCGGAGCGATGGCGGGCGATTTCAGGCCCGGTGCCGCATCCACTGATTCCACGCGGCCCGCGGCGTCCAGGCGCGCCAGCAGCTCCAGGCCCGTGTCCCCGCGCAGCGCCTGGGTTTCTTCCGTGGAGAACACGGGCAGTCGGGCCATGCCCAGCTGCAGCCGCTGCTGGGTCTGGGCGCGGTAGGCCTCCATGATGCGGCGGCTGTCCCGGAAATCCTCCTGGGTTTCTGGACTGAACCAGCGGTCGATGTTCTTGCTGATGAAATTGCGTCCAACCAGGAACAGCATCAGGCTGGGGATCACCCCCACGGCGAGCAGCGCCAGCACCAGCTTGGTGCGCAGGCGCGCGCCCAGGATGCCGCTGCGGCGCTCGAAGTAGAGCTTGGCCAGGCTGCGCCCGATGATGAACAGCAGCGTTGCGATGGCCAGCGTGTTCAGCAATCCCAGGGAGAGCAGGGACCATCGGCTGGCGGCGTCCAGCCCGGAATCCACGCGGGCGCTCAGCAGCTTGTAGGAATGGACGATCATCCAGATCAGCACACCCAGCCCCACCGCCACGTACAGGCGATTGAGTTCGGGATGGCGCTGCGACTTGGCCATGATGGTTCTCCCACCGGAAAGGCTACCCTGGAATATTGAAGGAGCATGGACGTTGGTGGAAACTCGCACGCAAGAGGAATCGAGGGCCTTTCTCGAAAGCTTCGCGCCGGATGACGGCCCAGCGCGGTGGGACGAGGTGGTTTTGGATGGCCGCGCCTATCCGCGCTACGCGCGAGAATTCTGGACCTCCCGGCAACGCCAGGCCTCCAGCCTGCACGAGATCTCGTACCGCGCCTGCTACAAGCCTCAGTTGCCCCGACACTTCATCGAGCGGCTCACGCAAACGGGCGATCGCGTCTTCGATCCCTTCAGTGGGCGCGGCACGACCGCGCTGGAAGCGGCCCTGATGGGACGGCGCTTCGCCGCCAACGACATCAATCCGCTTTCCAGCATTCTCGCCGCGCCGCGCCTGACACCGCCGGGCGTCGAAGATGTCGCCGCGCGACTGAAACAGATCCCCAAGGATGGCGCTGGGCATGATGGACAGGAACTGTCCATGTTCTATGCCCGGGAGACCGAAGCCGAGATCCGCGCCCTTCGGGCCTGGTTCCTGGATCGCACGAGCACCGGCCGCTTCGATGCGCTGGACGGCTGGATCCGAATGGTGGCCACCAACCGGCTGACGGGCCACAGTCCCGGCTTCTTTTCCGTCTACACCCTGCCGCCCAACCAGGCCTGCAGCGCCGCCAAACAGATACAGATCAACGCCAAGCGCAACCAGACGCCAAGCTATCGGGACACCCACGCGCTGATCCTGAAGAAGACGCGACAGTTGCTATCGGATCTCACCCCGGAGGAATGCGCGAACCTGAAGGCCACGGCGGCCGATGCGGCGTTCCTGACGGGCGACGCCCGGCATTGCGACGGACTGGCGGATGAGAGCGTGCAGCTGACGGTCACATCGCCGCCCTTTCTGGATGTGGTGCAGTACGCGCGGGATAACTGGCTGCGCTGCTGGTTCTGCGGCCTGGACGCCGACGCGCTCGGCCGCGGCATCACCATGGCGCGCAACGTTGGCGAGTGGTCCCAGGTGATGGGCGCGGTGTTCAACGAGCTCCATCGCGTCACGAAACCCGGTGGGGCCGTGGCCTTCGAGGTGGGCGAGATCCGCAAGGGCTCCATCCGCCTGGAGGAGATCGTGCTTCCCCTGGGCCTTCAGGCCGGATTCGAAGCCATGGGGTTTCTCGTCAACGAGCAGGTCTTCACCAAGACCGCCAATATCTGGGGCGTGGATAACAACGCCAAGGGCACCAATAGCAATCGCATCGCGCTATTCAGGAAGCGGCCCCGCTGAACGTCCCCGGCTTCAGCCCTGACAATCCTTGCAGATGCCGAAGAGCTGGAGCTGGTGGCGCGTGATGCGGTAGCCCGTCTTGGTTTCCAGCGCGCTCTGCATGCTTTCCAGACCGCACGCGCCGATCTCGGTCATGCGGCCGCAGCGTTCGCATTGCAGATGGTGGTGATGCTCGTGGCTGTGGCAGCGGGCGTAGCGCACCACCTGGTCCGCGCCGAGCAGGGGCTCGACCCAGCCCTCGCGCACAAAGCGCTCCAGGTTGCGGTAGACCGTGGGGATGCCGCTGCGGCCTTCGGCCATGCCCTTCCAGATCTCGTCCACGGTCAGCGGCCGATCGCTGGCCTCCAGCACACGCAAGATGCTCTGGCGCTGAGGCGTGATGCGGAGGCCTGCATCGCGCAAGGGGGTTGAGGCATCCGGGCAGGGCATGGAAGGGATCTCCTGATGTTCAAAGCCTAAATGGAAAACGGAGCGTCACAAAGAAAATTGATTCACATGAAAATTTTTTCTATGTAGAGTCAAGCTTGGCTTCCCGGAGTGCCGATGTCTCGAATGCTCAGTTCCATGGCCTGCGCGATCGTCTCGCTTCCCTTTTTGGCTCCACCGCTATCCGCGGCCGCTTCCGCCACGCTTTCGGGACGGGTGAATGACGACCAGGGACGGCCCATCCCCGGCGCCCAGATCGTGCTTCGCAATCCGCTGTCCAATTACCGCCTGGTGGCGCGGAGCGATGGCCAGGGGCGCTTCGCATTTGCCAATATCCCGTTCCACGAATACCACCTGGAGGCCATGGCTCCGGGGATGACGACCTTCCACCAGGACTTCGAACTCCGGTCCGCTGTGCCCCTGAGGATGGACATCGCCCTGAAGGCGGTCGGTGCCGTGGTCGAGGTGACGGAGAGCGCCAAGCTGGTGGAGGGCCACCCTTCGGCCCATCTGGACATCGATCGCAGCCTGATCGCACTGAGCCCCGCGCCTGTGCAGAGCCGCGCCATGGATTCGATCCTGCTGGCGACGCCAGGCTTCGTGGCGGACGAAAACGGGCGCTTCCACTTCAAGGGCAGCCACGGGCAGATTATGTACGTGGTGGACGGCGTCCCCGTGACGGACCAGATGCAGGCGACCTTTTCGAACAGCCTGGACCCCGCGCAGGCCGAGGCCATGGAGGTCGTGACAGGGGGCATCTCCGCCGAATTCGGCGGCAAGCCGGTAGCGGTGGTCAATATCACCAGCAAGTCCGGGTTGGGCGTCACGGACGGGCCCCAGGGCGAAGTCACCTTTGGCGCGGCCAGGTTCGGCACCTTCGAGACGGCGATGAGCGCCCGGGGCGGCACGAACAGCTTCGGCTGGTTCGTGAACGGCGCCCACAGCCAATCCAATCGGTTCCTGGATCCCGTGAACTTCGAGGGCGACCACAATTCCGGCGCGACCGAACGCGCCTTCACACGCTTCGACTGGATCTTGTCCAGCGCCGACACCCTGCGCTTCAGCGTCTCAGGAGGACGCACGCGCCGGGATGTCGTGAACCTGCCCAGCCAGCAGGCGGCGGGCCAGGATCAACAGGCCACGACGAAGGACCTGAACGTGAACCTGGGCTGGACGCACCTGCTGGATGCCTCGCGCAGCCTTGAAGCCACGCTGTATGCGCGCCGATCCACCGCGAACCTGGATCCCACCCAGGAGCTGCAACCCGGCTTTGCCGCCGGGGGTCCCGATGCGCCCTACTGGGCGTGGCAGGATCGCAGCCTGGAGAACCTGGGCGCCCAGGCCGCGTTCACCCAACGGTTCCAGGGGGGCAGTACGCTGAAAGCGGGCGTGCAGTACGTGGCCTACCCCATCCACGAGCGCTTCCGGTTCGCCGCAACGCAGGATGGCGTGGTGGACGCCGATAGTCCCGTCTATCCCTACACCCCGGCGGGAGGCGCGCAGATCTGGTCCTTCAACGACCACATCACGCCGCGGCTCATGTCGGCGTACGTGCAGGATGACCTGCACCTGGATTCGGTCATCCTGGCGCTCGGCCTGCGCCATGACCGCTACAGCGTGAAGGACACCGTGCAGACGCAATGGCAGCCGCGCCTGGGCGCCTCCTGGCAGGTGACGAAGCAGACGGTTTTGAGGGCTTCGCACGATCGGTTGATGGTGATCCGCGAGAACGAAAATCTAGCCCTGTCCCTCTCGCAACAGGCCTGGGATCTGGGGCCGTACAGCGGAACGCCCGTGCCCAGCCTGCGCCCGGAGCTTCAGAACAGCACGAGCCTCGGTGTGGAACAGCAGCTCGGCACCTCGTGGCGTGTGAACATCGAATACTGGGAAAAGCGCAGCACCAATGCCGCCGACACCGGGCAGTTCCTGAACACGGGCGTGGTGTTTCCCGTCGGCATGACACGCGGCGATTTCCATGGCGTGAACCTCCGCGTGGAACGCGCCCCCGTGAACGGGTTTTCCGGGTACCTGAGCCTGGGCACCACGAGGGCGCGCGTGCAGGCGCCCGTTGTGGGTGGGCTGCAGCTCGATGGGCCAGAGGCTGCACCGGGCGAATGGTTTCTCATCGACCACGACCAGAAGCTCTCCGGTCAGTTGGGCCTGAACTGGGAACACGCCCTGGAGCGCGGCGGCGTGCGCCTTGGCGTTCTGTGCCGGTACGACTCGGGCCTGGTGAGCGGCGATCCCACAACCGTCGAGGGCAACCGGGACTACGCGTTCGGCATCCCCTATGTGGTTCGGGATTCCGAAGGCACCTGGCGCGCGCGCAATCGCACCGTGTGGAACTTCACCAGCGGCTGGGAGTTCCCGCTGGAGGGCCGCAAGAAGCTGGAGCTCGGCGCGGACCTGATGAACGCGTTCAACAAACAGGCGCTGTTCAGCTTCCTGAGCGAGTGTGGCGGCACCCACGTCATCCCGCCTCGGACCTGGGCGCTGCACGCCAAGCTGCATTTTTGATTGATTGCTACAGACAATCAAAATGATAAAAACTAACAATTTTGCAAATCATAATCCACGGCCTAACTTGAATGCGTGGTCCGAACAGCGGCTGCAACTCCAAGGAGGAAACCATGGCAAGCATCATCAACTCCCAGCTCCCCGCCTTCACAGCGCAGGCCTTCCACGACGGCAAGTTCGTCGAGATCAAGGACACGGATCTGAAGGGCAAGTGGTCCGTGCTTTTCTTCTACCCCGCGGATTTCACGTTTGTCTGCCCGACGGAGCTGGGCGATATGGCTGACAAGTATGACGAGCTGAAGAAGATCGGCGTGGAAGTCTACTCGGTGAGCACCGACACCCATTTTGTTCACAAGGCCTGGCATGACGCTTCCGAGACCATCAAGAAGATCAAGTTCCCGATGCTGGCGGATCCCACCGGCACGCTGACCCGCGCCTTTGGCGTCCACATCGACGAGGAGGGCCTGGCCTACCGCGGCACCTTCCTCATCGATCCCGAGGGCAAGGTCAAGCTCGCCGAGATCCAGGACAACAGCATCGGCCGCAACGCCGACGAGCTGTTCCGCAAGATCCAGGCGGCGCAGTTCACCGCTGAGCACAAGGGCGAGGTCTGCCCCGCCAAGTGGAAGCCCGGCGCGGCCACGCTGAAGCCCGGACTCGATCTGGTCGGCAAGATCTGATCCCGGCCCGCTCGCCTCGCTGGAGATGCCTTGACGAATCACCGCGCCGGAAGCAATTCCGGCGCATTTTTGACGGAGATGGCCATGCTCGATCCCGAACTCATCCAGCAGCTCAGGTCCGTATTTTCCGATCTTTCCGGAACCTTCGAAATGGTCGTGGATTCAGGCGGTCACGAAAAGCGGGACGAACTGAAAGCCATGCTGGCGGAGCTGGCTTCCACCAGCGATCGCATTTCCGTTCGGGAAAGCTCCCGCGGTCATTCGGGCGTGCGTTTCGAGGTGCATCGCAACGGCGATCCCACGGGCATCGCGTTCAATGGCATCCCCGGGGGACATGAATTCACCAGCCTCGTGCTGGCCATCCTCAACGCGGACGGCAAAGGCCGCATGCCCGACGATGGCATCCAGGCGCGCATCCGCGCCCTGACGGGTCCCGTGCGCGTGCGAACCTTCGTGTCCCTTTCCTGCACCAACTGTCCTGACGTGGTGCAGGCCCTGAATCTCATGGCCTCGCTGCATCCGGATTTCGAGCACGAGATGGTGGATGGCGGCCTTGTCGAGGACGAGGTGCGTCGCCTGGGCATCCAGGCCGTGCCCAGCGTCTTCGCGGGCGACAAGCTGCTGCACGTGGGCAAGAGCGATCTGGGCGAGCTGCTGGAAAAATTGGAGGATCTGTTCGGCCGGAGCGAGGCGGAGACGCCATCAAGCGAGATCCGCGAATACGACGTGGTGGTGCTGGGCGGCGGGCCGGCTGGCGCGTCCGCAGCCATATACAGCGCCCGCAAAGGCCTGAAGACCGCCCTGGTGGCGCAGCGCGTCGGGGGCCAGGTGCTGGATACCCTCGGCATCGAGAACCTCATCTCCGTGCCCCGCACGGAAGGCCCCAAACTGGCGGCGGATCTGGCCAAGCACCTGGCCGAATACCCGGTGGAGGTGCTGGAACACCGCAAGGTCGAGCGCGTAACGGGCGTCGGAGGCGGCGACCGCAAGGAGATTCATTTGCAGGGAGGCGAAATCCTCCGAACCGACGCGCTCATCGTGGCCACGGGCGCCAAGTGGCGAGAGCTGGGCGTGCCGGGGGAAAAGGAATACATCGGGCGCGGCGTGGCCTTCTGCCCGCACTGCGACGGGCCCTTCTACAAGGGACGGCGCGTGGCGGTGATCGGCGGCGGCAACTCCGGCGTGGAGGCGGCCATCGACCTGGCGGGCATCTGCGCGCACGTGACGCTGATCGAGTTCGGCGCGGAGCTGCGGGCGGATCGCGTGCTGGTGGAAAACCTGCGCAAGCTGTCCAACGTGAACATCCTCTGCAACGCGCGCACCCAGGAGGTGCTGGGCGACGGTGAGGGCGTGGTGGGCTTGCGGGTGCAGGACCGCAGCACGGAAGCGGTCCAGACCCTTGATCTGGATGGCGTTTTCGTCCAGATCGGCCTGGCACCCAATAGCGCGCCCGTAAAGGATCTTGTGGAGATCAATCGCGCGGGCGAGGTCATCATCGACGAGCGCTGCCGCACCAGCGCACCGGGCGTTTATGCCGCAGGCGACGTGACCACGGTGCCCTTCAAGCAGATCGTCATCGCCATGGGCGAAGGCGCCAAAGCGGCCCTCAGCGCCTTCGAGGACCGCATCCGAAAGGGTTGATCAGGAGCCATCCAAGCGAGAGGCATGAACCGGAAGCCCTCGCACCGACGGCAGGCGCTTTATGACAGAAATCATCGACAGGAACGGGGATCCAGGACGGAGCCCCGTTCCTGACCGGTATTGAATCTTCACTTCTGCATCGTTTCCACGGGCTTCGCCTTGCCCTTCTGGATGGCCTCGGAAATCAGGTCCTGGATCGCCTTCAGGACAGCCGGACTGTGCTTCTCCTGCTCCTGATCCAAGGCCTTGATCTGCTGGCCGAGGGCTTCGATGGGCTTGGCGGCCTCCTCCATGCGCCTCCCGGCTTCTTCCATGCCCTTCTCGTGCTTCTTGTGTTTTTCAGCCTTGGCCTCGATGCGCTTGCCCGCTGCATCGATCTCCTTGCCCAGGGCGTCCATCTTCTTCTCCAGCTCGTCCATCTGCTTTTCGATGGCATCCCGCTCGGATTCACTGAGGCCAGGACTGGACAAGCGCGCAGCCAAGCCCCCCATCTGCGTCGCGTAATTCCCGATCTGGCCCGTGCGCGACAGCACCTCCTGATTCACCTCGGCGGTGATACTCGCCGACATCCCCGCCGCCAGGGCTCCCATTTCGGCGCCCATGGCCCCGAGTTGGCCCGCCCGTTCCTGGATCTGCCGGGTGAGGTCCGCCTGACGGCGCTCAATGTCTTCCAGAGGTTTGCGCTGCTTGGCGATGCGATTCACGAGCGCGGGATCATCAATGGTGTAGGTCTTCTCGCCATCCCGGAACCAGAGGAGGTCCGTCTTGGCGACCTTCTGAAGCGCAAAGATCTCGTTGAAGTCCTGGCTGTTTCCCGTGAAATGGATCTTGGTGCCCTGGCCAGGGCGGATCAGGGCGCAGGATGGCCCATTGAGCTTCACCCCGGCAATGGCGGGCGCGGGAGGCGGCGGTGGGACCGGTGGGGGCTCCGGCGCGAGGGAAGGCTTCGGCGCTGGGGGTGCTGGAGGAGGCACAGGCGCGGCTTCCGTCTCGGAGAACGTACTCATGGCCGAGCGGGCGGTGGCCGTGGCCCCGCCCGCGAACAGGACGGCGAGGGCCAACAGAGAGATGACGGCCTTCCAGGCGAGAGGGCGCGGATGGGGTTGAATGAGCTGACGGATGCGTGCCATGAGATGGCCTCCGTGGGCCGCTTGGGCCAGGTTGAGGGAATCGAGCTGGAAGTGGTCCAGCTCGGAAAGCGCGAGGGCCAGGCGCCGCGGTTCGCCCAAGGCCTTCGCCGCAAGATCATCGGCGATCTGTTCACGTTCGATCCGGATCCACCTGGAGATCATCCAGACGGCTGGGTGGTAGAAGAGCAGCACCTCAACAGCGCTCGCCACGAGGTTCACCAGGTAGTCGTAGCGTCGGATATGGGCCAGCTCGTGGGCAAGAAGCGCCTCCAACAGTTCTGGCGGCATGTTCGACAGGAGCGAGGCGGGCACGAGAACGATGGGGCGCCACCAGCCCACGGTCATGGGCGAACGGACCTGCTCAGAAATCCAGAGGCGCACAGGCTGCGAGATCCCCAGGCGCTTCGCCAGATCCTCCAGGCGCGCGGTCCAAGCCTCATCCGCCAGCTTGCCGTGCCGACCCAGGCCCTGCACCCGAGCAAGACCCCAGCCCAGGCGAAGCGCCAGCAGAAGCGCCCCTAGGGCCCAAACAAACACAATCTTCGGGAAATGGGGACGCAGGGCGTTCTCCATGCGAGTCGCCAGCGTCAGATCAGTGGCAACATTCGCCGAAGTCGCCGCCGATGCACCCGCTGAGGCAGCCTCGACCAGGACCATGGGGGGCGCAGGCGGACCGGCCTCCAGCGGCACGCGCAGCACCTGGGCGGCAGGCCCGGACGCCAGACCACGGATGACGCCCGTCACCGGCAGTACCAGGCACCCGATCAGGGCCAGGCAGGCCAAGGCGTAGCGGGTCTGAGGGCGCGCCTTGCGCAGGAAACGCAGAAGAACCCATGTGCCCAACCCCAATACAACGCCCTGCCAAAGAAAGTGGATCAGGGCCCAGGCGAGGGCGCTCAAGAACGCTGCGCTGCTCATGAGTGTGCTCCTTTCCCTGACCCATCGGCACCGCCATGGAGGAAGGCCTGGATCTCCGCCCGCTCCTCGGGACTCACGTGTCCCTCCTTGAGCGCAGCCAACACCAGATCCTTTCCTGATCCGGAGAAGACCTTCTGGATCAGCTCGCTCAGCAAGCCCTTCTGGAGGGAATCCTTGGGCTGAGCGGGGCGGTAGACGTGGGAGCGGGCCTGCTCATCCCGGAGCAACAGGCCCTTGCCGTGCATGATCTGGAGCAACCGCAGCACCGTCGCCGCCGACATCTCTTTTTCCACGGCCGCATGCACTTCTTTGGCCGTAGCAGGCCCCAGCTCCCAAAGCGCGCGCAGCAATTCGAGCTCGGAGGCGGTGGGCTTGGGAGGGCGGGACATGGGAACTCCGAACAGGATGTTCCCAAGGATAGGCAACTAGAATGTTTTTTCTAGAAAAAATTTTCTAGAAACTTAAGACAAACTATAAAAACACTTACTCAGCACAATAGCCGAAAGCCGTTCGGCCTGAATCGTTCGTGGGCCCGACTCCGCCCAGGTTCCTTCAGGCCCGCCGACGGCGGAACTTCCAGGCCAGGGCGATCCCCAGCGCCGCCAGGGGGACCATCCAGCTGCGTCCAGGCGGCACGAAGGGCTGCAGGGCCGCCAGGGCGGGCAGGCCGAGGGCCAGCAGGATCGCGCTCTGGAACATCCGGCGCTGGGCCACCTGGCGGGCGGATTCGAGGGATCGCCCCGAATCCGGCGCGACCAGGCTCATCCATCGCTCGGCGATGCGGCGGGAGCCCCGCAGGATGATCCAGGCCAGGAGCCCGGCTATGATGCACACGCTCAGCCAGGACAACAGGACCGCCGCGGCGTGGGGCCAGTGCTCGCGCCCTTCCAGCCACAGGCTTCCGCTTTCCAACAGACGGAAGGCGGTCGCCAGCACGCCCACGAGCAGGGTCGTTTCCAGGATCAACGTGAACAGCGGCTTGCGAACGTGCGCGGGCAGGATCGTGCGCGTCCGCTGGAAATCCAGTCCCTCAAGCCAGTGGCGGTAAGCGTCCAGGTGCAGGCGGACGGGGCCGGGGAGCCGCGCATCGATCTCATTTGAAATGCGGACCGCGTGGGGGTTGAGGTATGACGCGGCGGCGAGGGTGAGCACCGAGGCGGCCACGGCCGTGGTGAAGCTCTCGCTGCTCGCCGCGCCGGTCGATAATCCCAATCCCAGCATGATGAAGGAGAATTCGCCGATCTGCGCCAGCACGAACCCCGCCTGAAAGCCCGTACGCAGGGTCCGTCCGCCCAGAACGCTGGCCAGCGCGACCCCCAGGGGCGTCGCCACCAGCACCATGGTCGCGAAGGCGAGGACGGGCAGGACCAGGTGCGGCAAGGGACGGGGATCCATCAACATGCCCACGGATACGAAGAACACGGCGGAAAAGAGATCGCGCAGGGGATGCACCAGCCGCTCCACGCGCTCGGACCGCCCGCTCTCCGAGATGAGCATGCCCCCAAGGAAAGCGCCCAGTGCGGGCGAATAGCCCACGCGAGCGGCCAGGTAGGCGAGGCTGAAGCAGAGGCCCACGCTCAGCACCAGCAGAGCTTCGCTCGCCTGCCGATCGGCCACCCAGCGCACGAACCGGGGCACCAGCAGCAATCCCAGCACCACCAGGGCCGAAGCAAAGCCCAGCAGGCGAAGCAGGCTCCAGGCGAGCTGCGCCACCCCCCCGTGGCCGCCGGCACCACCCGCGGCCGAGGCGGTGCCCAGGCCTGTCAGCAGCAGGATCGCCAGCAGATCCTGGATCACCAGCACCGAGAACACCGAATCGCGCACCGAGGCTTCAGGCTTCACGCTCTCCATCAGCCTTGAGGCGATCATGGTGCTGGAGACGCAGAAGGCCGCGCCCATGAACACGCTGACGCTCTCGCTCCACCCAAAGGCCCGCGCCAGCATGAAGCTCATCCAGAAGGCTGCGCCTCCCTGCACCGCAACCACCAACAGGCTGCGCGGACCCGCGCGCAGCAGCTTTCTCGCGTTGAACTCCAGGCCGATGGTGAACATCAGCAGGATGACGCCGAGATCCGAAAGGGTCTGGACATTGGCCTGATTGGCCACCAGGGGTACGGGCACGTGGGGCCCCACCAGCAGGCCCGCGATGACATAGCCCAGGATGGGCGGGATCTTCAGGCGGTGGAAGACTGCGGATACCACGGCCGCGGTACCAAGCACCACAGCCAGATCGGCAAGCAGGGGTGGAATGGCGTGCATGGGTTATTCCGGGTCGCTGGAGTCGGACGGCGAGGGCTGCCTTCCGCGTTTCGTGGTGGCTTCGGAGTTCGTGGTTTCCCCAGTGGCGTCCGGTGCGCCGAGGGATCCCGCGTCATCCGCTTCCCGATCCGCAGCCTCGAAAGACCCGGTAGACGCCTGCTGGGGCGCCGATCGCGACCATCGTTGCTTCCAGTGCGAAATCAGGTGCAGGAACATCGGGGGCTCCAGACATCCCAGGCCATGGGGGAATCTCTGAGTGTAGACCGGCTTCGCGTTCACCCCACCATGGCCACAGGGCTTCAGAGATCGTGTCCGGACGCCATATTGTGGACTGAGGTCACAGCGAGGCTCTGGCAGAATCCAAACCATCCAGGTTGGAACCTACCGCTTTGGAGTTGGGATGCGCTTGAAACGGATACTCCTGCTTCTGCTGGCCGCCCTGCCCGTGGCAGGGCAACGGGCTCCCAAGCTGGACCCGGAGGCAGATGTGTCCGTGGCCTTCCGCAAAGGGGCCGTCGTGGTGCAGGCCCCCGAGGGCGCCCACCTGAAAGCCCAGTTCATGGAGGTGAAGCTGGCGGAAGGCACGCCCGGCGCCAAGCCCCAGGGCAAGCTGATCGTCGGCCCCCTGCCCAAACCCAATGGCAAGGATGAGCTGGACGAAGGGATCTGGCATGGTTCCGTACGCATTCCCGTCAAGGGCGAAGGCCTGGCCGGCGCGGTGGAACTGGAGGTGACGTACCAGCCCTGCACCGAAGGCGAGGGCGGCGTCTGCTATCCCCCCACCCATCAGCGCCTGACCGTAAAGGCGAGCGAAATCCCCGCGAGCGCCGTCGCCTCAGATGCCACTCAAACACCCATAGCGGCCCCCATGGCGCCGCCTTCGCTAACGCCCGTGCAAGCGCCGATCCCGGCACCGAGCGGCGTCGCCACATCTGAAGCGGCCCCCGCGCCTGAATCACCTGCGGCCCCTGCCCCTTCCAAAAGCCTGTTCTGGCTGTTCCTGGGCATCTTCGGCGCGGGCGTCATCGCATCGCTCACGCCCTGCGTCTATCCCATGATCCCCATCACCCTGGCCGTGATCGGTGCCAAAGGGGGCGGCAAAACCAAAGGGCTGAAGCTGTCGATCACCCTGGTGCTGGGCATGGCCGCCACGTACACGGTCCTGGGGGTCATCGCGGCCCGCACGGGCGCGGCGTTTGGCGCCTTCGTCCAGCATCCCGGCTTCCTGGTGCCCGTCTCCGTCATCTTCGCGCTCTTCGCGCTTTCCCTCTTCGGGGCCTTCGAGATCCAATTGCCGGAAGGACTGCGAAACCGCTTGCAGGGAGGCTCTCCCAAGGGCGGCTACCTGGGCGCCTTCACCGTGGGGCTGCTGCTGGGTCCGCTTTCCGCGCCCTGCGTGGGCCCCATCGTGGGCAGCATCCTGCTGATGATCGGCCAGCAGGGGCAGGTGATCCTGGGGGCGCTGCAGCTCTTCACGTTCGCGCTGGGCATGGGCGTCCTCTTCATCGCCGTGGGCACGTCTTCTGCGGCACTGCCCCGCAGCGGGGATTGGCTGCTGAAGGTGAAGCAAGTCATGGGCGTCATCGTGCTGGGCTTCGCGGCGTGGAATGTGCGCCTGGTGGTGCCTGCGTGGATGAACCCCGCGATGTGGAGCCTGACGCTGCTCGCGTTGGCGGCAACGCTGGATGCCTTCCGCCCGGCGGAGGGCTTCGCACCCTCCCTGCGCAAGGGCCTAGGCTTGCTGAGTCTCGCCGTTGCTCTGCTGCTGGGCGTTCGCGCCGTAGAGGCGGGCCTGGGCATCGAGCTGCTGCCCCAAAAGGCCGCAACCGCCCGCATCGCGGTGGCCTCGGAGCCCTCGGCGAGCGCCTGGATCTCCCAGGATCTCGAGGGCGCCCTGGCCCGCGCAAAGGCGCAGCAGAAGGTGGTGCTGGTGGATGCCTACGCGGATTGGTGCGCCCAGTGCAAAGAGCTGGACGAAAAGACGTGGCCGGATGCGGCGGTGGGCGAATGGATCGCCCGGCACGCCGTGGCCGTTCGTGTCAACGGCGACAAGGACCGCAAGGATCTGGCGGCGCGATTCCATTTTTCGGGCTATCCCACGGTGCTGCTGCTGGACGCCAATGGCCGGGAGCTGCGCCGCGCCATGGGCTTTCGGAAGCCGGAGGAGATGCTGCGCTTCCTGAACGGACAATAGCCTCCATTCTGGGCGAAGGCGTCCTCCGCCCTACAATGAAGCCGGAGGTCGCCATGGATATGTCCGAGAATCTGCACGAAATGGTGGACCGACTGGGACAGGCCCTGGTCCTGGCCCTGGCGACGGATCCCGAAAGCATGGAGCTGGCCCGCCGCATCCATGACAGCGGCTTCAATCTGAGCCTGCTCATCGAGGCCACCGGACCGCGCGATGGCGATGCCCCAGACCGCGATGACGACCGCGGCGAAGCCTCCCTTGACCCCTGGTCGGAAGACGACAAGGCCCTGCTTCGCACCTTTCGCATCAGGCTGGATTGAACATGCCCCACGCCCCGCAACCCTGGGACCGGCCCGCGCCGGAATTGCCCGACGCACCCCGCCCCAACGCCGCAGGCCTATCGCTGGAGGATCTGCGCGACCTCGCGGCCTCCTGGGGCGAAAAGCCCTTTCGCGCCCAGCAGATTTTTGAAGGCCTGTACCAGCAGCGCTGGACGGACTGGGAGGCCTTCACGCCGCTTTCGGCCCCCCTGCGCGCGCGCCTGCAGCGCGACGTCGATCTGCGCTGGCCCGAGATCATCGAAAGCGCCTCCAGCCAGGATGGCTCCACCAAGCACGCCTTCAGGCTTTCGGACGGCGCCTGCGTCGAGGGCGTCCACATGCCCTACGACGATCGCGCCACCCTGTGCCTTTCCAGCCAGGTGGGCTGCGCCATGGGATGCACCTTCTGCGCCACGGGCCAGATGGGCATCGTGCGCAACCTGACCCCCGCCGAGATCACCGGCCAGGTGATGGCCATGCTGATCCATCACCAGCACCCGGAGGGCAGGCCCGTGAACCTCGTCTTCATGGGCATGGGCGAACCATTGCACAACCTGGATCACGTGATGGCGGCCTTCCATATCCTGACCCACCCCAAAGGCTTGGCCGTTCCTCCAAGGCGCATCACCCTGTCGACCAGCGGCCTGGTCAGCGGCATCCAACGCCTAGGTGCATACCATCCACGCCCCCGTTTGGCCGTAAGCCTCAACGGCACGTCGGATGACCGTCGCAGCGCCCTCATGCCCGTGAACCGGGTCTGGGGGCTGGACGCCCTGGCTCACGCACTAGCAGCGTTCCCGCTGGAAAAGGACGAGCGGATCACCCTCGAGTACATCCTGCTCCAGAACGAGACCGACACCGACGCCGATGCCCGACGGCTCGTGGCCTTCGCTCAGCGCTTTCCCGCCAAGATCAATCTGATTCCCTTCAACCCCCATGAGGGCACGGGGTTCGCTCCGCCTTCCGAAGCGCGCATCGACGAGCTGGGGCGCTTCCTGTCGCGCCAGGGGCTCACCGTCAGCGTCCGCCGCAGCCGCGGCCAGGACATCGCGGGCGCCTGTGGCCAGTTGGTGCGGGAGAAGGCGCGTCCCACTCCCTGAATCGAAAATCGCTCCTGGATCTCAACACCATCAGCCTTTCTGGCGATAGAGGATGAAAGTTTTCTCCTTCCAGGCAGGTTCCATGGCCATCCCCGAATCCCAGGCGAAAGCGCCCGCTCCCACGGGAGCCGGGATTAGCGTGCTGCTGATCGAGGACGAGCAGATGCTGCAGGATCTCTATGCCCGGATTCTCAGGACAAGGCTGGAGCTCCTGGCCATCTGGCGCGCGGATTCCCTGGCCGCGGCGATGGCGGTGGCGGAGGCACCTGATGTGGTGATCCTGGATCTGGGCCTTCCGGATAGCACGGGACTGGGGGGGCTGACGGCGGTGCGCCATCGATGGCCGGGCGCGGTCGTCATCATCACCACGGGGACGGACGACGAGGCGCTGGCCATGGAAGCCCTGCGCAGCGGAGCTCAGGACTACCTGCTGAAGGGGAGCCTGGATGCGTCCAGCCTGGCACGCTCCGTTCGCTACGCGGTGGAGCGCGCGCAGGGGGAAACGGCCCGGCGGCGCATGGAAGAACGCCTGCACGCCAGCGAGCATCTGTTCACCCACATGGTGGATAGCATCGCGGATCTGCTGGCCATCGTGGATCGCGATGGCTGCCGCCGGTTCACGAACGCCAGCTATCGCCGCCACCTGGGTTATTCGCAGGAGGAGCTGAAAACGCTCCGCTTCAAGGATCTCATCCATCCCGAGGACCAGGTTCGTGTGAAAGCCTCGCTGGACGAGCTCTTCGAACACGGGGGAACCGGCCAGATCAGCTACCGCGCGCGCCACAAGAACGGCGAATACCTCTACTTCGAATCCAGTGCCACCCTGCTCCCGGTCGAATCCGGGGCGGAACCGCGTGTCGTTTTCGTGGCGAGGGATATCACGGAACGAAAGCGGGCCGAGCAGGAGCAAGCCCGCCAGGAAGTCCAGATCCGCCATGCCCAGAAACTGGAATCCATCGGCCAGCTCGCCGCTGGCATCGCCCACGAGATCAACACGCCCGCCCAGTACATCGGGGACAACATCATCTTCCTGGAGAACGCCATCCAGGACATCCGCCGCTTCCTGCTGGTGCAGAAGGAGCTGCTGGTATCGCTGAAGAGCGGCGCCCATGACGCGGCGATGCTGGCCAAGGCCGAGACTGCCTGGAGCGAAGCGGATCTGGATTTCCTCGCCGCAGAGGCCCCCAAGGCCATCCACCAATGCCTGGAAGGCGTTGCGCGGGTATCCAAAATCGTCGGCGCCATGAAGGACTTCAGCCATCCGGACGGCGA
>DAOPYE010000024.1:14943-31610 GCA_035352715.1 Holophaga sp. | reverse complement strand
GTGGCGGCATGGCTTTTTACGCTGGCGGCTAATGCGGCGACCGACCATCTGCGTAAACGAGGTCGGGAGCTGCCTCCCCCCGAGTCCTTTGACGCTCCGGACCCTCATTCGATCTCCCCCTGGGAATCGATCGATAAAGGCCGGAAACTGCGAGCCCTCCAGGTTGCCCTGGAAGGCCTGACGCCCCGGCAGCGCTCCATGATCCTGGCCTACTACGTTCAGGAGCGCCCCGTGAAGGAGATCGCCACCGACCTCGACTGCGCCGAAGGCACGGTCAAGGCCACGCTCTTTCAAAGCCTCGCCAAACTCCGCAAGCACATGGAAGTACCCCATGAAGCCCGAGCCTGAAATGTCCAACCTCTCCCACGAAGCCCTCTTCGAACTGCTCGAATCGCCCGAAGCCTGGCCCGAGGATCCCGAGATCCAGGCCCAGTTGGCCGATTTGCTGGAGCTTCATCTGGCGCTGCAGGCCCATGGATCCGAGCTTCGCATCCAGCCACTTGCCGCTCAAAATTCCCCCGAAAAACAGCGTCAGCGCCGTTCCTATTCCTGGCTGATGGTTGCGGCGGCCGCCGTCGCGGCCATGGTTCCGACCGTTTACGCGGTGCAGCACACGCGCACCCTTGCGGCCCAGGCCAAGGATCGCGCCCGTCTGGAGGCCGTGGCCCAGCGCCGAGGGCAGGATCGCCTGTGGGCGGCCTTTTTCCAGCAGTCTTCGGATCTGCTGCAGAAGTTCGATCACCAGCCCAGTGCCTGCACGCGCGACAAGGAAGACCGCAACGTGGAACGGGAACTCGCCAGCGCGTTGCTGCAGGCCAGCCATCAGCTCGCCGCCCAGGGCGCGCCCAACCTGGAAGCGGAGTCCATGCGAACCAATCTGCATGCGTGGCTCACCGAGGTCTCCCTCGAGGAGGGATGCATGGAACCCCGGCGCGCCGATGAACTGCGGCAGTGGGCGCAGGCCCGCAAGCTGGAGGATGAATCGCAGCGCCTGGGCCGGCTCCTGAAGGGAGAGGCCGAGTGATGCCGGATGTGATGCTTGCAGCCGCGCTGAGCGGAATCCTTCTGAACGGCGCTTCACTGAGTGGTATGGAAGATCTGGACGCGGGGCGGCGGACGGTCCTCCAGGAACCCTCCGGCGACTCCATGCTGCGCGAAGCCAAGAGCCTGCGGTACGCCCAGCGGTGGTTCGAGGCCGCGCAGAAATATCGCGAATACATCGCCAGCCATCCCAAATCCTCGCGCCTTGCGGACGCCCGCTTCTGGCTGGCGGCCACGCTGGAGCAGGATCAGCGATGGGATGAAGCCGCGGACGCCTACACCTTCTTTCTTCAAGCCTTTCCCGATCAGCGCATGTTGGGGCGAGAGGCCAAGCTGAACCGCATCCACTGCTGGGGCATGCGCAAGGGGCAATTGCCGACGGCCATCCCAGGCCTGCTGGGCGCGCTGGGCGATTCGGCTGATGAGATCCAGGTGGCGGCGGCCCTTCAATTGGCGCAATCCCGGGATCGCCGATGCGTGCCCGCGCTGCAGAAGGGGCTCTCCATGCCCGCCTACGCGGACGCGTGCAGCCTCGCGCTGGTGAGCCTGGGCGTGAAGCCTGAATCTCCCAATCCCGCCCAGCAGGCCCGGTTCCTGGTCATCCGCGTCAAGGAACGCGGCAAGTCGGATACCGTCACCATCCGGCTCGCCATGGCCCTGGCGAAGGCCGCCGAAAACTATCTCTCCGAGGCCCAGATCCGTCAGGCCCGCGGCAAGGGCGTGGATCTGGAGAATCTCATGAGCCAAGCCGAGAGGCTGCCCAAGGGCAGCGTGCTGTTCTCCGTGGACGACAAGGACAGCTCCGTCTCCATCACGGTGGAATGATCCGACTCCAGTAAGCTGGAAGCTGACGGAGAGTTCATGACCTCGATCCTGCGCTTCTATCGCGAGCACCTGAAAAGCTACCTGCCCCTGATCATCGGAGGAACCCTGCTGATGATCCTGGCGGGCATGTGCCAGGGGCTCATGGTCACGACGCTGAAGTTCGTGTTTGAGGACAACCTGGGCATGGGCGCGCCCAAGGCGGTCGATAATCTCGCCATCGCCGCCAAGGCCAAACTCTGGCTCATCGCCCATCTGCCCAGCGCCTCTTCGCTGCGCCAGGAGGCGTACCTGGTGCCGACGCTGCTGATCGTCATCTTTTTCGCCAAGGGCGTCCTGACCTACAGCGGCACGCTATTGATGGTGAAGGCGGGCATCCGCGCCACCCAGGCGCTGCGGGAACGGCTGTTTGGACACCTGCTGTCGCAGGAGCCCTCGTTCTTCCAAAAGCATCCGGTGGGCGAACTGATCCAGCGCTGCATCACGGATGTCGGGGCGGTACAGGGCATCGCGTCCAACCAGCTGGCGGACGCCGCCCGCGAAATCACCATCGCCTTTTCCATGCTGTGCTGGGTGCTGTACGTGGACTGGAAGACCTCGCTGATGATCTTCATCGCGCTGCCACTCATCGTGCTGCCCATCAAGAAGCTGAGCCAGCGCATCCGGAACATCAATCACCGGAACATGGAAGCCACGGCTGGCCTATTGCAACGCCTGAAAGAGGTCTTCAGCAACATCCGCGTGGTGCTGGGTTTTGCGCGCGAGGACTACGAGGTCAAGCGCTTCCACCGCCAGCAGCACGAGCTGTACCGGCTGGGCATGAAGTCCGCCCGCGCGTCCGCCATGAGCCATCCCATCATGGAACTCGTGGGCGGCCTGCTGCTGGCGGGGTTGATCTTCTACGCCACCAAGCGCATCCAGAGCGGTACGCTGACGGGTCCGAATTTCTTCGTCTACCTGATGGCGATCTACGCTTTCTATGATCCCATCCGCCGACTCACAAAGCTGAACAACGATGTGCAAGTGGCCCAGGCCAGCCTGGACCGCGTGTACGAGACGCTGGATCGCCCCGGCGCCATGGCGCCGTCGACCCATCCAACACCCGTGCCTTTGGAACCATCCCGGCTGGCCTTTGAAGGGGCACGCTTCTGCTACCAGGATTCCAGCGAGGTGCTGCGTGGCATCGATCTGGAAGTGCTGCGCGGCGAGACGGTGGCCTTGGTGGGCGGCAGCGGCGGCGGCAAGACGACGCTGGTGAACCTCGTGCCGCGCTTCTTCGATCCCACCGAGGGGCGCTTGACGCTGAACGGCATTGATCTGCGCGAGTTCGATCCGCGGGAGCTTCGGCAGCGCATTGGCATCGTCACGCAAGAGACCCTGCTGTTCATGGATTCGATCCACGACAACATCGCCTATGGCCGCGAGGCTTCGCGCGAAGAGGTGATCGCCGCGGCGAAGAAGGCCTATGCGCACGATTTCATCCAGAGCCTGCCCAGGGGCTACGACACGCCGCTGGCGGAGACGGGCTCCAGCCTTTCCGGCGGCCAGCGCCAGCGCCTCGCCATCGCGCGCGCGCTGCTGCAGGATCCGCCCATCCTGATCCTGGATGAGGCCACCAGCGCCCTGGACACCGAAAGCGAGCGCGCGGTGCAGGCGGCGTTGGAAGTGCTGATGGAGGATCGCACCACGCTGGTCATCGCACATCGCCTATCCACCATCCAGCGCGCCACACGCATCTGCGTGCTGAAGCACGGGCAGATCGTGGAGCGGGGCACGCACCGCGAACTGCTCGACAAGCAGGGCGAGTACGCACGGCTGCATGCCATCCAGTTCGCAGAAGCCTGATGAAGCGTTCAGCGTTCCATTTCGATCTGCCCCCGGAACTCATCGCGCAGCACCCCGCGGAGCGCCGGGATGCTGCGCGCCTGATGGTGGTGGATCCAGCCCGTGGCGAGATCCGCCATCACGCGATCCGGGATCTGCCCGATCTGGTGCCGCCCGGCACGCTGTGCGTACCCAACGACGTGAAGGTGCGCCACGCGCGGCTGTTTCTGCGCCGGGCGGGCGGTGGCCACGGCGAAGCGCTGCTGCTGAGGGCACTGGACGGCGGGGCCTTCGAGGCCATGGTGCGGCCCGGCCAGCGCCTGAGGCCCGGACGCGCCGCGGATATCGTCGATCCCGGCAACGGCCAGATCCTGGCCAGGCTGGAGATCGAAGCCTCGCTGGACGAGGGCCTGCGTCGTGTGCGCGTGCTTCGCGACGAAGCGGATCTGGATTGGGACGAGGTGGATCGCATCGGCCGTCTGCCTCTGCCCCCCTACATCGAGCATCTGGCGGAAGGTGACGACGAGGAGCGCTACCAGACGGTCTTTCACGCCGATGCGGGCGAAGCCGTTGCTGCTCCCACTGCGGGACTTCACTTCACGCCCGAGCTCATCGCGTCCCTGCAGGCGCGGGGATGCCTGTGGCGACCCGTGCGTTTGCACGTGGGGCTTGGCACCTTCAGGCCCATGACGGCGGATGATCTGGAAGACCACCGCATGCACGAGGAGCGCTACGAGATCCCCGAGGATGCGGCCCTGGCGATCGAAGCCAGCCTGCTTCGCCATGACCGGCCGCTGATGTGCGTGGGCACCACGAGCCTCCGCACGGTCGAGAGCGCGTGGGATGGACAGCGACTGTCCAGATCCGGCGCCACGCGGCTGTTCATCCGTCCAGGGCATCCGCCCCGCACGCCGGATCTGCTGCTGACGAATTTCCATCTGCCCGAAAGCACGCTCTTCGTCCTGGTCAGCACGCTGATGGGCCTGGATCTGGCCCAGCGCGCCTATGCCGAAGCCATTCGCGAAGGTTATCGGTTCTTCTCCTACGGCGATGCGATGTTGATCCGCGTCAGTCGAGGATGAAGAGCACGGCGCCTTCTTTCGAGTGAACGCGGTGAGGCTTTTCCCCCTCGGGGACGTGGAAGGACATGCCCGCAGTCATACGGTGGGTCTGGCCCTGCTGGAATTCCAGATCCAGTTCTCCGTCCAGCACCAGGAAGATGTGTCCCTTCTCGCACCAGTGGCTGGAGAGGAAATCCGGCGAGCAATCCACCTTGCGGATCCGCAGGCTTCCGGCTGCAACGGTGCGGGAGAGCATGTACCCCTGCTCGCCTTCATCCATCCACGGCGTCAGGCCATCCCAATCCACGGGTCCGCCCGGGAATCCTTGCAGGTGCATCAGAGGTATTCCACGAACTGGTGCAGGACGGGGATCTTGTGGCGCTTGCCTTTGGTGGCCTGCAGGATGCTGATCACGGACATGCCCAGGCACCACAGCAGCCAGGCCGGCAGCATGAGCCGGATCACCAGGTATCCGATCACGGGCAGCAGTCCCAGGATCACCAGGGTCAAGGCGACGACGATCTCGACAAACGCGAGCAGCACCCCCTGGCGGGCATGCCAGAGCAGCTCTTCGTCATCCCTGTTCCGCAGATAGGGCTTGAAGGCCCACGGCCCCATGTAGCACAGGACCAAGTCGCGCAGCCGCTCGCCAGCGTACAGGGGCGTTGGAATATCCATAAGCTAGAACCCACCTCGACACGAGAATAGCGCAGGAGCGGGGGTCAAGCAGCAGGATCCAGGTTGGCGGCGATTGTGTTCCAATGGAGGAGATTGGTAGCGGAGCCCATGCGCCTTAACTTTTCTGATGATGTGATTCTGGACAGCCGACGCGCCGTGTTTCTCCGAAAACAGGAGACGCTGGTGATCGCGGATCTGTTTTTGGGGTTGGGGGCCGCGCGCCGAAAGCGCCCGGACCTCATCCCGTCCTCCCAGCAGCACGACATCTGGGAGCGCCTATTGGGGTTGCTGGAGGATTATCAGCCCCGCCGCGTGGCCCTGCTGGGCGATATCAAGCCCAACCAGGGGACGCTGGAGGATGACGAGCGGGAGGAGCTGCACCAGCTCTTCCACAAGCTGCAGGGCCGGGGCCGCGAGGTGGTTCAGGTGGTGGGGCATCCGGAGCGTTCCTGGGGCCCCGCGCTGGAGGGCACGGGCATCCAGCCCGTGGACACCTACCGCGTGGGCAACAACACGCTGATGCATCGTCGGCGCATCTTTGTGTACCCCCGGCATGATCCGCCGGGCGGATTCTGGATCAATGGCGGCCTGCATCCCCTGTTTGCCGTGCCCATGGTGGGCGCGGACGGCAAGGAAGAGTGGCTTCGCTATCCCTCGTTCCTGTACACGGGGTTCGCGCTGGTGATGCCTTCCTTCGTGTCCTACGCCCAGGGCTGGGAAGTCATGCAGCCCGAGCGCCTGCCCCGGCAAGCGCGGGCCTGGCGCGTGCTGGGGGACCAGCTGGCGCCGCTCTCCTTGCCCGATCTGCCTCCGGCCCCGGAGGAACTGAGGAATCTTGCGCGGCCCCAGGTGCGCAACAAGCGGAAGGAAGGCGGCGAATAGGCGCTATCGCTTCTTCTTGCGCGCCTGCTTGGCCAAAGGATCGGCGGGGACGGCGCAGCCACCCTTCATTACGCTGCCGTCGGCGAGGTGCAGATCCCATCCGATACGGTCCCCGACCTTCAGGCCCAGGCGCTTGATGGTGCCAGCGGGCAGTTCCACGAAGTGACGGGTGTCCACTTGGCCACCGTAGTTGGGAATCTCCTCGTCCGGGCCCTTCCACATGGGGGAGAGGGGCGGGACATTCTGGGCCATCTCGGCCACGATGCCATCCGCCTTGACCCAGATCACATCCAGGCTGATGAGGCAGTTCTTCATCCAGATGGCGTGGCGGCCATCCTGGCCGTAAAGGAAGATCATGCAGCGGTCCTTGGCCAGGGACTGGCGGTACATGAGGCCGCGCGCCTGCTCCTGCGGCGTGCGGGCGACTTCGGCCAGGAACCGCTGCCCCTTGATGGCGACCGTGCCCCCGTCGGGGGTTCCGGGGGAAAGGGCGAGCAGCAGACTCAGGAAAAAGGCGGACATGGGGCCTCCGTCGACAAGTCCCCATGTTAATCACAGATCCCCTGGCACCGACATCACAACGGTTGCTAAGATCTCCTACCCTGCGCTGATGGTCGCAGGCCAGGACCCCGATGAGACGCTCCTTGACCTTGCTTCCTGCCGCGCTCTCTGTTGCGCTGTCCGCCGCGCTGGCGATGGCGTCGCCCACGCCCAGCAAGTCGCTCGAAGCGGTAAGGCTTTCTGAGCCCATCAAACTGGATGGACGCATGTCCGAGGCCATCTGGGAAGAAGCCCCGGTGGCCGATCGCTTCACTGCGGATTGGCCCGACTTTGGCGAGCCCTCGAAGCTGAAGACAGAAGTGCGCGTGCTTTACGACAACCGGTACCTTTATGTCGGCGCGCGCATGCTGCATCCCCAGGGGGGAAAAGCGGTGGTGGGTCGCGTGCATCGCCGGGATCAGTGGAGCCTGAGCGACTGGTTCTCCGTGTGCCTGGATAGCATGCACGATCGCGGCAGCGCCGTGGCCTTCCAGGTGAATCCGGCGGGCGTCCAGCGCGACGCGATCATTTACGGCGACACCAGTTGGGACCACAGCTGGGATGGCGTTTGGGAAAGCGCCGTCATGACGGATGATGGCGGCTGGACAGCCGAACTGAAAATCCCACTTTCCTTGCTGCGGATGCGGGCAGGGCGTGGATCCCAGACCTGGGGCATCAACTTCCAGCGGGAAGCCAATGGCCCCGTCCGCGAGAGCAGCATTTGGGAGCTGACGCCGCGGGGCGTAAATGCCTTTGTCAGCCGCTTCCCGGAGTTGCGTGGACTCGACGGCTTGGTGCCTCAACCCCGCCGTGAGTGGATCCCCTTCGTGGGCGTTCAGCGGAAGTTCCGCACCAGCGCCTCCTATGACGATCGGGGAACCACCCTGACGGCAGGGTTGGACGCTCACCTCAGCTTGAGCACGTTCTCCCAGTTGGATCTCACGGTGCGGCCGGATTTCGGGCAGGTCGAGGCGGACCAGGCCACCCTGAACCTGGGCACCTATGAGACGTGGTTTCCCGAAAAGCGGCCGTTTTTCCTGGATGGCATGGATATCTTCCAGGTGGCGGGCTCGTCCCTTTTCTACAGCCGACGCATCGGCGCGGGTCTTAGCAATCCATGGCTGAATGATGGCGAGACCTTGATCGATCGCCCCCAGCTCACGGATGTGGCAGGCGCGGCGAAATACACCGGGAAATTCGAGAATGGCCTGAACATCGGCGTCCTAGGCGCATCGGTCGAAACCTCGCGGGCGCGCATTCGCCTGGCGAATGGCACCGAGGTGGATCGAATCCTCAGTCCCTATACGACCTTTGGCGTGGCCCGCGCCATGGAGCGCCTGGACGACCGGGGCAGCTACATCGGTGGTTTTGCGTCCTACATGGATCAATCCCGCTA
Source organism: Holophaga sp. (assembly GCA_035352715.1). Lineage (GTDB taxonomy): Bacteria > Acidobacteriota > Holophagae > Holophagales > Holophagaceae > DAOPYE01. The sequence goes on along the minus strand of DAOPYE010000024.1, from coordinate 23,366 downwards.
CGAAGACGCTAACGGCCGGGAAGCTGCGGTCGTTGCCGCGGACGGCGTCTACAAGTCCCAGGATCGTGGCACGACCATCGACGCCACGATTTCCAAAAGCCAGGCCGGCGTGAAGGGGGAGGAGAACAGCGGCCACCGCGAGCGATTCTCGCTGAACCGGCAATGGAAGAGTGGATGGTGGGCGAACCTGGGCACCGAAAACGCCACGCGGGCCTACAACCCCAACGATATGGGCTTCATGGGTCGAGCCGATCAGCAGCGCGTGGACGGCTCCTTGGGGCGGAATTACGACAGCACCTGGCGCAGCTTCCGTAACTGGAACTGGTCCCTGGGCGGCACCTGGGCGCGCAACCAGGAGGGGCGCGTGTTCCAGCGCAGCTTCTGGAGCAACGCCGGCACGAATTTCACGGACTTCTCGAGCATCTACGTAAGCGCGGGTGCCAGCCTGCCCGCCGACAATGATCGCGAGCTGCGCACGTTCGATGATCCTGTGCGCAAGTACCTTCACTACGGCACGCTGCCTTGGGTGGGACTCGAATGGAATTCGCCAGACAACAAGCCGTGGTGCGTCTCCGTGAATCTCAACCGGGGTTGGCGAGAAGGCGGGCCCAGCAGGAGCGTGAACCTGTTCCAGTCCATCAAGCTGAGTCCTTCGCTTGAACTCCAGCTCAACACCAACAGCGCCCTGAACCAGGGGGAGAAGAGCTACCTGGAGACCCAGGACTCCACTCCCATTGTGGGCCTGCGCAAGCTGTCCTCCTTCAACCAGACGCTGCGTTTGGCTTACGCGTTCAGCCCCAACCTGACGCTTCAGTTCTTCAGCCAGTGGCTGGAGGCCAACTGGAACTACCGCGACCTGATGTCCTATGTGGACGATCACACGCTGATCCCCGGCGCCACCAGCGCCCAGACAGCCTTCAGTGACCGCATGTGGAACGCCAACCTGATCACGCGCTGGGAATTCAAGCCCGGCAGCACGGTCTATTTCGTCTACACCCACGCCACGTCCACGGATTCGGTCATCAACGATCGCGCCACCATCAGTCCGCACCAGGATCTATCCATGCTGACCCACATGCCGAGCGACGACTCGGTCATGTTCAAGCTGAGCTATCTGTTTCGCTGATTCAGGTCCGCAGCCAGGCTTCCAGGCGATCCAGATCGCGGGCGCCATGCCATCCGTGCAGGGCGATGCGCAGGTAGCCTTCGCGCGCCGTGGCGTGAATCTGCAGCGGTTGGGCTGATTTCAGGCATCCGGACAGGAAACGGCTCCCGCGGCCCTGGTGATGCAGGCAGAGCAAGGGGCCGAGCCTGCCCGAGCGCCGGAGCGCCTCCAGTCGATGCGCTTCTTCGGCCCACGTGGGATCTGCGGCAAGCCGCGCCAGCAGGTCTGCCTGCAGCCGTTCCACGTGCGCTTCGATGGCGGGGACGCTGACTTGATTAAGCGTTTGAAGGCTCTCGCGTAGGGCCAGAGAGCCCGCCAGCGGCAGGCTGCCACATTCCAGGCGGCGACCATCGGCGAACCAGTCCCGGCGGAAATCCGTCACGGCACGCGCCAGATCGGATCCCCCATCCACACTCAACCAGCTGCCCTGCGGAACCAAGCGCTGGCGGAAGTCCGGCGCGGTCCAAAGAAAACCATGCCCCTGCGGCCCCAGGCATCCCTTCTGCCCCCCGCAGGCGAAAGCGTCCACGAAATCCAGCGACGGAACATGGGTGCCGACGCCCTGGATGCCATCCACCACGAAAGCCACGCCCCGCACTCGGCAGGCCTGGCCGATGCGGTTCAAATCGAGCCTCAGCCCGTCTTGAAAGCGCACCCAGGAAGCCGCAACCAAACGGGTGCGGGGACCGATGGCGGCGATGATCCGGTCTTCGGCATCCGGGGCCAAATCCGGGGCCGTCGAATCGGACGGTGGGGTGGATTCCATGGCGCCTTCGCCGCAGCGGTGCCCATCCCACAAAGGAACCTCGCGGAAGGTGACGCCGCGCGCTTCCAGCGCCTTCCATGGCCATGCATTGCTGGGGAACTCGCCCAGGGGCGCCAGGACCTCGTCGCCAGGGGCGAATGGGAACCCCTGGGCAACGGTGGTGAGCGCTGCGCTGGTGCTGGCGCTGATTGTGATATCTGTGGGCCGCGCGCCAAGGATGGCGGCGGCTTCGCTGCGCAAGCCATCAGGAATGCCAGCCCATTCGTTGACCAGGTCCAGCGCCCAGGGGTGGATCTCCCGCTCCAGGAAATCCCGGGTCGCCTCATAGGCCGCGCGCGGCGCGGGTCCCTTGGCGCAGTGCATGATCCATAGATGCTCGCCCAGGTCGAAGAGATCGGGATCCAGGACAGGGGTGAGCGCGGACATCAGGCGGAGAGCCCTTCCAGCAGGGCCTTTAAGCCCACGGGAAAGACCGCCTCGGTTACCTGGCGGATGGCCTGGCCGTATTGCTGGATCTCCCACTGGGCGTGACCATCGGTGCGCAGATGGATGAAGTGGGCGACAGCCTGAAGGCTGGCGGTCCAGTAGACTTCGGAGTAGAGGCCCAGGGGCAGCACGCATCGCGCCTGTTCGCGGCAGACGCCCAGGCTGAGCAGCTCGCGGTATTGCCCCACGCTGTTGCGACAGGCGGCCAGGTAGAGCTCTTTGGCCCGATCGCGGTTTGCCTCGTCGATCTCGCCTTCGCTGCCCTGCTTGTTCACTTTCGCTTGCTGGCGGAAATGTTCGGGCACGTAGAACTCGTCTTCCGGAAATTCCACATAACGGCCTGAGATCTCGTTGAATTCACTGCCGATGCGGTGCTTCATCCACTGCCGGAAGACGAAGATCGGCGCCTTCACATGAAAGGTCAGCGCGGTATGGCGGAAGGGGCTGGTGTGTTCGTGGGCGGCCAGGTACCGCACCAGCTTGGCGTCGCCTTCATCAAAGGATTCTTTGCGCTTGCCGAAGGAAACGCGCGCGGCATTCACGATGCTGAGATCAGAACCCATGTGATCGATGAGTTGAACAAAGCCGCGGTCGAGAACATGGATTTCAGATGTGGCCATGGGAAGCTCCAGCCTTCAGCTTCGCGCAGGCGCCGATGAAGGGGAAGAGGAAGCCAAGACGTGTCGCTGGGCTTCACGATGCAACCCAGCCCCGAGGACCTTGGATCGGCTTCCATGGGGCGATGATGGCCCGAAGGTCTCCTGCCCCGGCCCAGGGTGCGTTCCCTTCCCATGGATGGGAAATGAAAAAAAACCCTCAAGCGGAAGATGGGCTCGGCCGAAGAGTGGTTGTGCGGGGGAAACCCCAACGGAATCACAATCACGACGGCACGGATGCCGTCTAGCGCATCAAGGAGGATGCCATGGCTTCCATTCTGAACAACGTTTCCGCCCTCGGAGCAAGCCGCCAGCTGGGCATTACCAGTTCCGGCCTGGAGCAGACGATCCAGCGGCTGACCACGGGCAAGCGCATCAACAAGGCCTCGGATGACGCCGCCGGCTTGGGCATCAGCAACAAGCTGGGCGCGGATATCCGCATCGCCTCCCAGGCAAAGCGTAACGCCAACGATGGCGTCAACTACCTGCAGGTTGCTGATGGCGTGCTGGAAGAGGTCACGAGCCTATTGACCCGCGCTTCAGAGCTGGCTCAGCAGGCCCAGACGGGCACCATCAGTAACTCCAACCGCACCAATATCAATCTGGAATTCCAGAACATCATCAAGACCATCGCGGATATCGGGCAGAGCACCACGTTCAATGGTGCCAAGGTCTTTGATTCCGGGACCACGGTGAGCGTTTCTGTGGGCGGCTTCAGTGCTGTCGCGATTACGGTGGCGTCCATCAGCACTTCTGGAACCGCTGCGCTTGGTCTGGCGGCTGGTACTGACGCGCTGGATTCGGCTTCCAACGCCAGTTCTGCCGCAACCAAGATCGGCAGCGCCCTGAATTCCGTCAGCACCGTGCGCGCCTCGCTGGGTGCTTCGATGGCGCAGCTGAATTCCGTGTCCAACGCTCTGGGCATCCAGGTGGAGAATTTCACGGCGGCCTTCAGTCAGATTCGGGATGCCAATATTGCGGATGAAATCGTCAATCTGACGAAGTTCCAGATCCTCAACCAGTCCGGAACCAGCGCGTTGAGCCAGGCAAATCAGGCCCAGCAGCAGATTCTGGCCCTCCTCCGGTAGTTCACACGGTTTGATTCAGTCTCAGGGGGGGGATCCGTTCACGGTTCCCCCCCCCTGTGCTGATTGAGATTCGGAGAATGTCCCATGCCTGATCCCATCTCTCTTGCAGGAGGTTTGGGTCAGTTGCCGGTCGCGGCCTCTGTTCCCGGATTTCCTACCTCTCCCTCTGGGTCCGCAGCGACCGGTGGAGATCAAGTTACCGTTGTCCCAGGTCAAACCGGGGACATTCAGCGAGTTGTTGTCGGCTCGGACGCCAACTCGAATGCTGCTCAAAAGAGTTCAGCCCAAAAAGCTGAAAGCGAGGCGCTAAGTCTGGAAGATTCGGTCAAAGCCATGCGGGATTTCTTGAAGAACCTGCCCTCGGATCTCCAGTTCCAGCCTGACAAGGAGAGCGGGTACGTCATCTTCAAGGTGATCAACCCCGTGACTCAGGAAGTCATCCGGCAGTACCCGCCGGAAGAAGTTGTGTCCATGGCCCGGAAATTGAATGCTGCCCTGGCGGCAGCAAAGAAACACAATTCCGGCATCCTTCTTGATGGTCAAACCTGACACGTAGTATTTTGCCTGGTGATTGGGGGCTCTCATGACAACGGTATCGAGCACCTCCTCAAGTTCCTCCTCTTCGGCGATGAGCTTCCAGGGGCTATCAACGGGGCTTCAGACGGATTCCCTGGTTGAAGCCCTGATGACTCAGGCCAGTCAGCCGCTGTATCGCTTGCAGGCCAAGCAGGCCCTTAACAAGGAACGGGCCTCCCTGGTGCGGACCATCAGCGCGAATATTTCGGCGCTGAACACCGATATCTCGAATTTGAATGGCTCTGGATTCACGGCGAACACGGTTTCGAGTTCAGACGCGAACGGTTCCTACGTTACGGCTACCGCCAGCGGTGCGGCAAAGGGCAATTACAGCCTGTTTGTGAAGCAGGTGGCTGTGGCTGCCCAGACGGTGTACTCGGGTGTCATCACGGCGTCTCAGGATTTGGGCGGCACGCAAGGTTCCGATGGGAAATATCATTTCAGCGTCACGGGCACGGATGGCACAAGCACGGATATCTCAACGTCCACCAATACCTTGCAAGGGCTTCGCGATGCCATCAATGCCTCTTCATCCACCACGGGTGTTGCGGCTTCCTTGGTGCAGGTGGATGCCAACGGAACGCAATATGCCCTGACGATCAGCGCCTCCAAGACAGGGCTTGGGTCCGGGGGCGGCAACACGGTGTCTTTGGCTGCGGCGAGCGAGAACTCGGGCAGTACCATCACCGCGCTAACCACCGCTGCGGTAGGAAGCGGGTACTCCAAGACGGTCACCAATGCCCAGAACGCAGTGTTTACCGTGAATGGCATTGAGTTGACCCGCACCAGCAATACGGTGACGGATGCGGTGGAGGGGATGACGATTTCTCTGAAATCGGCCCAGGCGACCGGAACCTCTGCAACGATATTGACGGTCGCAACCGACAAGACTGCGCTGACCAAATCCATGCAGAACGTGGTGGACAAGTTCAATGCGATTCTGAAGGTCTACAAGGATAACTCTGGGCAGGATAGTTCTGGAAACGCCTTGCCATTGGCCAACGATTTCACGATCCGGAACTTGATCTCCACGGTCAGATCGAAAATCATGTCGGTCCCAACAGGGTTGTCTTCCAGCACGTCCTTTCGAAGCGCTGCGGATTTGGGACTGAAAACCAACAGAGATGGAACCATGTCGTTGGATAGCGCGGCATTTCAGGCGGCAGTGGATCAAGACCCTTCCGGCGCTGTCCGCGTGTTCAATGCGATCGGTTCCGACATGCAGGCCATGGTCAACCAGGTGACCTCCCCGGGGTCCGGCAACCTCGCGTTGGTGCTCCAGTCCATTGATAGCCAGAACAGTCGCTTGACATCACAGATCTCAATCATGCAGACCCAGCTCGATCGCAAGAAGACGATTCTTCAAAGCCAGTACGCGAATCTGGAGACGACGGTCGGTCAACTCCAGTCCATTTCCAAGAGCTTGACCGGCCTCAGTTCTTCGAGCAGCAGTTCCTGACGTGATCGATCGGGTGAAGAATAGGCAAGATTGATTCTGGAGAGCTTTTCATGCAATCGGCGTACAGCGGCAACGCGACTGACAACTACTTGATCCAGCGCATCAATGCGGCAGGTCCTGAGCGATTGGTCGCCATGCTGCTTGAGGGGGGGCAGCGGTTCCTGGGGCAGGCCATGGTCGCCATGAACAACCGGGACGTTCCCACGAAGGCGCGGATGATCAACCGGGTCTCGGCCATCATCGAAGAATTGGCTGTCCGCTTGGATCATGAACACCCCAGCGAGCTGGTGGTGAATCTGGCCCGCTTGTACGACTGGTGGCTTAATGAGGTCTTCCAGGGCAGCCAAAACAATCAAGTCCAGCGTTTGGAGACGGTCTACCGGCAGATGGGGGATCTGCGTCAAACCTGGGAACAGCTTGCCCAGCAAAAGGCTTCCGAGGTGGGGATTCCTGCATCCTCGTCGCTTGGGGCTGGGGGCATTGTGGGATGACCGACCAGGATGTCATGAAGGCGCTAGACGACTTGGAACATTATCTGGCTGTGGATCAGTCTTCGTGGGATCCAGCGCATCTGGAAATGCTGCATGACCGTTTCCGGGCAGCAGTATCCGGCGCGGAGCGAGGTCCGGATTGGCTCGCGATTGTCGAGCGGGCCCAGTCGATCCACCTGGTGCTGCAGGGCCGCCTTGCGAGTGTCATCCTGCAGCGGGACGCCATTCGAAAGGACCTGGAAGGTCAGGAAGTCGGACAGCGAGCCCTGATCGCTTACAAGTCGAATAACGGGTAATTCCAAATCGAGCGGCGGAGCCGATCCTGGTTATGGGCGATTCGAGGGTTCAAGTCCCGTTGAATCGCCCATCTGTTTTGTTGGAGACTTCCAGAAATTTTGTTGACCTGCCTGAAAACGCTGGTTTAGTGGAGAGCTAGAAGAACATTCCCATCGAGGATAAAGTTGTTTCAATCAACTAGGTCCCGCGTTGGCGGAGGGTATAGATGCTGAAAAAGGTCCAGATATTCAAGGCGCTGGACATTGAGATCAAGAAACAGAAAGGCCCCTCGGCGATGAAGGAATCGTACCGTGGCCATCACTCCTTGAAGGAGGAGCTGAGCCAGCCCGGAATTTCGATCATTGCGGAAATAGCTGGCGGAAATCCGTTGCGAGGCCAGGTCCGTGAAAGCTACCGCGCCTCCACTCATGCCAAAAGCCTGGTGGAGAATGGAGCCAGGGCGCTTTCTGTCGCCACGGATCGGTTCCTCTATTTCGGGGAAGACAAGCATCTCCCCGAGGTCCGCGCCTCTGTGAAGGTGCCGCTGGTGCGTCTGGATTTCATCTTCGAGGAATACCAAGTCGAGGAGAGCAAGATCCTGGGAGCGGATGCGATTTTCCTCATGGCTGCCCTGCTTGAGCCTGATCGGATCAAGGCGCTGCGGGAATTGGCTATATCCAAGGGATTGGATGTTGTCGTCCAGGTTGCTTCGGAGGCGGACCTCAAGAGGGCCCTGGAGGCGGAGGCCGATATCATCTGCGTTCTGGGACGAGATCTGGATACCTGGGAGCCGTCCTGGGATCGCGCCATTGAACTCATGAAGCTGATCCCGGAGAAGAAGTGCTTCCGGATGATCGAAGTTGGTATCTCCACGCTTGCCCAGATCAAGAGTCTCGACGAAATGGGCATTCATGGCGTGATCATCGGCGATCCACTGCTGGATGAGTTTTATCCCGGTAAGCGCTTGGCCCAGATCCTCGCGGGGGTGGAGCCAGCCAAAAAGGCCTTGAAAGCCAAGCCCAAGGCGGCCCCTGAAGCCCAAACAGTTGCGGTGGTGCCCTCGAATGATCATGTGGTGCCTAGTCATGGTGCGGCTAAAAAGCCCGCTACGGTTCCTTCATTAACTTCCAACTCTCTCTCTCACACCGCCCACAAGGGCAAAAAGGAGTCCCCAATGGGAAACAGCCAGATCACTTCCGGCGAGGAAACCAGTTCTCAGGTCGATAGCGCGACGAGCAGCGCTCCTGCTTCGTCCAAGAAGGTTGCCGCCAAGAAGTCTGCTCCCAAGAAGCCCGCCGCGAAGAAGGCTGCGCCCAAGAAGGCTGCTGCCAAGAAGCCGGCCGCGAAGAAGCCCGTGGTGAAGAAGGCCGCCCCCAAGAAGGTCGCCGCGAAGAAGCCCGTGGTGAAGAAGGCCGCCCCCAAGAAGGTCGCCGCGAAGAAGCCCGTGGTGAAGAAGGCTG
>DAOPYE010000024.1:0-14843 GCA_035352715.1 Holophaga sp. | reverse complement strand
AGAAGGCTGCGCCCAAGAAGGTCGCTGCGAAGAAGCCCGTGGTGAAGAAGGCTGCTCCCAAGAAGGTCGCCGCGAAGAAGCCTGTGGTGAAGAAGGCTGCGCCCAAGAAGGTCGCCGCGAAGAAGCCCGTGGTGAAGAAGGCTGCGCCCAAGAAGGCCGCCGCGAAGAAAGCCAAGTAGTCATTCCCACAAGGAATTCACTAAGCCCCCTGAGAGGGTGTTTGGGGTTTCGCGATGACATTGATCGAACGCATTTCCGCACTCGAAGTCCTCGATAGCCGTGGCAATCCCACGGTCCTGGCCCGAGTCGAACTCAGCGACGGCACGATGGGGCAGGCGCTTGTTCCTTCAGGCGCATCGACAGGTAGTCGCGAGGCTCTCGAGCGTCGCGATGGCGACAAGAGCCGCTACCTGGGCAAAGGCGTGCTTGGGGCCGTTCATGCCATCAATACTGAAATCCAGGACGCCCTTCAGGGGTTTGATGCTTACCAACAGGCCGAACTGGATGAAGTCCTGATCGATCTGGATGGCACCGACACAAAGTCCAACTTGGGGGCCAACGCCCTTCTTGGCACCTCGATGGCCATTGCTTCGGCTGCGGCCAAATCCATCCATCAGCCGCTCTATCGCTACCTGGGAGGCGCTGCCGCGCGTCTGCTGCCCGTTCCGATGGCCAATATCCTGAACGGCGGCGCGCATGCGGATAACAATGTCGATATCCAGGAGTTCATGATCCTTCCCGTCGGTGCGCCAAGCTTTGCCGAAGGGTTGCGATGGGTCGCCGAGGTCTATCACGCGCTCAAGAGCGTGCTCAAGGCCAAGAAGCTGGCCACGGGCGTTGGCGATGAGGGCGGGTTCGCGCCCAACCTCGGCTCCAATGAGGAAGCGCTGGATCTCATTGAAGAAGCGATCAAGAAGGCCGGATATGTTCCCGGGAAGGACTTCTACCTGGGACTCGACGTGGCTTCGAGCGAGTTCTACAAGAATGGAAACTACGAAATCGACGGCGCGGCGCGCTCGGGCGGCGAACTGGTCGAATACTACAACGGCCTGACGGAGCGTCATCCCATCCTGACCATCGAGGATGGCTGCGATGAGAGTGATTGGGCGAACTGGAAAACCCTCACCGACAAGCTCGGGAAGAAGATCCAGCTGGTGGGCGATGATCTCTTCGTCACCAACCCTTCCATCCTCGCGCGTGGCATCAAGGAGCGCGTGGCCAACGCCATCCTCATCAAGCTGAACCAGATCGGAACGGTGACCGAGACGCTGAAGGCCGTGGATATGGCCCACAAGGCGGGCTACCGCGCCATCATCAGCCACCGCAGCGGCGAAACCGAAGACACCTTTATTGCTGATCTCGCCGTCGCCACCGGTGCTGGTCAGATCAAGACCGGCGCCCCCGCGCGCACGGATCGCGTGGCGAAATACAATCGCCTGCTTCAGATCGAATGGGAGCTGGGGGCCTCGGCGAGATACGCGGGGCGCGAAGCTTTCGGTCCCTTCCTGGGTTGACCCACATGAATTCCGCTTGGCTCCTCAGATCGAGCACGCTCTGGGGAGCTTTGATTTTTTCCAGCGTGCTGTCCATGGCATTGGTGCTGCTCTCGCCTGCAGGCATGCCCAGCCAGCGCAAGCTGGAGGCCGAGCTGCTCGAGTACCGTTTGGACCTGCGGCAGAAGATGGAGCGGAACCGGGAACTGGCGGAAGAAGTGAAGCGCCTCGCCGCAAGGGATCCAGAGCTGTTCGAAGGCCTCGCCCGAAGGCAGGGATATGCCCGGCCCGGCGAGACGGTCTACACCTTCCGCGATCGCAGCGAACCGCGGTAGCTCGCGTGAATGTTCCTGCGCTGACGCTGGCCTCGGGTTCCGGGAATTGTTTCGCCTATGGTTGGCGGGATGAATGGCCCGCGGAATGCGACGGAGCGAGCCTCGCCCGGGCGTTATGCCCCGGCGAGACGGGTCTGGGCCTCGACGGCCTGTACCTGTTGGATCGGCCCCGGGCGGGTCACCCCTGGGAGATCGAGCACTGGGAACCCGATGGCGCCTGGACCTTTTGCGGGAATGGAACCCGGACCGCGTTTGCGATTCCCGGGGCGCCCGCGCCGGGACCTGTGGCGGTTCGCTCCAATGGGCAGGATGTCCTTTTGCACCAGGAGATGGATGGGGCCATCGCCCTTCGCATGCCGAACGGCCCGGAATGCGGGTTCCGCGAGAGTCCCCTGCATCTTCCCCAACCCCACGCTTGCGCATGGATCGGAAACCCTCAGCTCATCATTGAGGTGCCCGATGTCGACGCCATCGATCTGGCGGCCTTCGCGCCGCCTTTGCGGCATCACCCCACCTTTCCCGAAGGTACCAATGTCTGCATCATCCAGATCCTGGAAGAAGGGCGCGCCCGCATCCGCAGTTGGGAACGGGGTGTGGAGGGCGAAACCCTTTCCTGCGGAACCGGGACCTCCGTGGCCGGGGCGTGGCTTGCGCAGCGCACGGGACGGCGGGAGTGGCAGTTCCAGCCCCGGGGCAAGGACGCCGTGCGCGTCACGGCCGATATGGGGCGTGATGGGCGCTGGGAAGAACTTTGGCTGGCCGGCGTTTCGAGGATCCTGGGCGTCTACAATCCGGATCCGGCCCTCTTGAAATTCGTTTGAGGAGTTCCGATGGCCGACGTGGATCCGCTCGTTCGCCAGTGGCTGGGAGAAGGCCTCGCCTGCTTCAAGGCCGGGGACGTCATGACAGCGCTGCTCGCCTTCCGCAAGGTGTTGAGCCGGGATCCTCAACAGATCGACGCCTGGACCAACATGGCCTCGCTGCTGCGTGAATTGGGCCGGCGCGAGGAAGCGCTGGAGGCCTGTCATCGCGCGCTGGAGTTACTGCCCGGACATGCGCCCGCCCTCTGCACGCTGGCGAGCCTGCAAGCGGATGGCGGTGATTTTGCCGAGGCCGAGTTGATTTACAGGCGTGTCCTGGAACAGGATCCGGCCAACTTCCCGGCGCGCTTCCACCTGGGCTGGGCGCTGTTCAGCCAGGGCAGGCTTGAAGAGGCGCTGGTGGCGGATGAGGCGGCAGTGGCGATGGATCCCCAGATGGCGGCCTCGCACATGAATCGCGGCTACACGCTGATGAAACTCGGGCGGTTGGAGGAGGCCGAGGCCGCCATCCTCAAATCCCTGGAACTGGATCCGCAACTGGCCCTGGCCCATTGGAACCTTGCGTTCGTGCGCCTGCTGATGGGCCGGATGCGGGAGGCCTGGCCTGGATTCCATTGGCGCTGGCAGGTGCGCGAAGCCAAGGTGGGATACAGGCCCTTCGATCAGCCCGCTTGGCGAGGCGAGTCGTTCGCCGGAAAGACCCTGCTGGTGTGGGCCGAACAGGGCTTTGGGGACAGCATCCAGTTCGTGCGCTACCTGCCGATGGTGAAGGCGCAAGGCGGCACGGTGCTGCTGCACACGCAGCCCGCCCTGGTGGAGCTGATGCGCACCTGCGCGGGCGTGGATGCGGTGTTTAGCGAGCGGGACCAGCCGCCCGCCTTCGATCTCCAGGTGCCGATCCTGGACCTGCCCGCGCTGTTCCAGAGCACGCTCGAAGACCTTCCGGCCGATGTGCCCTACTTGTCGGTGCCCCGCCCCGATCAGGGATACCGGCCGACCGATGGCCTGCAGCGCGCGCTTGAGGGCGCACGCGGTGCGAAGATCGGTCTGGCGTGGACGGGCAATCCCACCCACAAGGACAATCGCACCCGGTCCATCTCGTCATCGCTGTTGGCGCCGCTGGCCGCGATTCCAGGGGTGTCGTGGTTCAGCCTGCAGAAGATCCAGCCCGGCAGCGATTCGGCGCCGTTGCCCGAGGCGCTGCAAGCGGTGGATCTCGATCCGCACCTGAGGACCTTTTCGGATACGGCCTACGCCGTGGATCGCATGGATCTCGTCATTTCGGTGGATACCTCCGTTCTCCATCTCGCGGGGGCCATGGGATGCCCGGCCCTGGTGATGCTGCCCTTCAGCCCCGACTGGCGTTGGCTTGCCAAGGGCGAGACATGCCCCTGGTATCCGACGTTCCGCCTGTACCGCCAGCCGCAGCCCGGCGACTGGAGCGCCGTGGTGCGCGCCGTGGTGCAGGATCTACTGGGCACAGAGTCCTGATATGCCCGAATCCCTGGAGGAATGGCGCGCCCAGGTGGTGGGCCTGGCGCACCAAGGCGCCCTGCCTGCGGCCTTGATGCTGCTTCGGCGGCTGCTGGCGATGCCGCTGCCGGAGGCCGCGCGGGTGGTGATGGAGGCGGATCTGGGAGGGATCTACCTGATGATGGATCGCGCTGAGGATGCGCGGGCGGCCTGCGAACGGGCGCTGAATCTCGATCCAGGGCACCCTGCGGCGATGCTGAATCTCGCGAACGCCTTGCAGATGATGGGCGAATGCGAGGCCGCGACGCGCTTCTACCGGCGGATGTTGGCCATGGAGCCAGCTTCTCCGCTCGCGCACTTCAATCTCGGGCGTGCGCTGGCCATCTCTGGTGGAGAGGAAGAGGCGCTCCAGCATCTGGATCAGGCGCTTGCTGCAAACCCGCAGGATGGCGAGGCGCATCTGAATCGCGGCTATGCACTGGCCAGGCTCTTTCGACTGGATGAGGCGGAGGCCGCCTATGTCCGAGCTGGACAGTATCTGTCCAATCCTGACGAGGCAAGCTGGAACCTCGGCGTGCTCCGGCTCCTGCGTGGGAACTATCCGGATGGATGGGCGGGATATGAGGTGCGCTGGGCCACGCGACAGTTCGCGGGGCTGGATCGTGGCTTTACTCAGCCGCAGTGGGCGGGCGAATCCTTCGCCGGTCGCACGCTCCTGGTGCATGCCGAACAGGGTTTTGGAGACACGCTCATGTTCGCCCGCTTCCTCGCACAGGCGAAGGCCCTGGGAGGGCGCGTGGTCCTGGAGGCCCAGACCCAGCTGTGTGCCATGCTCTCAACGTGCGAGGGCGTGGATGTCTGCCTTCAGACAGGGAGCCCTCTCCCGCCATTCGATCTTCAGGCGCCCCTGCACTCCCTTGGCCGGTTGTTCTGTCCCGATCCTGGCGGCCTGGACGGAAGGCCCTATCTGGCGACACCCCGGGACAGCCCCAACGCGCAGCGCATCGCTTCGCGGATGGAGGGCGGCGAGGGCCTGCGGGTGGGGATCGTATGGGCGGGTAACCCGGGCCACAAGACCGACGCGCAGCGTAGCCTCCGCGTTCAGGATCTGGCTGTGCTGGGAGAGGCGCCGGGGCTTCGCTGGTTCAGCCTCCAGAAGGGCGCGGAGGAGATGCCCGTCCTGCCGGGGCTCACGAACCTTGGGGATTGCTTGGATGATTTCTCGGATACCGCCTTTGCCTTGGAGCGCCTGGATTTGCTGATCACGGTGGACACGTCCGTGGCCCATCTGGCGGGGGCCCTGGGCCGACCGGCCTGGGTTCTGCTGGCCAGCTATCCCGACTGGCGGTGGATGCTGAATCGCGAGGACAGTCCCTGGTACCGCTCGGTAAAACTGTATCGCCAGGGTGAGGTTCGAGCCTGGGTCCCGGTGCTTGAACGGGTGGCGCAGGATCTCCAATCGCTGTGTGGAACCTGCTAGACTTGGCGATGTTCCACGGTCGAGGATTCCTTGTCACAGCTCATCACCAGCTCTTTCGCCGCGCCTTCGAGGTCCTAGGATGGCCGCGCGGATCTTGGTGTTGGCCAACCAGAAGGGTGGGGTAGGCAAGACGACATCGGCCATCAATCTCGCCGCCTCCCTGGCGATGATGGAAAAGATGGTCCTCCTGGTGGACTTCGATCCCCAGGGGCACAGCACCACGGGCCTGGGCTTCCCGAAGCCCGATCATCGCGCGGGCGCCTACGCCCTGATGAAGGGCGCCCCCATCGAGGCGCTGACCCTCAGCACGGAAGTCCCCATGCTCCAGGTGATCCCCGCGGGCAAGGACTTGGCCCAGCTGGAATTCGAGCTGTTCGAGCTGCCGGAATTGCAAGTGTTGGGCAATGCTCTGAACTCCGTGCGGGATCACTACGATTTCATCATCATCGATCCCCCCCCCAGCCTGGGCATGATCACGCTCAACGCCCTGACGGCGGCAGACGAGGTGATCGTTCCGATGCCCTGCGAATTCTTCGCCCTGGATGGACTGGCGGAGCTGATGGAAACCATTCGCCGCGTGCAGGCCGGTCCGAACCCGAATCTGAAACTGGGCGGCATCCTGCTGACCATGGCAGAGGAGCGGACGAATCTTGGGGCCGCCGTGGCCAACGAGGTCCGCCAGGCCTTTCCCGGCAAGGTTTTCCAGACCTTCATTCCGCGCAATATCCGTCTGGCCGAGGCCCCCAGCCATGGGAAGCCTGTCGCCTTCTACGATCTGCGGTCCAAGGGCGCCCAGTCCTACTTGAACCTTGCCCGTGAATGGCTGGGCTTGGCGGCGGATGGCAGTCTAGCCGAGGAAGGGAGTGTGCATGTCTAACGCCCCCAAGCGTCCGGCTCTGGGCCGCGGGCTCACGTCGCTCATGAACCAGATCGCGCCGGAGGACGCCGTCCAGCGTGAACTGCCCGTTGGTTCCATCCTCCCCAATCGCCAGCAGCCCCGCACCTATTTTGACGAGGCCGCGCTGGAGGATCTCGCGGCCAGCCTGAAGGTCCACGGCATGGTGCAGCCCATCGTGGTGCGCAAGGTGGGCGACCGCTTCGAGATCATCGCGGGCGAACGGCGCTGGCGCGCGGCCCGCAAGGCGGGTCTGGCCACGGTACCCGTGGTGTTGAAGGAAGTCCCCGACGATCGGTTGCTGGAATACGCCCTGGTGGAGAACATCCAGCGCCAGGAACTGAATCCCATCGAGGAGGCCAAGGCCTACTGGCAGCTGGGCGAGCACCTTCGGCTGACACAGGAACAGGTCGCGGACCGCGTCGGCAAGAGCCGCCCCCAGGTGGCCAATACGCTGCGCCTGTTGCGCCTGCCGACCACCATCCAGGAGCAGGTCGCCATGGGCGCCGTCTCCACCGGGCACGCGAAGGTGCTGCTGGGACTGGAAGATGCGCTGACGCAGGAACAACTCGCCAAAGAGGTCATCGACAAGCAGCTCTCTGTCCGGGCCCTGGAATCGCGCCTCAAGCAGCTCGCCAGGGCGCGCAAGGCCAAGGGCACCCGCAAGCATCCCCAGGCGCTCTTCATCAAGGCGGCTTCCGAAGAACTGACCGAGACATGGGGTGCGCGGGTGGAGATCAAGCCTCATGGCAAGGGCGGCGCCGTGGTCATGCACTACGCCACGGAGGCGGAACTGGACCGCCTGTTTGAAGCCCTCAAACACGGCCCCAGGCGCTAGGCGTCAAAGAGATCGCCCAACGATATCAAGGAGTACGGGATGTCCTGGTTCATCAAGAAGCGCGCCCAGAAGATCGCGGTGGAAGAAAAAACGGTCCGCGTGCCCGAAGGCCTGTGGATCAAGTGCGAGGCCTGCAAGGAGCTGATCTATCGCGCCGAACTGGTCAACACGCACAATGTCTGCCCCAAGTGCGGCTACCACTTCCGCATCGGCGTGGAAGAGCGGCTGGCGAATCTGCTGGACCCTGATTTCGAGGAGATCTTCGAGGCGCTGCGTAGCACGGACCCCCTGAAGTTCGAGGCCACCAAGCCCTACGCCGCCCAGCTCAAGCGCTACCAGGATGCGGGTCTGGAACACGACGCCATCCTGATGGTCGAGGGCACGCTCAAGGGGCATCCGGTGGTCGTGGGCGTCATGGATTTCGACTTCCTGGCCGCCAGCATGGGCAGCGTCGTGGGCGAAAAGATTCGTCTGGGCGCCGAGCGCGCGCTGGAAAAGCGCTGTCCGTTCATCGTCGTCAGCTGCTCGGGCGGCGCGCGCATGCAGGAAGGTACGCTCTCGCTCATGCAGATGGCCAAGGTCAGCGCCGCGCTGGCCCTGCTGGATGACGCGGGCATCCCCTACTTCTCCGTGCTGACCGATCCCACCACCGGTGGCGTCAGCGCGAGCCACGCCATGCTGGGCGATCTGAACATCGCCGAGCCCAAGGCCCTCATCGGCTTTGCCGGTCCTCGGGTCATCGAGCAAACCATCAAGCAGACGCTGCCGGAGGGCTTTCAGCGCTCGGAGTTCCTCCAGCAGCACGGCATGGTGGATAAGGTGGTCAGCCGGGACCGCCTGCGCGAATTCATCGCCCTGTGCCTGGATTGGATGGTGGGCCCCGCGCCCGAAAAGACCAAGGCCTGATCGTTCATCGCGCGCCGCGGTCCCAGAACCAAAGGTTGTCCACGAATAGCGGGGCTGTCAGCCGGGTGGCCAGACTCCTGTTTTGGGCCTCGGTCGTACGGCGGATCAATTCGGCCTCCAATTGCCGCATTCGGCGCAGGCGGCGGGGGGTTCGGAGATCCAATCCTGCCTGGATGTTTGAGTCCATGTGATTTCCTCTGGTTCTGGGTCCTGCGAGTGCGTGCCTTGGCTGATCGGTTGCCAGGGCGGCTCGGGGACTTGGCATTTCTTGGATACACCCAAACAATTACAAGTTTAGTGGCGCGCTGAATGGGCATAGATCACAGCTGGGTGTCGATTCCTTGGGGCCGAATGCGAGGGCTCGTACAGCGCCGGCCGGGAGTATGGTTTTCTCATGGCGAATGATCCGGAACTCATCTTCCTGAAGCGGCTTCAGGCGCGCGGGCACTGGGGCATCAAGCGCGGGTTGGACAACCCGCGGGCGCTGCTCGAGGGGCTGGATCGCCCGGATCAAGCCTTCCCCGCGGTGCTCATCGCGGGCACCAATGGCAAGGGATCCACCGGGGCGTTTCTGGCCAACGCCCTGAAGGCGGCAGGCCTGCGCGTGGGTTGGACCACTTCGCCGCATCTCGTGTCTCCCGCCGAACGAATCTGGCTGGATGGCGCCTTCCTGGATGAACCCGGGCTGGATGCGCTGCTGGGCGACGTATTTGCCGCCGAAGCGACCGTGGGCATCCAGGCCACCTATTTTGAGCTGATGATTGCCGCGGCCCTGCTGGCGTTCCAGCGCGCCGATGTGGATATCGCGCTGGTGGAGGTGGGCCTGGGGGGGCGCTGGGACGCCACCAATATCCTGGATCCCATCCTCACGGCGCTGACGAATGTGGCGCTGGATCATACGCAGTACCTCGGAACCACCCGCGAAGCCATCGCCCGCGAGAAGCTCTGCACGGCGCGGAAGGGACGCCCGCTCGTGCTTGGGCCCAGCCTGGACGTCGCCTGGATTCGGCCTCTGCTGGAGGTGGAACCGACGATTCAGGCCGCGCCGCCGCTGGTGGCTGAAGCCATCGCCTGGGATCACAGCGTGGTGTCGGGCCATCGGGTGGGCCTGGCGGGGCGTCACCAATTGGATAACCTTGCGACCGCCTTCGAGGTACTTCGACAGCTTCGAAGCCTTGGCTTCCAACTGCCGGAAGACGCCGTCTGGCAAGGGATTTCCAAAACCCGCTGGCCGGGGCGCTTGTGGGCGGTGCCTGGGCTTGAGAACGTCTGGGCGGATGGCGCGCACAACCCGGACGGGGCGCGGGTGCTTTCGCAGCATGCCGTGGCCTGCGGTGTGCATCCCCACATCGTTTTTTCCGTCATGGCGGATAAGGATTTCAGCGAGATGGCCGAGGCCCTCCGCCGCATGGAGCCCGCATCCATCACCCTGGTCCACGGGGAAGACGAGCGCTATGCCCGTGAGCAATCCCTTCAAGCGGTCTGGGGGCCGCTGCCCGTGCTGGATCTGGGCCAGGCTGCGGAGATGCTGGGTCGCCCCGCGGAAGGGCCGCGGCTGGTCACGGGATCCCTGTTCTTTATCGGCGATCTGCTGCGGACCCTGGGGCTTCAGTTGCGAGGATGAGCGGCCGATAACATGGCCATGTCGTTGTCTGCCTTGACCATGCTTCTGCTCGCGACGCCGGCCCTGGTTCCGGGGATGTCCTCGCTTGCGGGAACGCCCCCGCTGCGGATCGTCTCCGTGGTGCGCCCAGGCTTGCCTCCCTATGAGGATGAGAACCGCTTGTACCGCATCGAAGGCGAAGGTTGCGCCCGCATGCACCAAGGCGAACCCATCGTTCTGCAGCGCAAGGGCGAGCAGCGCGATCTGGGCAGGTTGAAGGTCGTCGGTGCCTACGGCGGCTACGCGCTGGCCCAGGTCGTGACCGCCGGCGAGACCTTTCCGCTCAAGGGCGATCTGGTCTATGCGGTCGAAGGACCCAGGCCTCTCCCCTCAATGGTGGCCAGCAAGCCTGCGGAACTGGCCTCCGGCGCCGCCTTGGGCGCTTTGCCCGTCCACCCTCTTTCGGAGCCTGCGCCACTCACCAGCGCCCACCCGTCTCCCCAGCGCCAAGGCCAACAGCAGCCCATCTACTTCCTCAAGGGCGACGCCCGTCTTTCGCCGGGGGCCTTGGTCAAGCTCAAGCGCTGGGTCGACGAATTGGGGACTGAGGGTGCGTGGATCGTGGGGTACCCGGATGAGGCGAATGCGGAACTCACGCAGACCCGGGCCCAGGCGCTGCGGGCGGAGCTGATTCGCCTGGGTGCGGCATCCATCCAACTGAAGGTTGTTCGGGAAGCGCCCAAAGGTCGGTACGACGCGCTCCTGATCGCCTGGGAACCTCGATAGACTGGCCGAGGATATGGCGATCTCTCCCGGTTTGATGATTGGGCCCTACGAAATCCTCTCGCGGCTCGGCGTGGGGGGGATGGGCGAGGTCTATTGCGCGAAGGATCGCCGCCTGGGCCGCAAGGTGGCCATCAAGGTGCTGCTGCCCGCCTTTGCCGAAGACCGCGAGCGCCTGGGCCGCTTCGAGCAGGAAACGCGGACGCTGGCCCTTCTCAATCACCCGAACATCCTGCAGATCTACGACAGCGGCTCCCATGAAGGATCGCCCTACATCGTCATGGAGATGCTGGAAGGCGAAAATCTGCGTGACCGCCTGGACGGCAAGGCGCTGCCCTTGCGCAAGGCGCTGGAGATCGCCAAACAGATCGCGCGGGGGTTGGCCGCGGCGCACGAAAAGGGGATCACGCACCGCGACCTGAAACCCGAAAACATCTTCCTCATGAACGATGACCGGGTGAAGATCCTCGATTTTGGCCTCGCCAAGTTCCGGATCCCGGAATCCGCGAATACCGAAATCACCCAGGCGCTGGCGGCCATCCCTTCCGTCACCGAGGTCGGCATGGTGGTGGGCACCGTCGGATATCTTTCCCCGGAACAGGTGGTGGGTCGGGCGGCGGATTTCCGATCGGACATCTTCTCCTTTGGCGTGGTGCTGTGGGAGATGCTCTATGGTGTGCGGCCCTTCCGCGGGGCTTCGACCGTAGAGACGATGCACGCGATCCTGAAGGATGACCCCCTGGTGGTGGATCCGGAGATACCGCTGCCTCAGGAGCTGCTCCGTATCCTGTACCGCTGCATCGAGAAAGATCCCAAGGCCCGCTTTCAAAGCGCGCTGGATCTAGCGTTCAGCCTGGATTCCATGGCCTTCACCAGCCTCAGCCAGATGGTGCCGGCGATGCCGACCAAGAGGCGCAGGCTTTGGGCGTGGGCTGTGGCTTCGGGTCTGGGATTGCTCCTGCTGGGGGGCGGCCTGTGGCTGGGGGCAGGGCCTCGCGCCAAGCCCCAGGCCCTCAGCTTCCAGCGCCTCACCTATCAGAATGGCCGCATCCAGGGCGCCCGCCTTGGCCCCGACGGCGTGACCTATGTCTACTCGGTTTCCTTTGGCGGTGGACCTTGTGAATTGCGCATGGGCCGCATGGACGGTCTGGGCACGCGGTCGCTTGGGATGCCCCTGGGATCGCGGGTGCTCTCCATCAGCCAGAACGGCGAGATGGCGCTTCTGCTGAATGCCTCTGAAGACGGTCCGGGGCTATTGGCCCGGGTGCCGATGAGCGGCGGCGCTCCGCGCGAGATCGCCAGTGGCGTCTATGCGGCGGACTGGAGTCCCGACGGCAAGGCGTTGGCCATCGTGCGCGACAGCCCTGGCAACCGATGGCGCGTGGAATACCCCATCGGAAACCCGGTTTTCGAAGCGCCAAACACCTTCAAGCTCGGAGGTCTGAGCGTGTCGCCCAAGGGCGATCAGGTGGCGTTCTCGGTCATCTCCTCGGTGGCCGTGGGAGAGCTTCGTGTGGTGGATCAGAAAGGAAAGGGCAAGGTCCTGGTCAAGGGACAGTGCGATAGCCCGGTCTGGTCACCCAAAGGCGATGAGATCCTATTTCCCAAGGTTTTCCAGGATGATCGCCGCGAGTTGCGGGCCGTGACCCTCTCCGGGCGCGAGCGCCTGCTCTACCCGGTGCTGGGGCGCGTCACCATCCACGACATCTCTCCGAATGGCAAGGTGCTGATGGATCATCTGCTCGTGCGCCACGGCATCCTGGCCAAGGGGCCCAAGGATGCGGCCGAACGGGACCTTTCGTGGCTTCAGTCCTCCCTCGTGGCGGATATGTCGCCGGATGGACAGTCCATGCTCTTTGGCGAACTGGCGGAAGGCCGAGAGACGGGCGGCGCGTACCTCCGCCGGTTCGATGGCACCGAAGCGGTGCGCCTGGGCGAAGGCGATCCCCTGTCCCTTTCGCCAGATGGGCGCTGGGCCCTGGTCCATGTGATGGGCACCGGTGAGCTATCACTTTTGCCAACGGGTGAAGGGTTGGCGCGCAAGCTGCCGTGTCCCGGCATCCGTCCCAAGTGGGGCGTGTTTCTGCGTGATGGCCAGCGCCTGATCGTGGCGGCCATGGATAGCTCGAATCGGTTCGGCTACTTTCTGCAGCATCTGGATACCGGCGAATTGATACGTCTGCCTTGGGACGTGACGCCCAGCGCCTTTGTTGCAACCTCGCCCGATGGCGACACGGTGGCAGTGGGCTCCGAGGAAGGGCGCATCCGCCTGTTTTCGCTTTCCGGGAAGACCACCCGCACTCTGCACGGTTTCAGCGAGGGCGAGACCGTCATTCAGTGGAGCGGGGATGGACGCAGTTTCTACACCAGCGATCTGATGAAGCTGCCGGGACGCGTTTATCGGGTAGATGCCGCGACGGGCCACCGCACCCTATGGCAGACACTGGACCCCTCCATTTGCCGGGGCAGCGATCTGATCTCCTATGTGGCCGTGAGCGCCGATGGCCGCTCCTACGCCTATTCCTACCGCCAGGTCATGGCGTCGGATCTCTACCTTATGGACGGATGGAAGTAGGCGTTCCGCCCAGATCCGGCCGTTCCCGCCGATCGCCGATCACCCGCGCCGGTACCCCCGCGACGATGGCCCATGCGGGGACATCGCGCGTCACCACTGCCCCCATGGCGATCACAGCGTGGTCCCCGATGCTCACGCCGTCGGTCACACCAGCCTGGGCGCCGATCCAGACGTCTTCTCCGATGCGGATGCCCCTGGAGATGGCGGGCTGCACGCGCATGGGGTGGTCGGGCGCGATGCCGTGGTCGAAGGCGTAGAGAACGGCCCCGGTGGCGATGCGTGTGCCGTGCCCGATGGTGATGCCCTTGGCGCCGCCGTCCAGGCTCGCCCGGGCGTTGATGGACACCTCGTCCCCGAGGGTGATGGGTCCGTGCATGAAGACATCCGCCGCAATGGCGCAGCGATCGCCGATGACGATGCCCCGGCCGGGCTCGCCGAACAGATTGGCTTCGGGCGCGATGAATCCGCCTTCGCCGATCTGGATGGTTTCCAGGGCGCGCAGCCGATCCTGCACGTCCTGCTGCCAAGCCTCGGCCCAGCCCTGGTGGCGTTCCTTCAGGCTGAAATACAGCCAGGGCATCCAGCTCAAACGACGCTGGTGCTGCTCGCGGAAAGCCATCAGGTCGCGGTCGATCATGGCAACAGATTATCGAACTCCCCTTGAATGGATGACCCGCTGCGTTCTGGACAATCCGCTTGGGACGATGGAGGGGCATGCTGTTGATTTCTCATGGGGCTTAACAAGATGCCTGGCAAAAGAAAAGATTCAAAAAATCAACAAATGTTTTTACATTGCCGAAAGATAGATTCGATGACGTGGATCGTTCATATTGGTTATGGGTAATGCCGTTTTTTACCCGAAATTCTCAAGGAGAGAACATGAGAATCCATTCCCTCGTTCCGTTGCTTTTGATCGCTTCCGCTTTGGGTGCCCAGGAAACGCCCAGTTGGTTCAACATCCAGGGAGCCCTGGTGGATCAGAAGGACCAGTGGCTGAAGGCCACGGGCCCCTCCAAGGCTGACTTCGGCTGGGGCGCAGGTTTGGGCACTTGGTTCACGCCGCGATGGGGCGCTGAAATTTCTATTCTTGGCGCAGATGTCGATGCCTTCTTCAGCAAGCAGAAGGCTGGCGAGACTCATGCATTTGCCTCGGGGCTCATCAATCTGAACCCTTCCGGTTCGTGGACGCCCTATTTGCGCCTGGGTGCAGGCTTGACGGAACTGTCTCCGGCAATCAACGGCGACGGGCAACGACGCGGGGACAACCTCAATCTGCATGCGGGCCTGGGGGCTCAGCTCTCGCCCATGGAGCATTTGATGCTGGGGCTCGAAGCTCGCGTGGTTCGAGTCGAAGCCAACGAGACCGTGGCCCGCCGCACCGAATTGATGGTGTTGGGCAGTGCGGGTTTCCGTTGGGGTGGCACATCCAAGCCGGTTTCCGCGCCTGTGGCTACTCCGGCCCCTGCCCCCGTTCCTCCTCCTCCTCCGGCTCCCGCGCCAGAGCCGGTGAAGCCCGCCCCGACACCTGAGCCTGCGCCGGAACCCGTGAAGCCCACGCCTGTGCCCGCACCCGAACCAGTGCCAGCGCCGGTCAAGATCGTGCTGGACGAGGCCGTGCTGCATTTCGCCAACGGCAAAGCG
>DAOPYE010000023.1:0-33006 GCA_035352715.1 Holophaga sp. | reverse complement strand
ATGATTCCTGAAGTCAGTGTCCAGGTCGTGGCCCCGGAGCGGGTGGCGCTGAGCACCGAGTTGCCGGGACGCACCTCGGCCTACCTGGTCGCCGAGATACGTCCCCAGGTCAGCGGCCTGATCCTCAAGCGGCTATTCCAGGAGGGATCGGATGTTCGTGCTGGGAGCACGCTCTATCAGATCGATCCCGCGCCCTATCAGGCGGCGCTGGGCCAGGCGGAAGCCGCGCTGGCTTCGGCCGAGGCGAGCCTGCCGGCCATCCGGTCGCGCGCCGAGCGCATGCGAGCGCTGGTGAAGACCCATGCGGTGGGCCAGCAGGACACGGAAGAAGCGGAAGCCAGCCTGCAGCGGGGCATCGCGAACGTCGCGTCCGCCAAGGCCGCGGCGGAGAGCGCACGGATCAACCTGGCCAATACGCCGATCAAGGCTCCCATCTCCGGTCGCATCGGCACGTCCAACGTGACCGTGGGCGCCCTGGTCTCGGCCTATCAGCAGAATGCGATGGCGACGGTCCTGCAACTGGATCCCGTCTACGTCGATGTCACACAATCCAGCAGCGATCTGCTGAAGCTGAGGCGCAGTCTGGAAAGTGGCCGCCTCAAGGGTGGGGATGGCACCAAGAAGGTCAAGCTCCTGCTGGAAGACGGCACCTCCTATCCCCTGGAAGGCAAGCTGCAGTTCCGGGATGTGACGGTTGAGCCCAGCACGGGTGCCGTCACCTTGCGTCTGGTGTTTCCCAATCCCAATCATGTGCTACTGCCCGGCATGTTCGTGCGGGCCGTGGTTGAGGATGGCATCGACGAACACGCCATTCTCGCGATGCAGCAGGGGGTTTCCCGCGACGCCAAGGGCAACGCGGTGGCCTTGGTCGTGGATGCTTCCGGAAAAGTCGAACAACGGGTGCTGACCGTCGATCGGGCCATCGGCAACAAGTGGCTGGTGACGGCTGGGCTTGCCAGCGGGGATCGGATCATCGTCGAAGGGGGCCAGAAGATCCGGCCCGGGATGACGGTCAAGGCGGTTCCCTTTGTCCCCACGGCCGCGCCTGCTGCCGGGGTCTCCGGCCCTGTGGCGAAGTAGGGAGTCGGCATGTCGAAATTTTTCCTCGACCGCCCGGTCTTCGCCTGGGTCATCGCCATCGCCATGATGCTGTTGGGCGCCATGGCGATCTATCAGCTGCCGGTTTCCCAGTATCCGCCCATCGCGCCGCCCTCGATTTCCATCAGCGCCATGTATCCCGGCGCTTCCGCGAAGACCGTGGAAGACAGCGTCGTCCAGATGATCGAACAGAAGATGACCGGTCTGGACAAGATGCTCTACATGTACTCGACGAGCGACTCTTCAGGCAGCGCCAATGTCACCTTGACCTTCGCTCCCGGTGTTGATCCCGACATGGCCTGGTCCAAGGTCCAGAACAAGCTGCAGCTCGCCATTCCGTCGCTGCCCACGGTGGTGCAGACCATGGGCGTTTCGGTGAGCAAATCCACCCGGAACTACCTGCTCATCCCGGCCATCACCACGGATGACGGCAGCATCAGCAATTCGGATCTGACGGACTATGCGACCTCCAAGATAGAATCCGTGCTGGCCCGCGTGAAGGGCGTGGGCGAGGTTCAGACCTTCGGCACGGGCTATTCCATGCGCATCTGGTTTGATCCGGACAAGCTCACGAAGTACGGCATGACGTCGGATGACATCGTCGCCGCGGTGAGGGCCTACAACGTCGAAGTCTCCGCCGGCCAGTTGGGTGGCGCGCCTGCCCTGCCGGGCCAGCGACTGAACGCATCCATCCTGGTGCAGTCAATGCTGGTCACTCCCCAGGAGTTCGGGAACATCCCCCTGCGCACCAACGCCGATGGCTCCATCGTCCGCGTGAGGGATATCGGTCGCACGGAACTGGAGACCGAGAGGCCCGACATGATGTTCCAGTACAACGGGCAACCTGCTGCGGCCATCTCCATCCGTCAGGAATCCGGCGCCAATGCGTTGGAGACAGCCGAAGGCGTGAAGGCGAAGCTGAAGGAACTCTCGCAGTATTTCCCGGCGGGTATGAAGGTCGTCTACCCTAACGACACCACGCCGTTCGTGCGGGTCGCCATTCACGAAGTGATCAAGACGCTCTTCGAGGCCGTCATCCTGGTGTTCCTGGTCATGTACCTCTTCATGGGGAACATTCGGGCCACGCTGATTCCGACCATTGCGGTGCCCGTGGTGATTCTGGGGACCTTCGGCGTGCTGGCCGCCTTGGGCTATTCCGTCAATATGCTCACCATGTTCGCCATGGTGTTGGCCATCGGCCTGCTGGTGGACGACGCCATCGTGGTGGTGGAGAACGTCGAGCGGGTGATGAGCGAAGAAGGCCTGGACCCCTGGGAAGCTACGCGCAAATCCATGGGCGAGATCCAGAGCGCGCTCATCGGTATCGGCCTCACGCTTTCCGCCGTGTTCGGTCCCATGGCCTTCTTCCCGGGATCAACGGGCGTGATCTATCGCCAGTTCTCGGTCACGGTCATCGCCTCCATGCTGCTTTCCGTCGTGGTGGCCCTGGTGCTGACGCCGGTGCTGTGCGCCACGCTGCTCAAGCCCGTGGAAAAGGGGCACGAGGCGGCCGAGACCGGTTTCCGCCTGCTCCGTCCCTTCTTCATCTGGTTCGATCACCAGTTTTATCGGGTGCGTGATCTCTACATGAAGTACGTCGGGTTCATCCTGGGCCGGAAAGCGCGATTCGGCGCCATCTTCGTAGCCCTCGTGGCCCTGATGGCGGTGCTCTACCTGCGCATGCCCACCGGCTATCTGCCGGAAGAGGATCAGGGCACCATCATGACGATCATCCAGACCCCCGTGGGATCGACCCTGGAACAGACCCAGGCGGTGGTCCAGCAGGTGGTGAAGCATTACATGGAAGATCAGAAGGATGCCGTCGAGGCCGTCATGGGCGGCGCCGGCATGGGCTCCGCCGGACGCGGCCAGAACCAGGCCATGATGTACGTGAAGCTGAAGGACTGGAATCTTCGCCAGAAGCCGGGACTCCGCGCCAAGGATGTCGCTGCCAAGGCCACCCTCGCGCTTTCGAAGATCAAGAACGCGACGATCTTTGCGGTTCCCCCGCCCGCTGTCACTGAGCTGGGTAGCGCCACGGGTTTTGACTTCATGCTCCAGGATCGCGGCGATCTGGGGCACCAGGGGTTGACCGACGCCCAGAACCAGCTTCTGGGCATGGCG
Organism: Holophaga sp.; assembly: GCA_035352715.1. Classification (GTDB taxonomy): domain Bacteria; phylum Acidobacteriota; class Holophagae; order Holophagales; family Holophagaceae; genus DAOPYE01. The sequence continues at coordinate 29,784 of DAOPYE010000023.1, read as the reverse complement.
GCTCAGGATCCGCGCCTGGCGCGGGTGCGTCCCAATGGCATGGCCGATGTGCCCCAGTACAAGGTGGATGTCGACTGGCAGAAGGCAGGTGCCCTGGGGGTGCCCGTCAGCTCGGTGCAGAGCTACCTCTCCGCCTCCTTTGGTGGCACCTACATCAACAATTTTGTGCAGGGCGGACGTGTGAAGCGCGTCTACGCCCAGGCTGACGCGCAATTCCGCATGACGCCGGAGGATCTCAACCGCATTCGCGTGCGCAACAACAAGGGGGAGCTGGTTCCCCTGTCCGCCATCGCGACCGGTCGCTGGGTCTACGGATCGCCTCGGCTCGAGCGCTACAACGGCTTCCCGGCCCTGAACATCCAGGGCGAACCCGCGCCTGGCTGCAGTTCCGGCGAGGCCATGAACGCCATGGAAGACCTCGTCAAGCGGCTCCCCCAGGGGATCGGCTCCGAATGGACGAGCATCTCCTACCAGCAGCGCATGTCTGAATCCCAGGCGGGGCTGCTGTACGGCTTCTCCATCCTGGTGATCTTCCTGGTGCTGGCTGCCCTGTATGAAAGCTGGACGGTGCCCATCACCGTGCTGCTGGCGCTGCCGCTGGGCATCATCGGCGGCCTGCTGGCTTCCTCGCTGCGCGGCATGGCCAACGACGTCTACTTCCAGATCGGTCTGTTGACCGTGCTGGGCCTGACGACAAAGAACGCGATCCTGATCGTTCAGTTCGCCAAGGGGCACATGGAACAGGGCATGGGATTGATCGAAGCGACGATGGAAGCCTCCAAGCTCCGGCTGCGCCCCATCCTCATGACCTCCATCGCGTTCGGCTTCGGCGTTCTGCCGCTGGCCATCGCCTCCGGCGCTGGCGCCGGCGCGCAGAAGGCCATCGGCACCAGCGTGCTGGGCGGCATGATCACCGCGACGTTCCTGGCGGTGCTCTTCGTGCCCCTGTTCTTTGTGGTCGTCGTTCAGCTCTTTGACAAAAAGAACCGCGGCCAAAACCCGAATCATCCAGATGTGAATGGCCCGTCCGCGCCTGCGTCGGATGGCTCAACGCCCCAATCGGTGGAGGAGTGATCATGACGCCGAAGCCGATCTTCGCCCTTGGGCTTTCCATCAGTCTGGGAACCCTTTTCACCGCATGCGACCTGTCGCCGAAATACACGCGGCCCACGGCCCCGGTTCCGCAGAACCTGCCTGATAGCACCGCCTCGGCCGGCGCCCCTGCGCCCGCCGAGCTGCACTGGCAGGACTACTTCACCGACCCCGGGATGCAGTCCGTCATCAAGCTGGCGATCGACAACAATCGCGATATGCGGATCGCTTCGCTGAACGTGGAAAAGGCCCAGGCCCTCTACCGCATCCAGCGCTCGAACCTGACGCCCACCATGGGCATCCGGGGCAGCGGAAACAAATACCGCCAGCCGGAGAAGATGAACGGGGGGACCGCCAAGATCATCGAGCAGGACAGCGTGAACGTGGGCGTCCTGTCCTGGGAGCTGGATTTCTTCGGTCGTCTGCGCAGCCTCCGCAAGCAGGCGATGAACCAGTACCTGGCGACCGAACAGGCCAAGGCCGCGGCCCAGATCTCGCTGGTAGGCACCGTTGCCCAGAGCTATTTCACCTATGCCGCCGACCAGGAAAACCTGGATCTGGCCCAGCGCACGTTCGACGCCCAGAAGGCCTACTACGACCTGATCCACCAGAGCAACGAGCTTGGCGTGGCCTCCGAGCTGGATCTCCGCCAGGCCCAGAGCCAGATGGAGAGCGCGCGGGTGGACGTGGCGCGGTTCCGCGGCCTGGTGGCCATGGATCTCAACGCGCTGGAGCTGGTGGTGGGGACTTCGGTTCCCGCAGGCCAGCTGCCCAAGGGCTTGAGCGCCATCGCGCCCCTGAAGGATGTCTCGGCGGGGCTCTCCTCGGACGTGCTTCTGCGCCGCCCCGATATCCTGCGCACGGAATACCAGCTCAAGGCCGCCAACGCCAACATCGGCGCGGCTCGGGCGGCGTTCTTCCCGAATGTCAGCCTTACGGCGGGCATCGGGACCATGAGCCCGGAATTTTCCAGCCTGTTCACGTCCGGGACGGGCACCTGGAGCTTCACGCCCCAGATCAACCTGCCGCTGTTCGCCGGGGGATCGCTGTGGGCGAACCTGAAGGTCGCCAAGACCGATCGGGATATCGCGGTCGCGCAGTACGAATCGGCCGTCCAGACCGCCTTCCGGGAAGTGGCCGATGGCCTCGTCCGACGGTCGACCTATGTCGAGCAGCTGGATGCGCAGCGCGCCTTGGTGGAATCCCTGGAGACGACCTACCGGCTTTCGGATCTGCGCTACAAGGAGGGGCTGGATGGATACCTGGGCGTCCTCGTCGCCCAGCGTTCCCTGTACAGCGCCCAGCAGGGATGGGTGGCGACGCGATTGGCGAACCAGATCAATCAGATCACGCTCTACAAGGCCCTGGGCGGAAGGCTGTAGGCCCGCCGCCGGCCCGGGATGGCCGAGAGATGGCGTAGAATCACGGTTCAGTTCTCGGAGTCTATGTTGTCCCAGCTCAACCTCATCGCCATCGACGGCCCCAGCGGCGTCGGCAAGTCCACCACCGCCAAGCGCCTCGCCCAGGCGCTTGGCTGGGACTATCTCGACACCGGGGCCATGTATCGCGCCACGGCGCTGGCGCTGCGGCGCGCTGATGTCTCACTGGATGATGTCTCGCGGGAGGGTGGATCGGCCCTGGAATCCGTGCTCTCCGGCCTTCGCATCGAACAGCGCGGCTCGCGGTTCTTCCTGGCGGGCGAGGATATCAGCGAAGCCATCCGGACGCCGGAGATCACGCGGATGGTCTCTGGCGTGAGCGCCAACGCCCGCGTGCGCGAAGTGCTGGTCGAGCAGCAGCGCGCCATCGGCCGCACGGGCAAGGGTTGGGTGGTGGATGGTCGCGACATCGGCACCGTCGTGTTTCCGGACGCCGCCACCAAGATCTTCCTGACCGCCAGCGTCCAAGCCCGCGCCTGTCGCCGTTTTCTGGAACAACAGGGCAAGGGTGTCGACATGAGCCTGGAGGAGGTCGCTTCAGATATCGCGCGGCGCGATCAGGCCGATTCCACCCGGGCCGTCTCCCCCCTGCGCAAGGCCGAAGATGCCGTGGAAGTGGATTCCAGCGACCTGAGCCTGGAAGACGTGGTCGCGCGGATTCTGGCGATTCACGGCCAGGGATAGAGCTTGGCCATGCGGGCCAGTCCGAACGCAGCCATGGCGATGCTCAAGCCAATGCCCGCATAGGCAAGGCTTCGCTTGTGCTGCCACCAGGGCAGGGGCGTGAACTGCGCCGCCAAACACAAGCAGCAGGCCGCATAGAGCGGGAACGCGAAGGGGTTCAGGCGCCAGGCCTGGGCAAAGGCCCCGTGGCCGATGGCGCGAAAGGCCCGTGTCATGCCGCATCCCGGGCAGGGAACGCCCGTCAGGGCGTGGAAAGCGCAGATGTCCACGCCGTAGGCTCCGCGCTCGGGCATCGCCCAGGAAAAGCCCAGGGCCAAGGCGGCGAAGACGGCCGCGATGTGCCCTGGGCGAAGTTCAAAACGATGGCTCATGGCCGTGCGTGAGGCTCGAAGATCAGTGGAAGGCCTGCTTGACGTTGGGCTTGTTCAGGACCACCAGGGTCCAGATGCCAAAGCCCAGGCCGATCACGCAGCAGCAACTGGTGCAGGGCAGCATGGCCAGGATGGCGGAGGTCATGGCCAGCCCGTAGCTCTGCAGCTTCTTCATCTTGATCGCGCCAAAGATGCCCAGCCCATAGAGCGCCAGCCCGATCCCCGAAGTCACCGCCATGACGGCGGTTCCGGCCAGCGCGGGGAAGGCATCGGCCCCGGGCGTCTTGAGCTGGCTCATCCCGGCCAGGCTGACTCCGAGCGCATGCAAGCCGAAGCTCATCAGCAGGAACAGGACGCCGAGGCTGTGATAGATCAGCAGGCAGATGGCCGGGATGGAAACATCCCGCAGGGCCGCATCGCGATCTGGGCCAGAGGAAGGCAGCACTTCATTCATGGGATCTCCTGGAAAGGACTCTTGATGATGCGGCGATGGGACATCTGCTGGCAACCCAAAGAAAAACGCCCGTTTCCGGGCGCTTCTCTTTGGATGGAGCGGATGGGGCTAGGCCTTCAGCGTGGCTTCCTTGTCCACCATGCTGATGATCTTGAAGAGCAGCGGCTGGCAGTACTCGTTGATGCCGATCTCTTCGCCCTTCTGCAGGCGCTCGGCGGTCTGATAGGCCTCGATGATGCTCAGGATGCCGATGACCAAGCCGGGCAGGACGCAGAGGAACGAGCCCACGATTCCGGCCACCAGGGTGAAGATCCACTTGCGCTGCTGGCCGTTGATGAGCAGGTGTCCCAGGCCAAAGACGAACCAGGTGAGGAGCGCCGCCACGATGGGGTTTGCGTCGGGTTTGCGGATGGTCTGAGCCATGGAAATCTCCGTGAAGAGGTTTGGTGGATTCAAAAATATAGAAGTAATAGCAATTGAAATCGTAAGGGCTTGTCGGTCGTTCCACAAGATGATTGTTCGATCCCAGAGCCTGTCCTCATAGGTGATCGCGGCGGATACACTGATAGATTCCGCGTGATTGCAGGGGATTCCATGGCCAAGCAGACCGACGACCAGCCGACGATCATCTATTCGATGATGCGGGTCTCGAAAATCTACAACAACAAGACCGTCATCAAGGACATCTCGCTGTCCTATTTTCACGGCGCAAAGATCGGCGTGCTGGGCCTCAACGGATCCGGCAAATCCACGCTGCTGCGCATCATGGCGGGCGTCGATCACGACTTCAACGGCGAGGCCGTGCTGTCCAAGGGCTATTCCACGGGAATGCTGGAGCAGGAGCCCAAGCTCGACGAGACCAAGACCGTGCGCGAGGTTGTGGAGGAAGGCGCGGGCGAAAAGGCCGCCCTGCTGCGCGAATACAACGAGATCAACGACAAGTTCGCCGATCCCGACGCCGATATGGACGCGCTGCTGGAGCGCCAGGGCGTGCTGCAGGAGAAGATCGACGCGCTGGATTGCTGGGATCTCGACAGCCAGCTGGAGCAGGCCATGGACGCCCTGCGCTGTCCCGATCCCGACACCAAGATCGGTGTGCTTTCGGGAGGCGAACGCCGTCGCGTGGCGCTGTGCCGCTTGTTGCTGCAGAAGCCGGACATCCTGCTGCTGGACGAGCCCACCAACCATCTGGACGCCGAGACTGTGGCGTGGCTGGAGCAGCATCTCCAGCGCTACGAGGGCACGGTCATTGCCGTGACCCACGACCGCTACTTTCTGGATCACGTGGCAGAGTGGATTCTCGAACTGGATCGCGGCGAAGGCATCCCCTGGAAGGGCAACTACTCGTCCTGGCTGGAGCAGAAATCCAATCGCATGGCGCAGGAGGAAAAGTCCGACAAGCGCCGCGAAAAGACGCTGGAGCGCGAGCTGGAATGGATCCGCATGTCGCCCAAGGGGCAGCACGCCAAGAGCAAGGCGCGCATCGCCAACTACGAGAAGCTGGCGGGTGAGGATGGCGCGCAGCGCGAAAAGGAGCTGGAGATTTTCATTCCGGCGGGCCCTCGCCTGGGCGATATCGTCGCGGAGTTCAGCGGCGTGGCGAAGGCCTACGGCGACAACGTGCTGTTCGAGAATCTGGAATTCCAGATCCCGCGCGGCGGCATTCTGGGCGTGATCGGCGCCAACGGCGCGGGCAAGACAACGCTGTTCCGCATGCTCACGGGACACGAACAGCCCGACGCGGGTGCCATCAAGCTGGGCGAGACCGTGCAGCTGTCGTACGTTGACCAGATGCGCAAGGGCCTGGACCCCGAGAAGACGGTCTTCGAGGCCATCTCCGGCGGCTACGAAATGATGACTCTCGGGCGCCAGGAAGTGAACGCCCGCGCCTGGCTATCGCGCTTCGGCTTCTCCGGCGACAGTCAGCAGAAGAAGGTGAAAGAACTTTCCGGCGGCCAGCAGAATCGCCTGAACCTGGCGCTGGTGCTCAAGAGCGGCGGCAACGTGCTGCTGTTCGACGAGCCGACGAACGATCTGGACGTGAACACCATGCGCGCGCTGGAAGAGGCCATCGAGAGCTTTGCGGGCAGCGCCGTCATCATCAGCCACGACCGCTGGTTTCTGGATCGTCTCGCCACGCACATCCTGGCCTTCGAGGGCGATAGCCGTGTGGAATACTTCGACGGGAACTACACGGAATACGAGCAGTACCGGAAAGACGTGCTGGGCCTGAAGCCCTTCGAGCCGCACCGCATCAAGTACCGCAAGCTGACCCGATAGGGCGGCGGGTGGCACGCTGCCCGTTCATTTCGTGCTGGATTGCACGGGATGGACGGGCCTCTTCCGGGTAGCCTTTTCCTTTGCGCAGGAGCGGAGATGGCGGAGCCTTTTGGCGAGAATCAGATGGGCGAAGGAGCCGTGGCGATGGCATCCACGGGCTTCTTTCATCCATCCAAGGGGCTTTACCGCTTCACGCTGCTGATCTTCATCAGCCTGCTGGTCTTCGGCAGCTACTTCGCCTACGACAGCATCGGCGCCCTGGAGACCACGCTGATCCGCGAACTCCACATCGACCGCGGCACCATCGGGAATCTGTACACGGCCTATTCCGTGGCGGCCATCGCCATCGTCTTCTTCGGCGGCATGCTCTACGACAAGCTGGGGCCGCGCCGCGCCAGCCTGCTGTTCTGCACCCTGGTCCTGGTGGGCGCGGTGATGGTGGCCATGGCCAAGGGCAAGTGGATGCTCTTTGCGGGTCGGCTGGTCTTCGGCGCGGGATCGGAATCCCTGATCGTGGTGCAGAGCGCCATCGTCAGCCGCTGGTTCAAGGGCAAGGAACTGGCCCTGGCCTTTGGCATTACGCTGACCATCAGCCGCATCGGCACGCTGTTCAGCTTCAACACCGAGGAGCTGATCGCGCGCTATTTCGGCAGTTATCGAATTGCTCTGTGGGCCGCGGCACTGTTCTGCCTGTTCTCCGTGCTGTGCAACCTCGTCTTCAATCTCATGGATCGCCACGGCGAGAAGGTGCTCGCCCTGTCCAAGCCCGAGGCTGGCGACAAGATCGTGTTTTCGGATCTGGGCAAGTTCACGTCGTCCTACTGGTTCGTGGCGCTGCTCTGCGTGACCTTCTACAGCGCGATCTTCCCCTTCACGGCGCTATCCACGGACATGTTCCACGACAAGTGGCAGATCCCCCTCGTCAGCGCCAGCGACGGCGGCTTCTTCTCGCAGGTCTTCTTCAACTTCACGCACATGTTCAAGACCGCGCCGGGCATCACCAGCATCGTGATCGCGGCGTCCATGGTCTGCGCGCCCTTTGCGGGCGGGCTGGTGGACAAGATCGGCAAGCGCGCGACGCTGATGGTGCTGGGTTCGCTGGCGCTGATCCCGGCCCACCTGGCGATGGGCCTCACGCACTGGAACCCCATCCCCAGCATGATCGTGCTGGGTGTGGCCTTCGTGCTGGTGCCGGCGGCGCTCTGGCCTTCGGTGCCCATGGTGGTGGATGAGAAGCGTGTGGGTACGGCCTTTGGTCTGATGACCGCCATCCAGAACCTGGGCCTGGGGCTTTTCCCGATGCTCAACGGCAAGCTGCGCGATGCGACGGGCCACTACACCGCCAGCCAGGTGGTGTTCTCGCTGCTGGGCGTGGCGGGTCTGGTGTTCGCTTTCCTGCTGCTGCGCGCGGATAAGCGGCACGGTGGTGTGCTGGAGGCACCCCACGCCAAGGGGTGATCCGCTAGACTTGCGCCATGCGCATCCTGCTGGTGGAAGACAAGGACAGTTTCCGGCGTCTGCTGGTGCAGGCGCTGGCGGGATCCGGCTGGGATGTCTTGGCGGTGGGCGATCCTCATGAGGCCCTGGAAGCCCTGGAACGCAGCGCCTTCGAACTGCTGGTGACGGATCTGCGTCTGCCCGGCATGAGCGGCATGGAGCTTCTGAAACGCGCGAAGCGCCGTCATCCGGGCATCCGCATCGTCTTGATGTCGGCCTTCGGCGAGCCGCGCGATATCGTTGAGGCCGTGCACAGCGGGGCGGACGATTTCCTGCCCAAGCCCTTCGATCTGGATCATTTCATCGAGCTGCTCACGCGCCTCTCGGCGCTATCGGAAGCCCCACCGCCGGATCCCCGCGAGCCGTGGATCGCCAATGCCCCGGCCCTCCGCGCGCTGGATCACGCCCTCGCCAAGGCCGCCGAGGACAACGCGCCGGTGCTGTTCCTGGGTGAGCCCGGCAGCGGAAGGTCCCGCGCGGCGCGGCGTCTGCACACCCTGCGGGATTCGCGGGCCCCGTTCCTGTCGACCCACGCCTCGACGGTGGGCGCGGAAGGCATCGAGGCGCGGACGCTGGCCATGCTGAATGGCGGAAGCCTGTTCCTGGCTGATCTGGAGGATCTGCCCGTGGGCAGCATCGACGGGCTGTTGAGAAGTATGGATCAATCCGACGGTGTTCGCTGGATGGCCAGCGCTCGGGACGCCGGTTCGCTGTCGGCCTCGCTGCGGCTGCGCCTGGGCGTGCTCTGCTTCGAGATCCCCAGGCTTGCGGCGCGCAAGGAAGACATCGTGCCGCTCTTCCGCGAATTCCTGGAGAACGCCGCGCGTCGCATGGGCCGTCCCACGCCCATCGTGGAGCGCGAATTGGAGCGCGAGCTGTTGCTGCGTGCCTGGCCGGGCAACGTGAGGGCGCTGATCTGGTGCGTGGACCGCGCGCTGGAGGCGAACACTGGATTGGTGCTTTCTTCGCTTCCAGAGATGGAGCCGGGGTGCGAGCTGTTCAGCCTGCGCTGGCCCGAGCCGGGCACGCTGGACGCCATGCTGAAGTCGATCGAGAAGGATGCGGAGGGCTGGCTGCTGCGGCGCGCCCTCAAGGGCGCGGGCGGAGATCCGTCCCGGGCGGCTTCCGGCCTTGGACTCACGGTGCGGGCCTTCGCCCAGCGCCTGAAGGAACGCGGCATTCCTCTGGATGGCTGATATCCTGAGGATTCATGAAACGAGTGTCTTTTGCAGAGCGGGTGGCCAGACGGGCGCGCACGAGTCGCATCCCCAGGCTCCTTTCGTACCTGACTCGGCGCTATCTGGCGCGGACCTTGCGAAAGTCCATGGATCCGCTTACCTACTACACGGTGCTGGACCGGACCCTGGAGCGCCTGCCGACCAGTTATCAGCACTGGATGCGGGAAGGCGATGCTCGCACGCCCGCCATGAACCGCCAGTTGGCGTGGTCCATGGCCTTCGTGGCCGGGGCTGTGAACGCGGGCGGATTCCTGGCGGTGGAACACTACACCAGTCACATGAGCGGCGTACTGAGCACCCTGGCGGATATGGCGGCCCTGGGCGACTACCGCACGATGCTCTATGCCTTCGGCATGGTTCTGTGCTTCGCGTTCGGTGCTTTCGTCTCGAGCTTCATGATCGCCTACGGCAAGCGGCACCACTGGCGGGGGCGCTATGCGCTGGCGCTCAGCTTTGAAGCAGCGCTGCTGCTGCTGTTCGGCTACGCCGGGCACCGCCTGGATGCCCAGGAATACCGGTACATTGATCTGTCGGTCGCGCTGCTCTGCTTCATCATGGGCCTGCACAACGCCGTCACGACGAACATCAGCGGCACCGCCGTGCGCACCACGCACATGACGGGCACGGTGACCGATATCGGCATCGAGCTGAGTCGGCTACTCTACCGCAACAGCCATCACCTGAAAGGCGCGCAGCCCGTCACCGCCGATCGCGGAAAGCTCAAGCTGCTGCTGCTTCTGGCAGCGTCCTTCGTGGGCGGCGGCATCTTTGGTGCCCTGGGGTTCCGCCACATCGGTTTCAAGATGACGGTGCCTCTGGCGCTGTTCCTGCTCGTACTCGCCTTCCGCCCGCTGGTGCTTGAGATCCGCATCTTTTTCCGGCATCTGCGGCGCGAGACCGAAGAGCCGGAAAAGCCATGACGGGGCGTGGGGGGCCTATGGAACGTCTTTGTCCGGTGCATGGGACCCTGCTTGAGCCTTCCGGCAAGCAGTGGCGCTGCGCGTCTTGCGGCGTGGACTACCGGGTTCGCGGCCTGTGTGGCGAGTGCGGCGCGGAGCTGGAGCGGCTGGCCGCCTGCGGAGCCAGCAACTGGTGGTGCGGCGCCTGCAATGAACTCAAATCCAAGGATGCGGTCAAAACGGAGCTGGTCCCCGTGGAGTGCCCGGATCAAGGGTGATTCCTCGGATGGGGGGATCCAGTAGACTGAATGTTCCATGGATGCTCCCCACGAGACAGCCCACGCCGTGTCCTTGCTCCGCGCCAATGTCCGGGCGGGGCTGGAGGCCCTGTCGCGGGTGCTGGTGGGCAAGCCCGCGCAGGTGCGGCGCGCCGTGGCGGTGATGCTTTCCGGCGGCCACCTGCTGCTGGAGGATCTGCCGGGGGTGGGCAAGACGACCCTGGCCAAGGGCCTGGCGCGGATGCTGGGGGGCAGTTACCAGCGCATCCAGGGCACCAACGATCTGCTGCCTTCGGATCTGCTGGGGGTTCACATGTGGGATGCGACGGCCCAGGCCTTTCGCTTCCTGCCCGGTCCCGTTTTCGCCCATGTGTTGCTGCTGGATGAGCTGAACCGTATCGGTCCCAAGACCCAAAGCGCGCTGCTGGAGGTCATGGTCGAGGGCCAGGTGACGCTGGATCGCTCCGTCTATCCTCTGCCCAATCCGTTCTTCGTCATCGCTACCCAGAATCCCATGGATCACGCAGGCACCTTCCTGTTGCCGGAGAGCCAGCTGGATCGCTTCACCTGCGTGATGCACCTGGGCTATCCGGATGCGGAGGCGGAGCGGCGGATCTTCAAGGGCGATGCGGGCTCGCAGCGCGTTTCGGACATCACGCCTGCCCTGGATCTCCAGGGATGGCGCGCGGCGCAGCTTTCGGTGCAGCAGGTCTCGCTGGCCGATGTGGTGCTGGACTACGCGCAGCGGGTCGCCGCGCGGGTCCGTAAGGACGGTGGCTTCTGCTCCACCCGTGCAGTTGGACAGTGGCTGTCCATGGCCAAGGCCGAGGCCTGGATGTCTGGGCGCGATCACGTCACACCCGACGATCTGCAGGCGGGCTTCTCTGATGCCTTGGCCCACCGGGGCACCCTGGACGACCGCCGTCTGAACCGGGAGGACCGCCGCGAACAGTTGGCGCGGGCCCTGCGCGAAGTTCCGGTCGGTTGGAAGCCATGAGCAGCCCCGGAGAGGCATCCCCCGAAGGGGTGGAACCTTCTGTTACTCCATGCCGGTTTGGCGCGCTGCTGCGAGAGGCGCGTCAAGCCCAGGGCATCTCGCCAGAAGCCCTGGCCGAGGAATTGAGCCTGAGCCAGGGCCTGCTCGAAGCCATCGAAGCGGATCACTGGGATCAGGTGCCGCCTGGGCGTGAGCGCCCCATGGCGCGCATGATCGCGCGGCGGCTCATGGTGGACTTGTCACAATGCGCGGAGATCTTTTCCGCCATTCCCGGCGATTTGGCCAACCCGGCGCCGGATCCGCGCCAGGAATCCATGGAGCGCCTGCTGACGATCGCCATCGCCGTCGCGTCCCTGCTGGTGCTGGCGTGGCTGGTGGTGCCGCGTCGGAACCTGCGCGAAGGGGTAAAGCAGAACGTGGTGAACATCGGTGCCCTGGCCCCTGCGCCGATGGGGCTTCCGAAAGCCTTCACCGGTCCCTTCCCGGTGCTGGGCGAGGTGCTGCCCGAGGCGCCCATCACGGCGGAAGGCATCCTGGTGAACCTGCGAGCCATGGATGCCTGCGAAGCCCACATCGTCGGCGAGGGCGCGGATTTGCACCATTCCATGCGCGTTTCCGAACCCTGGTGCCTGCGCGTAAAGGGGCCCTTCACCCTGAGCCTGGACAACGCGGGCGTGGTGAACGTGGAAGTGGCGGGCCAGCACATCAATCATGGCCGGGCGGTCAGCGAAGCCTGGTCCGGGACCTTTGACACGGACGGGCAGCTCCAGCTTCCAGAGCCCAAGCCCATCGACGCTTCCGCCAAGGCGCCCGATGCTGAACCTGACGCCGAACCTCAGCCTTCCGAGGAATGACCATGAATCCCATCGTCCAGAAATACCTCGACGGCCAGCTGCCCGAGCCCATGATCGGCCCGTTGCTCGGCGGAGCGCTGCCCGTGCCCGCAGAGGAGTTGCTGCAGGCCCTGGCGCATGCCGTTTTCCAGGAAACGCCGTTTGCGGAAAAGGCCATCGACACGGTGAAGGGCATGCCCGAAAGCGTGCTCGCCAGCGCCATCGTCGGTCCGGTGGAGCCCCCGGCGCCGCTGGGGCTCATCCTCATGCACCGCAAGGAGGCGTCCCTGCTGGAGACGGGCCTGCTGCATGAAAGCCTGACCGCCGAATGGATGGAGCGCGTCATTCCCAGCCTGCCGGGCTTCGTCCTGGAAATCCCCCTGAACAACCAGGTGCTGTGGATGCAGCGGCCCGCCATCCTGGATCTGCTGGAGGCCCACCCAGAGGGCGAATACGTCATCAAGCGGCGCGTCAACGAGTTCCGTCGCGATGTGCTGCGGCTGATTTCCAAGGACGTCGCCCAGGATCGCCTGGACATCATCTCGGAGGTGGAGGCCGGAACCCTCGACAAGGCCTGGGCCGAGCTGCCCGTGCCCGCGGAAGGAGACGAGGACACGGATCACGCCGTCTCGCGCGAGCGGCTGCTGAAGCCCATCGTCGATGAGGAAGGCCATGAAATCCCGTTGACGCTCACGCAGCGTGTGCTGAAGCTGCGCACCAACCAGAAGATCATGCTGGCTATCAAGGGTGGGAAGGAGGAGCGCACCCTGCTCATCCGCGAAGCCAACCGTCTGATCCAGGTGAACGTCATCCGCAACGGTCGCATCACCGAGGGCGAAGTTGCCTACATCGCGCAGATGCGATCTGTTCACGAAGAAGTCATCCGCATCATCAGCACGAACCGCGAGTGGATGAAGAAATACACCATCGTGAAGAACCTGATTCAGAACCCCCGCACCCCGCTGCCCATCGCCATCAACCATTTGCGCCGACTGAACGAGTTCGATCTCAAGCTCATGGCCAAGGACAGGAACGTCGCCGAACTGCTGCGTCGTGAAGCCAAGCGCATCACGGCAGGACCGCGTTGAACCCGGAGTGAGGGAGGCATTGCGCATCGCGCCGAGATCGGCTGAGTGCGCTTTTTTCATGGATCGGGGAAGAAAATTCAAGTTTTTGAAACCTTCTCCGAAGTGCACCATTCCTGCAGCAATCCGATGGATGCTTGATGGCGCAACGCATCCTTGGGCGAGCCCGCAGAGATCTCAACATGAACTGCGGAAATCCGCGCGGATGCCCGTATTCTGTGAGGATGCGCCAGAATTCCACCGGGCAGAACCCTTCCGCATTGAGCCTCTTCCAGTCCCTTCTTTCAGGGGAAGCGCCGGATCTCGCTGGCATTGAAATGCTTCTTCCGCGATTGAAGGCCGAGGGTGCGATCGAACAGGCCTACGAGGTTTTCCGCAGGGTGAAGCCCCGCAAGCCGGTGACCAAGGGGTCGGCTGCGGATCCCTGGCAGGCGGTGCGGGTTTCGCTGGAAGAGGAGGCCGATCGCGCCCGCCGCCAGCGCATGAGCCACTGGCAGCAGGACTCTCGGCGCTGCACGCTGCGCCTGTGCTTCGAGGCCAAGGGTGAAGCCTGCCGTTTGCACCCCCCCGCGCTCCAGGCGTCGCTGGCCCAGGCCCTTCGCTCCGCAGGCCTGCCCGTGGCCCTGGGGCTGGAGAAGACGCCGCGCCCGCTCGTGACCTTGGGGCATGTGCTGCCTCTGGGCGTGGCGGGCCTCGCGGAATGGGCGGACGTGGTGCTGGAACGTCCTGCGGGCGTTCCGCTGGCAGCCTTGCCGGCCCTGGTTCAGCCCCATTGCCTCGAGGGCTTGCGCATCCTGGAAGCCCTCGCGATCCCCAATATCGCCTCGCCAGTGCTGGAATTGAGCCGAGAGGCCCACTGGCGCTGGCTTTGCCCCTCGGATCGTCTGGAGGAGGCGCGGGAGCGCCTGGGGCGCTTCGAGGCCTCCGAGCGCTTCAGCATCGACAAGACGGGCAAGGTGGCGGGGCAGAAGCAGATCAAGCAGGTGGAGGTCCGGGCGCTGGTTCTTGCGCTGGAGTGGCGCGGTTGCGATCTGCACTTTTCCACGCGCATCGCTGCGGGCGAGGCTCTCAATCCCGTCAAGCTCCTGGCGGGCATCCTGGGCTGGGAGGCCGCTGAGATCACGGACCTCGCGCGGGAGCGCGTGGTGCTGGTCGATGATCCGCGCCTGGCCCAGGCCGCGAAGTACGAAACCAAGCTGCACAACATCTACGAGGACGCTGTGTTGCTGGACGGGGGCTACGGCGTCGAAGCCGTCGTCGACGACGACGACGAGCCGCTTTGGTTGAATCGAGATTCAAGGGCGTGATCCGCCTGGGGCCTCGGCGCTGAGATCGAGCATCGAAAGAACGACGCCGGCCCCTTGGGAGCCGGCGTCGTTCTTTCCGTCCTGAAGGATGGGTTCAGGCCTTGGGCTTGCTCTTCTTGACGTACTTCTCGAGGATCACGGAAGCCTCCTGCGGCGTGACGGGGCCGTAGACGGCCTCATCCACCATGATCACGGGGGCCAGGCCGCAGGTGCCAAGGCACCGGGTGGATTCCAGGGAGAACAGCTTGTCCTTGGTGGTTTCTCCGAACTGTATGCCCAGTTCGTTCATCAGGCGCTGGCTGAGCTTGTCCGCGCCCTTCACGTAGCAGGCGGTGCCTAGGCAGACGTTGATGATGTGCTTGCCGCGCGGCGTCAGGCGGAAGTAGTGGTAGAAGGTGGCGACGCCGGTGACCTTAGCGTGGGGGATGCCCGCAAGCTGGGCCACCGCGTGCATGTGCTCCTTGCCGAGGTAACCGAAGTGGGCCTGGACCTTGTGGAGGATGGCAATGAGCTGGCTTTCCGAATGGGGCAGATCCCGGCAGGACTCGATGAAGTCGATGATGGATTCCGGCAGCACCTGGGAACATGCCGCCTTCACTTCCGCCCAGTTGTCAGTGTTTGCAGGAACGGTGCTCACCGGACCCCCCTCGGCATGCGCGCCTTGTAGTGAGTATGAAGCAGTTCGTGGGCTTTGGGGCCATTGGGTTCGCCAAGGTATTCGGAATACAGGGTCAGGATGGCCGGATTCTCGTGGGAGCGCCGCAGCTGCTTCTTGTCGTCAATCGAGTAAAGGGCCTTGGCGCGCAGGAACGGCAGCTGGGGATCCAGCGTGGTCATGTGTTCCGGCGGATAGGGCTGGCCGCCTCCGCAGACGCACCCACCCGGGCACGCCATGATCTCGATCAGGTGGTACTGCTTCTCCCCTTTCTTGACCGCTTCCAGCAGCGTCTTGGCATTGGTCAGCCCGTTGGAGACCGCCACGTTGATCTTGGTGCCATCCAAATCAATGGTGGCCTCCTTGATGCCGGTGACGCCTCGGATTTCTTCGAAGACCAGGGGTCCCAGTTCCTTGCCGGTGACCTTGACCGCCGCCGTGCGGAGCGCGGCTTCCATCACGCCGCCGGTGGCACCGAAGATGTCGCTGGCGCCCGAGGACAGGCCCAGGGGTCGATCAAACTCGCCGTCGGGGAGGCGCTGGAAATCAATGCCGTAGGACTTGATCATCCAGGCCAGCTCGCGGGTCGTCAAAACCGCGTCCGTATGGGGCGTTCCGTCGGGCATCGTGTGTTCGGGCCGTCCCGCTTCGAACTTCTTCGCCGTGCAGGGCATGATGGCCACCGTGAAGATCTTCTTGGGGTCGATCCCCGTCTTCTCGGCGTAGTAGGTCTTCAGCAGTGTGCTGGTCATCTGCATGGGGGATTTGCAGGTGGACGTGTTGGGGATCATCTCCGGGAAGAACTTTTCCAGGAAGTTCACCCATCCGGGTGAGCAGGAGGTCAGCAGGGGCAGGGGGGCGGATCCGCCCAGGCGGTGCAGGAACTCGTTGGCTTCCTCGATGATGGTTAGGTCCGCGCCGAAGTTGGTGTCGAAGACGGCGCTGAATCCCAGGCGCCGCAGGGCGGTCACCAGCTTGCCGGTGACGGGCGTTCCGATGGGGAGCCCGAAACTCTCGCCGATGGTGGCCCGGATCGCCGGCGCGGTGTGCACGACCACATGCATACCGTTGCTCTGAGCTTCACCCAGGGCTTTCCAGACGCGCTCCGTGTGATCCTGCTCCAGGAAGGCGGCGGTGGGGCACACGGCGACGCACTGGCCGCACTGGATGCAGGTGGAATCATCCATGGGCGTCAGATCGGCCGGGCCGACGACGGTGTGGAATCCCCGGCCATGCTGGCTCAGGTTGTGGACGCCCTGGATCTCCTTGCACACCCGCACGCAGCGGCTGCACAGGATGCACTTCTCCGGGTTGCGGATCACGGAGCGGCTGGATTCATCGGGAAGGAAGTGCTTGCGGTGCCCCTCGAACAGCCGATCACGGACGCCCAGCCGGTAGGCCTGGCGCTGCAACTCGCAGTTGCCGTCGCGGTCGCAGGTCTGGCAATCCTTGGGGTGGTTGTCCAGCAGGAGTTCCAGGATGTCGCGGCGAGCCTGGCGGATCACGGGCGAGTTGGTGTCGACCTCCATGCCTTCCCAGACCTGCTGGCTGCAGGCGGTGAGGAAGTAGTTGAAGCCCTTGACCTGCACGACGCAGACGCGGCAGGAACCTTCCAGGCTGAGATAGGGGTGGTAGCAGAGGCGCGGGATATCGATGCCCAGCTTCTCGCACGCGTGAAGCACCGTCGTGCCCTGGGGCACTTGGATTCGCTGGCCGTCGATGGTGAGGGAGATCATGGGTTCGGTCATCGCATATTCTCCTTCGCCTTACACACGATCGACCGCGTCGAAGCGGCAGACCTCGAAGCACTGGCCGCACTTGACGCAGCGCTCCTGGTCGATGATGTGAGGTTCTTTCCGTGCGCCCGTGATGCACTCCACGGGACAGTTGCGCGAGCAGACCGTGCAACCGATGCACTTCTCCGCGTTGATCTCGTAGTGGATGAGCGCCACGCACTTCTTGGATGGGCACCGCTTGTTCACGATGTGCTCGATGTATTCGTCCCGGAAATGCTTCAAGGAGCTGAGGATCGGATTGGGTGCGGCGCGGCCGAGACCGCAGAGAGAGGCCTGCTGGCACAGGCGGCCCAGGCGCTCCAGCTTGTCGAGATCCTCCATCGTGGCCTTGCCCGTGGTGATCTTCTGCAGGATCTCCAGCATCCGCGTCGTGCCTTCGCGGCAGGGCGTGCACTTGCCGCAGCTCTCCTCCTGGGTGAAGGACAGGTAGAACTTCGAGATATCGACGATGCAGTCGTCCTCGGACAGCACGATCATGCCGCCGGAACCCATGATGGATCCGGCCTTGGCCAGCGGGCTGAAATCCACTTCCATATCCGCGCTGCTCGCAGGAATGAACCCGCCTGCGGGGCCGCCGGTCTGGATGGCCTTCAGCGCACGGTCATCCAGCACGCCGCCGCCGATATCGAAGACCACCTTGCGCAGAGGGGTGCCCAGCGGCACTTCCACAAGGCCCGTGTGCTTGACCTTGCCGGCCAGCGCGAAGACCTTGGTGCCGCCGCTTTCCGAGGTGCCCACCTGGGCGAACCAGTCGCTGCCGAAGTTGATGATGGCGGTGATATTCGCGAAGGTCTCGACGTTGTTGATGATGGTCGGCTTGCCCCAGAGTCCCCGTTCGGCGGGGTAGGGCGGGCGGACCTTGGGCTGGCCGCGCTTGCCCTCGATGGAGCGGATGAGCGCCGTCTCCTCGCCGCAGACGAAGGCGCCCGCGCCCAGGCGGATTTCCAGATCGAAGCTGAAATCCGTGCCCATGATGTGATCGCCGAGCAGGCCGACTTCCCGGCACTGGTCGATGGCGTTCTGGATTCGCTTGATGGCCAGCGGGTACTCGGCGCGGATGTAGAAGAAGCCCTTCTGCGCCTTGATCGCGAAGCCGCCGACGATCATGCCTTCCACGACGCTGAAAGGATCGCTCTCCAGCATGCCGCGATCCATGAACGCACCCGGATCACCTTCATCTCCATTGCAGATCAGGTAATGGACAGGCTCTGTCGCATTGTGTGCCATCTGCCACTTCTTGCCGGTGGGGAACCCGCCGCCGCCGCGGCCCCGCAGCTTGGCTGCCAGCACCTCGTTGATGACCCACTGCGGATCGTTGCGATCCAGCACCGTCGTCAGCGCTTTGAAACCGCCGAACCGGAAATATTCCGCGAGGCTCTCGGGGTCGACCACGCCGCTGTTGCGCATGGCGATGCGGCTCTGGGCGTTGAAGAAATTCACATCCGCGTAGAGATCGAAGAAATCCTGGCTCACGGACTTCTCGCCGACGCGCAGGCGCTCGGCGATGTCGCCATTCTGGATGTGCGTCTTGATGAGTTCGTCCAGGTCCTCTTCGCAGGAAACGCGGTAGAGCACCTTGGAGGGCCGCACCAGGATATGGATGTAGCGTCCTGCCGTCTCTTCGGTGCAGCAGCCGAAGCAGCGGACGCTGTTGATCTTCACCACGTCGGGGCCGATGCCGGCCGCCTTGAGCTTTCCTTCAAACGCGTCGCGCAGATCCAGCCGTCCCTGGCAGCGCCCGCCGCCGCAGAACAGGAATTCGAACTGGTATTCCTGGTCCAGCGAGTTGTCCAGCGCGTGTTCGCGCAGGGGCGTGCCCAGCTTGATGTGGTTCGAGAAAATCTGGTGCACCAGCTCGCGGTTCACGCGTTCGTACTTCACGGGAGGCTTGCCGGGCACCGCGACGCCGACGATGGGTTCCTTGCTGCAGCGGCCCGTGCAGCCGGTGCGGTGGATGACGATATCCTCGCGGCCCGAGGCCTGGATGTGCTTCTGGAACTCGTCCAGGACATCCACAGAACCTGCGGCGTGCTCGCAGGTGGCGCTGCCGATCTGGATCACGATCTTGTCGGGCCCCCAGCTCGCCTCCAGCTGCTTGACGGCCTTTTGGGCCAGGGACTCATAGAACGCCATTGCCGGGTGTGACATAGAAACTCCGTGGATCCCGCAGCGCGTGCGCCACGGATGAGAAAACGAAGCAAGTCAACGAGCGAATTACCGACATCCACCCCAATCCGGCTTATTCGCCGATTTGGGACGTCTTGCGAATATGGAAAACATCTGGAACGTGACGCCCATCATAGCCCAGCTCTTCAGTCAAAGCACATCCAAAAGATGTGAATTCGCGCGCCTGGCTTGAGGTTCGTGAATTATGGTCAGTCATTGGCAAAAACCTACCAGCGGCAGCGAGCCCGGTAGCTCAGCTTCGCGGCGCCTTCCGCCGGAACCTCGACCTTGAAGCGAGCGGAACCCGCCGAATCCTTGGTGAAGGCATGGCTGTGCTGCGTGATCTCCCAATCGCCGAAGATGGGTTCGATGGCGGACACCGTCACGGGCTCCTTCTTTGCGTTCTTGAACGTCACTTCGAAAGCCGATTCGTAGACGTAGTGCCACGGGGCGATGCGGCCAAGGCTCTTGAAATCCGTCTGCTTGCGCTTGGCCGTCACGTCGAAGGCGTCGCCCAGCTTCAGGCGGACGGTTTCATTCTTGGGCGTGTGGTCGATGGCGTCTTCGCCCACGAACTGCGCGCGGCCCTCGCTGTCGCGTTTGTAGACGCGCACCGTGCCCTTGGGTAGGGGCATGCCCATGCGGGATTCCGTCTTGTTATCGAACTCCACGAAGACGCCCACCTTCAGCTTGTCGCCCAGGTCGTCGCACTGGCGCTGGTAGTAGTAGTTCTCCCCGTGCAGCAGGTATTCCTTGCGCACGGGCACGCCGGAGGTCGTGAGCAGGGCCACCTGCTTGGTCTGGTTCTCCTTGAGCGTCGTGGGCCGGTCCAGCGTGTAGAGGTGGTATTCGAAAAGGCCCTCCTCCTTCATCTGGGGCGGGGCCGGGGCGGCCTCGGCGATGCCCGGGGCTGCCTTCATGGGGAAAATTCGCAGCCGCTCCTGCACGCGGTTCACGTCGCCTGCCACCAGCTGCAGGGTGGCGTTGGGATAGGTCACGCCGCTCTGGTTCGTAAGCGTCACCCAGCCGCTGAGATCCAGCGTCTTCTCGTCGGGCGCGAGGTTGGCCACGTAGTCCGCGCGCCACGAAAGTCCCCCCGTGAGGTAGCTCAACTCCAGCTTCTGCGAACGCTCCGCGGGCGAGTGCAGGTTCAGTACCAGCGTGGGACGGGCCCGGAGATTCTCCGGCACCTTCGGGAAGATGATCCGTCCGGGAACCGTCGTCTCGATGCGATCGGCGAACTTCAGCACCACGCCGCCATTGGTGGCCAGCACTTCGGCCTCCTCCCGCAGCTCCTTCGAGCCCGCGCCGTCCGGGTTGGGCTTTTGGCAGAGGACGAGAACCCTCTGCCCGACGTACTTCTCCAGCAGCTTGGCGGGGCTGAGCAGATCAAAGTCGAAGTTCTGCTCGTTGATCCAGAAGCCCGCAGGCGCCGTGAGGTTGCGCAGCAGCGCGGTCTCAGGGCGGATCTGGGCCGAGACCTCCTGGAACGCCAGATCCAGATCGCCCTTGCCCAGCTTGACCTCGCGCTGATCCTTCACCAGCGCCAGATCATCGTTGTAGATCGTCACGGAGACGGATTTCTGATCCTTGGGTCCAGTGATCGTCTCACTCGGCGCCTGCCCGGCGAGCATTCCCGCGAAAATTACGGGAGCGCCTGCGGCGAGGATGGCGCGATGGCGATGGCTCATGATGCCTCCAGAGGGTGGGAAATGACCCTCACACGATAGCGCATGGAATTTTCCGGCGGGCGTAAGATGGTGCCTCGACGGAGTCAGCCATGTCCTTGCCTGCGCCCTTGCCCGCCCTCGATCCCATCCCCTTGCGCGTACTGGGCGCCCTGCTGGAAAAGCAGATGAGCACGCCCGAATACTACCCCCTGACGCTGAATGCGCTGGTGAACGCGTGCAACCAGAGCAGCAATCGCGATCCCGTGATGAGCATCGACGAGGAAAGCGTCCTGTCCGCGCTGGATTGCCTGAAGGAGCATGAACTCGCCTGGGAAGTGAATGCGGCCGGAGCCCGCACCACGAAATACGAGCACGCCATCCGAGAGCGCTTCGATCTATCCGAGCAGGAAGCCGCCGTGCTCTGCGAATTGATCCTGCGAGGACCCCAGACGCCCGGCGAGCTGCGCGCCCGGACGGCCCGGCTGTACGCCTTCAAGGATCTCTCGGAGATGGATGTGGCACTGGGGTGCTTGGTGGAAGCTGAGACGCCGCTGGCGAGGGCGCTGCCCCGGCAGCCGGGCTCCCGCGAGATCCGGTATGGGCACCTGTTGGGTTCCGCTTCGGATCCCCGCGAGACGCAGCCCGTGCGCATGGCGGGCGGCGATCCCCGGGAAACCCGCCCCATCTCGTTCGTGCCAGCTGCCGCGGTATCCGAACTTCAGGTGCTGCGTGACGATATGACGGCCCTGAAGACCGAGGTGGATGAGCTGAAAGAGCTGCTGTCGAGCCTGCGGAAGTCCCTACCTCAGCGTGACTAGCGTCGCGCCGGAGCCGCCCTGGCTCTGGGGGGCGTCCTCCACTTTGGCGATGCTGGGATGACCGCGCAGGGCTTCGCGGACGGCCGCCTTCAGCCTGCCCGTCCCGTGCCCATGAACGATGCGGATGAAGCGCTGGCCGGACGCCAGGGCGCTTTCCACGAAGCGATGGATCTCCGTCTCCACGTCGTCCGACGCTCGGCCGATCAGGTTGATTTCGCTCTCGATGTCCAGGCTCTCCGCGCGCACGCGCACGCCGCCCTTGCGCGGTGTTTCGTCGCCCAGATCGGCCCGTGCGATGGCGACCAGTTCGCCCACGCGGGCTTCGAAGCGGCGGCCCTGGGGCGTCTGGAGCGTGGCGCGATCGCCCTTGATGGAAACCAGCTTGCCCTCGACGCCCAGGCCGCGGTGTCGCGCGTAGGCGCCTTCCTTCAATTCGATGGCCGTGGTCTTGGCCGTGGATGGCTGCTGGCGGGGCGCCAGCTCCGCGTGGGCGATCTGGTCGATGGTCTTCACGCGCTCGCGGGCGTCCGTGCCCACGCGATCTGCGTTCAGATTGCCGCTCAGGGCCGTCGCTGATTTTTGCTTCTCCTTGAGTTCCTTCACCAGGCGCTTGGATTCGTGATCCACGAAATCCAGCACGCGCTGGAGTTTCTGTTTGGATTCGCGCTGGAACTTCTCCTGCTGATCCCTCAAGGTCTGCTCGCGCTGGGACAGGATGCGCTGATCCTTTTCCAGCGCGGCTTCGCGCAGCTTGAGCGCGTCGCGCTCTTCCATCACCTTCAGGCGATCGGCTTCCAGCTGCTTCAGGAATTCCCGCCAGTCCTGTTCCCGGCGTCCCAGCACCCGTTCGGCGTGGTCGAGCACGGCCTTGGGCAGTCCCAGCCGCGAGGCGATGGTGAGGGCCCGGCTCTGGCCCGGCTGGCCCACCATCAGGCGGTAGGTGGGGGCTAGGCGCTCCTCATCGAACTGCACGGACGCGTTCTGGAATTTGGGATGGCGCAGCGCCCACTGGCTGATTTCACCCAGGTGGGTGGAACACAGCACCCAGCAGCCCCGGCGCGAAAGCGCCTGCAGGATGGCGATGCCCAGTGCCGCGCCTTCTTTTGGATCCGTCCCCGTGCCCAGCTCGTCCAGCAGCACCAGGCCGCCGCGCTGCGCCTGGGCCAGCAGACGCTTCAGGTGGACGATGTGGCTGGAGAAGGTGCTGAGGCTTCCCACCAGGGTCTGGTGATCGCCGATATCCGCGTGAAGGCTGGGCAGGGCAGGGGTTTCGGTCCCCGGCTTGGCGGGAATCGCGCAGCCCGCGTTGGCCAGGGCCAGCAACAGGCCCGCGCTCTTCAGCACCACGGTCTTGCCGCCGGTGTTGCTGCCGCTGATGACCAGCCCCGGGTGGCCTTCGGGCAATTCCAGCGTGAGGGGCACCACGTCGTGGTCCAGGCTCTCCAGATCCAGCGCTGCGCGCACATTGGGCAGCAGTAGGGGGTGGCGGGCCTCCAGCAGGCGCAGCGTCTCGCCGCCCAGGGCGGGCAGCATCCCTTCGCACAGCCCCTGCCAGCGCAGCAGCGCCAGGGTTTCGTCCACTTCGGCCTGGAAGGCGTGCCAGCGCTCGAAATCGGCGCGGCGCGCGCGCAGCTCGTCCAGCAGTTCGCGCAGGAAGGCGGCCACGGCCTGCGCATAGGCGCGGTCCGCCTCCACGTAGTCGTTGTTGAGGCCGACCGTCTCCAGTGGTTCGAGAAAGACCGTCGCGCCGCTGCTGGAGCGATCCAGCACCAGGCCGTGGACCATGCCCTTGCGCTCCTGCCGGACCGGGAGGCAGAAGCGCCCGTTGCGCTCGACGATGGATGTCTCCTGGAAGGCGTCCGACGCTTCGCGCAGAATTTTCTGAAGCCGGTTCTGGATGGACTGGAAGGCCCGCTGGCGCTCGCGGTGCAGCTCCGCCAGCCCCGGCACGCGCATGGGGTCCAGTTGGCCGTCCTCGGTGAAGGCCCGTCCCAGCCGATCCGCGATGCCGCCGGGATCCGGCAACACCGCAGCGGTGACTTGCAGCAGATCGATGCCCGGGTGGGTATGGGCTTCAGGCGCGGCGTTCTCGTCCCAGCCCACCCCCGCCACGCTGCGCAGCAGATTCGCCGTGGCCTTCAGGCCCTCGCGCAGCTGGCGCCAATGCTCGGGCAGCAGCCAGCCCGAGGGGTTCAGCAGCTCGCCCAGGGCCTCATCGAAAACGACGATGGGCAGCAGCGAGGGTTCGCGCTCCCAGAGCGGCCCGAGCTCACGCTGGCGCAGGCGGCGCAATCCCGCGCGCCCGTCCCAGGGGCTCATTTGCGACAGCGACTGTCTAGCGGCTTGGGTGGATGCGCGGCTCGCGATGAGGCCCGTCAGGGTGGGGAATTCGATGGCGTCCAGCTCGGCCCGTTGCGCTCGGAGAGAAAAGCTCATGAGACAAGGCTATAAGAAGGAAACCTCCCCCGCTCGACGAAATGGCGAAGGCCGTCAAATCTTTCGGGCACAGAGGCCGCCATTGCGCGACAATCCTTCCCGGTTCGTCGCACGAGGCGCCGGGAACGGTTCGGATGTCTCTGCAATTCAGATCCCATGAATGCATAAGGACTGTGGACGATGGAAGACCATGACGAGACCCTGGGGCGTCGGAATTTCTTGGGGATCATGGGTGCTGGGGCGGCGGTCTCGGCGGCGGCCCTCGTGGGCTGCGGCCATGCGGGCCGAGGCTCCAAGGGGGGGCAAGGCGCCGAGGTGCCCACGGACCGCATGAGCTATCGCACCGATCCCAAGACAGGCCAGCGGGTCTCGCTGCTGGGATACGGGTGCATGCGCCTGCCCAAGGTGCCCAAGCCGGATGCCACCGGCGATACCGACAAGATCGACCAGGAGGCGGTGAACGCATCGGTCGACTACGCCCTGGCTCACGGCATCAACTATTTCGATACCTCCCCGCGCTACTGCAGGGGGCAGTCCGAGCATGCGATGGGCCTCGCCCTGAGCCGCCATCCCCGCGATCGCTATCTCATCGCCACGAAGATGTCGAACTTCGAGGCCAAGAGCCGCGAGGAATCCCTTGAGATGTACCGGAATTCCCTGCGCGAACTGCGCGTGGACTATCTGGATTACTACCTCGTTCACGCCGTGGGCAACTACAAGACCTACAAGGAACGCTACCTGGACAACGGCGTGCTGGACTTCATGCTCAAGGAGCGCGAGGCGGGCCGCATCCGCAATCTGGGCTGGTCCTTCCACGGGGAGAAGGCCTTCTTCGACTACATGATGTCCTGCGGCGTGAAGTGGGATTTCGTCCTGATCCAGTCGAACTATTTCGACTGGAAATCGGCCCTGGGCAGCAGCAACGTCAACGCGAAGTACCTCTACGACGAGCTGGTTCGGCTGAATGTCCCGGCGATGATCATGGAGCCGCTGCTGGGCGGGCGCCTGGCGCGGCCCCATCACAAGGCCCAGATGCTGCTCAAGCAGGCGGATCCCGCCGCCAGCATCGCCTCCTGGGCGTTCCGCTTCGCGGGCTCGATGCCCAATGTGCTGACCGTGCTGAGCGGCATGACGTTCGTGGAGCACATGCAGGACAACATCCGCAGCTTCTCGCCCCTCAAGCCGCTCACGGGCTCGGAAAACGCCCTGCTCGATCGCGTGGCCGAGATCATGGTCAAGTATCCGAATATCAACTGCACCAACTGCCAGTACTGCATGCCCTGTCCCTACGGCATCGATATCCCTGGCGTCTTCGGGCACTACAACCGCTGCCTGAACGAAGGGGATTTCCCGGACAACGCCCAGGATCCGAGCTTCCGGCAGGCGCGTCGCGCCTTCCTCGTGGGCCTTGATCGCAGCGTGCCCAGGCTGCGGCAGGCCCAGCACTGCACGGGATGCGGGATCTGCCTCAAGCGCTGCCCGCAATCCATCCATATTCCAGATGAGATGCAGCGCATCGACCGGTTCGCCGAGCAGTTGAGGGTGACGGGATGAAGGGAGGACCGGTCATGGCGCGAAGACTCCGAATCGCCGCGGCCATCGCCTGCATGGGGCTGGTGACGCTGCTGTTCCTCGATTTCACGGGCACGATCCATCGCAGCTTCGGCTGGCTGGCGAAGATCCAGTTCCTTCCGGCCCTGCTGGTGGTCAATGTGGCGGTGGTCGCCGCCATCCTGCTGGCGACCTTCGTGTTCGGCCGGATCTACTGCTCGGTGCTCTGCCCGCTGGGCGTGTTCCAGGACGTGGTGTCGCGGATCGCCGGATGGAAGCGTCCCCATCGTTTCAAGCCCTCGCCCGAACGCACGATCCTGCGCTACAGCGTGCTGGCCGTCTTCATCCTGCTGGTGATCCTGGGGCTGGGCTCCGTCTTCGCCCTGCTGGCCCCTTACAGCGCCTATGGGCGGATGGTCGCTGCAATGCTGGGGCCGCTGTACGGGATGGGCAACAACCTGCTCGCCCAGTTCGCGGAGCGTTCCGGCAGCTATGCCGTCTACCGCGTGGATGTCTGGCTTCACGGGGCGGAAACCCTGGGGGTCGCCATCGGCACCTTCGTGGTGCTGGCCGTGCTCGCCTGGCGAAAGGGCCGGATCTACTGCAATACGATCTGTCCCGTGGGGACGCTTCTGGGCAGCGTCGCGCGGTTCTCGTTCTTCCGGCCCCGCATCCAGGCCGAGCAATGCACGGGCTGTGGCCTTTGCGCGCGGGATTGCAAGGCGACCTGCATTGATTCAGCCAATCACACGGTGGATCTGTCCCGCTGCGTTCTGTGTCTGAACTGCCTCGAAAGCTGCCGCAAGGGAGCCATCACCTATGCCTGCAAGGAACGCCATGCGCAGAACCTCTGACGAGCCAAGCCCGGCGCCGTCCGGGAACGATCATTCACGGAGACGCTTCCTGGCCCTTTCGTCCCTGTTCGCCGCTTCGGTGGTGCTTCGGGCGCAGGCGACCAAGGGGGATGGGGGCCTAGCGCCGATCCTTCCGAAAGAGGATCCGGGCCGCTCGACGCCCATCAAGCCCGCGGGTTCGCGCAGCCTGAGAGCCTTCGGTCGACACTGCACGGCCTGTCAGCTGTGCGTTTCCGCGTGCCCCAATCAGGTGCTAAAGCCTTCCAAGTCGATGCGCAATCGGATGCAGCCGGAGATGTCCTTCGAGCGCGGCTACTGCCGCCCCGAGTGCACCCGCTGCGCGGACGTTTGCCCCACCGGCGCCATCCATCACATCACCACCGCAGAAAAATCCGCCATCCAGATCGGGCACGCGGTCCTGAACCCGGCGCTGTGCATCGTCAACCGCGATCAGGTCCACTGCAACAACTGCGCCCGCCATTGCGCCCCCGGCGCCATCCGCATGGTCCCCCGGAATCCCGGTGATCCCGGCTCCCTGAAGATCCCCATGATCGACACGGAACGCTGCATCGGCTGCGGAGCCTGCGAATTCCTGTGCCCCTCGCGCCCCAAGAGCGCCATCCACGTCGAGGGCCACGAGACGCACCGCATCGTCTGAGCGCCCATGCAGAAATAAAAAGCAGATCAGGCAGAAGCGTGACTCGCTCGCTGTTGAGAGTGCGGAGGCCGGAAGAGTAATGGCAGTTAACACACGGACCAACCTGCCAACTATGTTCTCCGGTGGCTAGAATTGATAGACGAGGCCGATCCCACTATATGGAAGGCCAAGATGTAATTCGAATCTATATTGACGTCCAATCTGGTAACCCGATAGAAATGACACCCGTAAGTTTCTGCTGCGGCGATCTGGTCCCGGTCCTTTATAGAAGGGATCATAATCGTTTGTATCTTGGGTTATAAAATTGAGGCCGGTGTCGCTTCCAATAAACCAACTCGAGTTATCACAGCCGCTAAACCAATGCAGATAAGAAATTGAAAAGCTCTTGAAATCTTTTGTTCTTCTCATCGTCGGTTCGGAAGAACTGCTAGATGAAGGACGATCCGGTAAGCTTGGTGTAATGATTGATTGTTCAAATCGAATGTTAAACCCGTTGTTGGCATTTGGTAAAAATAAACAACCAACACCTAGTGTTACTGCCTGATCCCGGAGCTCCTCTGCTGTTGTACAGACATCATTGTTTACCCGCTTGAAAAATGAGGTTGATGCCTCAAACCGAATGGGTGGAGTTGCGTAAAGAAGCGAAAACCCGCAAAAGGCAACAGCAACTTTTTTAATCATGGGGGCCTCTCTGGTTTTTGTTTTTGTCGTTATATACTATGGTTGGGATGAATTCACGTGAATAGTGTGCTTGGTCAATGCCATCATCAACGATTTTTTGTCCACAGACCATGATGGAATGCTTAAAAATTAATCGGCCATCCCGAGATAGGCTCGTTCTATATACTTCTTTCGGCGGAAATCCCGCCACAGTGTCATTATTGTCACTGTTTGCAGTTGAACGGCATTTTGCGACGAGAGACTCAGTGCTAGAGTTGACGTAATCACTGTCTGGTTCAATTTCTATCCAATTAATCGATATGTGATCAATTGTGAGCTCTTTTCCTATCTTTATAAGAAATGATGCGCCGTCTCCGTAGCACTTAAGATCGTTAACAACTCGTCTAAATCCAAAATATATATCTTCAGTACAAAGTCCTCCGTCGTCAAGAAATACTTGGTGTGAATAATGGCTATCTAGTGTGTAATCGGCGCTTGGTATTCCTAATTTTGACTCAATAAATGATTTTGCAATTGATAGAGCTGTTGAAAAATCCAAATTATTAACGCCAAGTGGTCGATTTTGATGGATTCGATTATAAAAAATTTTGCCGGAATTTAAATCGATTTTAAGGTTCTCTCTATCGCGAATTATCTCTAAAATGTTTTCATCTACATCCCAGGTATCTGTTTTGATTAAATCCTCTCTTATGATATGAAATAGGGCCTTGTTGTGTTCGTGTGTTAAAGTTGGATTTTGGATATAGACTTTTATGTCTTTATTACATATTGATTCGATATCTTTGGATTGGATTGGCTGTCTTGCATTGGTATAAATAGAGCATGCCGCAGCAAGCAATGAAATGGCTTGTATTATTTTTTTCATGACAATTCCCTAGAATTCTGGATTACCAATTTTTGCTGTATGAAAAACGATTTTGGCGGTGTCATCAGCATCAATTGGATCTGGCCACATATTGTTGCAGTTTTCATAGAAGTAGTCTCCAAACCAATTTGAAACGGTTAAAATTGCGGGTTGCTCTCCATCCCATCCACTGTATAAGTCCCAATAAGTATTCTCGTAATCATGTTGATTGTGCGACCCTAGAAACCAGGAATCACCATTGGAGCCACCGTTTTGAATATTTGCCATACAGGCGACGGGGGCTAAATTTGTAGAATGGAAGCCAATTGACCCGCAAGTTCCTCTACTGAAAAGCCATGCTTTGGAGGCATATCCAAATATTCCATGCAAGGATCCTTTGCCGCTATTAAAAGCTGTTTTCCATCTAAAATTGGGATCGTCTCCGGAAATACTTGTCATTCCTGAATTGTATTCAGGGAATAGCCAACGACATGATTGCATAAAAAACCACCGTGCACCGCGCTGCTCTCCATGTGGGTTGCTCCATTGGAAATCATATACACTGGCATTATTACAGCCAGGGACACCCGGGCCAATCTCGGAGCCATGTCCTGCATAAAAAACAAGATCAGCATTTGAATTGTTCACTACAGAGTCTATACCAGCAAAAGCATCAATTGAAACTCGTGCAGGACTCGTAGTAAGGGCCCACCCAAAAGACTCCAGTTTTTCCTTGACATACCTGCTATAGTCCCAATCGTTGAGATCAGTTGTTCCTTGTGTGATTACCGCGAACGTTTTTCGAAATTTACCAACGTAAGAGCCTGATACCTTTATGTAATATCGAATCGATTGAATACCGAAATTATCCCCATATTGTTGTTGCCAACCTGACTCTATTGTTTCAATTTCCTGGATTGTCGCAGCAGGGATCCCTATACTGATGGCATCTGATTTGGACAAGTTAACAATATAGGAAATTGGTGAGTGCCTCGGAACTGGAAGGTCAACAAGAGAACCAAAATTTATTACTTGCGTCCCATTCCACTGCATAGATTCTGGAAAGTTTGGCGGATTTGGCATTGGGAATGACATATATAATTGCTGGCATAGTTTGCTTCCGACAACTCCATAACTTTGCGGGTAAAGAGTGATGCTGGGCATCAGTAAGAGAATGAGAAGCTCTATTGCTCGGAAAGAC
>DAOPYE010000022.1:24885-33203 GCA_035352715.1 Holophaga sp. | reverse complement strand
AACGTCACGCGCATCGAAAAGGTCCAGACGGTCTGGCGTCACGGCATGTCGAGCGTCCCCGAATACCCGGTTTACATCAAAGGCGCGGAATGCCTGCCCGCTTCTGACGCCCCCGCGTCTGCCCCGGCACCCGCCCCGGCCTCGACGCCAGCCTCAACCCCAGTCTCAACCAAGGCCCCTGCCCCCGCGGAATCCACGAAAAAGCCCTGAGCCCCATGGGCAAGGCCATATCCCGCCCCTTTGCGCGGCCGCTGCTGGCCTGGGCGTGCCTCATCCCGCTCATGACCGCAGCGATCCTGCTCGGCTTCGCGCTGGCCCCCCTCCTGGGACGCCGGGGCGCCTTCTGGCGTCTGGCGCCGAGCGTGCTGCGCGCCGCCGAGCGCCTATTCGGCGTCGAGACGCGCCTGGAAGGATGGGAGACGCTGCCCGCGGATATCCGGGAGGGTCGGCTATCCGCCATCTTCATCGCCAACCACGCGTCCCTTTTCGATCCGCCCCTCATCGTCCGCGTGCTGCCCTGCAGGCCCGTATTCATCGCCAAGAAGGAGCTGGCCTGGGTGCCGTTCCTGGGATGGGTGATCTGGCTCGCGGGCTTCATCTTCATTGACCGGCGGAAACGCCACAAGGCGATCGGCTCCCTTCAAAGGGCCGCCCGGCGCATCCAGAACGGGCAGAGCCTCGCCGCCTTCCCGGAAGGCACGCGCACGCGAACCGGTGCGCTGCTTCCGTTCAAGAAGGGCATCTTCATCCTGGCCTGGGAAGCGGGCGTGCCCGTGGTGCCCCTGGCCATCCAGGGCGGATTCCGCCTGCTTCCCCGCGGCGAATGGCGCGCTGCGCGAGGACTGTACGCGCTTCGGGTTGATGCGCCGCTGCATCCCCGCGATTTCGAGGACGCGGATCAGTTCCGGCTGGCCTGCGAGGCGACCTTCCACCGTCTACTGCCGGAAGACCAGCAGGGATTCCAAGGCCTCGCGTAGGGGCGTCTCCTCCAGCGGAGCCTCCAGGTGGATGTGCGGCCCTGCGCCGGGGGCGCCTCCGATCTGGATCCAGCGACAGCGCCGCCGCTCCAGGTCGTATTCCCGCCAGACGCGCAGGATGCTGGGCTCTTGATCCCACAGGATCAGGCTCGGGAAGGGGCCTTCCCGCGGCGGCACCGCGCCCCACTGGACGACTTCGGCACCCCATCGCCGCAACCAATCCTCGATCCGCTGCGATCGCCGCGGCTCCTCGACACCAACGGCCACCGCCCAGCCGTTCAGGAAGCGTTCATGGTCGCCGGAATCGGCATCCAGCCGCTCCAGCCATCCCAGCGAGCCCCCCTCTTTCCAATCCACGCGATGCAGCCGGTACAGGCGCCCATCCCGCCCAGGCATGCGCTCCTGCAGACGCAGGGACCAGTCTTCGCCGAACAGGCTCTCCATCACCGACGAGGGTTCCCCCACGCACCAGGTCGGGCCCGAGATCAGCCGGCGCCAGCCATTGCGCTGGGCCTGACAGACCTGGAGCTGTTCCTCGTAGCGATGGCCGATGACCCAATACCGGGAAACCCCGAAGGGCACGGCCATCAGGAGCATGGCGAGTCCGGACATGGGAATGCGGCGGTTCAGCGCGACCAGGCAGAAGCCTTCGCCCAATAGGGGCAGAAGCGCCAACAGAAAACCTCCGATCAGCAGGCGCCGGGACAGGGGATCGTTGGCCCGGAATGCCCTGAGGAGCGCCAGCAGCATCACCCCGTAGAACAGGGGATAACCCGCCAGGATGACCGCATGGACCCAGACCTCCAGCGGCGTCCCCAGGGGCAGCAGCAGGGATCTCACCAGATTGGCCAGCAGAAAGCCGCCCGCCAGTACCGGCGTCCCACCCCAGAAGTAGGGCTGGAACGCGCGCCATAGCGCCAGCACCGCGGCCATGAACCCCAGCGCCGTGAGGCTGGCCTGAAGGTGTTCCACGACGGTGGGGGACGGAAAGGCATATTCGAACGCCACCACGCCATGACGAAGCATGAGCAGCATCGCCGCGATGGCCAGCCGCCCCACGACGCGGTCCTTCCGCCGCAGGGCGTCCAAGCCGAACACCTCCATCAACGCAAGCATCGCCCCGGCCTGAAGCAGGTTGAATGTCGACAGGAAGGGCAGGGGCACCACGGGCCTCGACATGAAATCCCATGCATCATGGGAAGATGAGAGGAAGCGAATTGGTCGGATTGACCCAGCCATCCTAGCGGAAGAAACCGATTCTCAGGTTTCGGATATTTCATTCATTCCCATCCCCAAACCCTCTGCCCTTGGAGCCCTCATGGCGTCGTTTGATCTCCTCGTCATCGGAAGCGGGCCCGGCGGCTACATCGCCGCCATCCGGGGGGCGCAGCTCGGCCTGGCCACGGCCATCGTGGAGAAAGATCCCGCGGGCCTGGGGGGCACCTGCCTGCGCCGCGGCTGCATCCCTGCGAAAACGTGGCTGGAGAGCGCCCATCGCCTTGAACAAATGGGGGACCTCAAGACCTTCGGCATCACGGGCGTGGACACCAGCCAGATGCGCGCGGACCTCGCCGCGATCGTCGCGCGCAAGAACCGCGTGGTGCTGAAGAGCGGCAAGGGCATCGAATTCCTGATGAAGAAAAACCAGGTGACAGTGCTGCGCGGCACGGCACGGCTGCTATCGGGAACCCGGATTGAGATCACGGGCGAGGAGGGCACGGAACAGCACGATGCCAAGAAGATCATCCTGGCCACCGGCAGCATCCCGCGCGCCATTGCCGGCCTGGAAGCGGACGGCGATCGTGTGCTGAACAGCGATCACGCGCAGGACCTAGCCGAACTCCCCGGCCATCTCGTCATCCTGGGCGCGGGCGCCATCGGCGTCGAATTCGCTTCCGTCTTCGCCCGCCTGGGCTCCAAGGTGACGCTCGTGGAACAAGCCGATCGGATCCTTCCCATCGAGGACGCGAGTATTGGACAGGAACTGTCAAAATTACTTTCCAAGCGCCACAAGATGGACATCCGGGTGCGGACGCGGATCGCATCCATCGAGCGCCATGCCGACAAGGTCGTCTGCCACCTGGAAGGCGACAGGCCGGGCGATATCGAAGCCACCCATCTGCTGGTGGCCGTGGGCCGACGCCCCGCCAGCGACGGGCTGGGCCTGGAAGCAACCAAGGCCACCTTGGATCGGGGCTTCGTGAGCGTGAGCCCGTTCATGCAGACCGATGAACCGGATCTCTACGCCATCGGCGATCTCGTACCCACGCCGATGCTGGCCCATGTGGCCAGCGACGAAGGCATCATCGCTGCCGAGCACGCCGCGCATGCCCTTGGGAAGAGCGTCACCCCCCACGCGATCCCCGACGACCGCACGCCCAGCTGCACCTATTGCGACCCGGAAGTGGGCTGCGTAGGGCTCAGCGAGGACAAGGCCCGCGAACGGGGCTTCGACGTGGAGATCGGCAGCTTTCCCTTCATGCCCCTGGCGAAGGCCAACATCATCGGCGAGCCCCATGGCTTCATCAAGATCGTGTCGGAGAAGGCATCCGGTCGCCTCCTGGGCATCCACATCCTTGGCCCCAAGGCGACCGAGCTGGTGGCCTCCAGCGTCGCGCTGCTGGGCGGCGAATACACGGTGGAGCAACTGATCCACACCATGTACCCCCACCCCACCCTGAACGAAGCCTTCCCCGAAGCCGCGCGCGCCGTCCTCGGTCGCGCGCTGAATATTTAAAAGCGAGGCCGGAACCCGCAGCGCATGTCCTCCTTCCTCTCCCCGTTCTTCCCCTGGCTTCGCCATCAGGCCCAGCTGTTGCGCCTCTTCCTGCTCGGCGCAGCCCTGCCCCTGGGCGGCATCCTTCTGCTGCTGGCCGCCGGCGTACTGATGTTCGGATCCATCACGGGCCTGGTGCTTGGCCTGCTGCTGCTCTCCAACGGGCTTTACGGCCTGGTGGCGAGCTTCAAGTCCTTCCCACGGCCCACGGGGCGAAAGCTCGATGCGGAGAACGCGCCGGAGCTGCTGGCGTCGCTCGATGCCCTGGCGCGCGCCTGGAAGGGACCCCGCACGGTGGATGCGGTGCTCGATCCCGGGTTCTGGAGCCTGGATCTGGTGGGCGTCCCCACCCTGGGCCTGCTGGGCTGGCCGCGATTCACCTGGCTGCTGGGCGTGCAGCCGCTGCTGGCGCTGAGCGAGCGCGAATTCGAGGCCCTCGCCAGTTGGGAACTGGTCTGGTGGTGCGACCAGCAGAGCTGGCTGAACCTGCAGGTCAAGCGCCTGGCTGCGTACTGGAGCCGGTTGAACGCGACGCTGCAGGAACCCACCAGCCGCGGCGAACACCTGCGCGACCGCTGGTCCAAGGCCTTCCTGCGGCCCTACGGGAGATGGGTTCATCGCATCTTTGAACCCTTCCTCATCGAAGAACTGGTCCGCACCGACACGGTACTGGCCCACCACTACGGCAGCGCCACTCTGGCCCGCGCCCTCTGCCGCGCTGCTCTGCTGAAACCCCTGCTGGAATGCAGGCTTTACAGTGAATGGAACCATCGCCTGAAATCCGGAGAAGCGATGCCCCAACGCCCCTGCACGCAGGTGATCGAATTCCTAGGGCGATGGCCTGAGGACGCAGACGGGCTGCTGGCGCTTGCCCTGGATGGCCTGGTGCCCGAAGCCCCGCCCCTGTTGCGTTTCCGGCTGGATCAATTGGGGGAGGCCCCCATCGTCCCTCTGCCCTCACGCGCATCCGCCCATTTCCTGGAGACCGGCGGGTTGCTGCCCACGCTGGACGCCGAATGGGCCGAACGAATCTCCGAGATGCAGGAAGAAGCCCGGCGCACCCAGGCCCATCAGGAGCGGCGATTCTCAGGACTTCGCGCCACGCTGGCCACCGGTTTCCCGAATCACCCCGACGCGAAGGAATACCTGGAGCTGGCCGCAGATCGCCTTCCCTGCGAAGAATTTGCGGATCTCGCCCAGCGCTACCTGGCCGCCTTCCCCGAGGATCGCGAAGCGCCCCTGCTGCTGCTGAAATCGCGGCTGCGTGGTGGAGAGAACCCAAGCATCCAAGGCCAAGCCCAGGTCCAAACCCAAACCCCGGCCCAAGCCCAAGCCCAAGCCGCCGAGATGATGGAGCGCAACCCCTTCCGCGCGCCCGCCTGCCTCGCGCTCCTGGAAGGCCAGGCCCGGCGGAGCGGAGATGCGGGGCAGGCCGAGAGCCACTGGATCCGGCGACGCCGGTGCGAGGTGGAAATCGAGGCGGCGCGCCGCGAACGCCAGAGCGTCAGCCTTCGCGACCAACTGGAGCCCCATGGACTCGACGAGACAGCGCTGCAGGCGATCCGGGCGTTTCTCGCGGACACGCCAAGCATCCGCAAGGCCTTCGTGGTCCGGAAGCACCTGAATCACTTCCCGCATCTTCCGGTGTACCTCCTCGTGATCCAGTGGCGCGCGCCATTCTGGGATCCCAGGGGCATGAAGCGCGCTCGCTTCCAGCTCGAGATCGCCCAGAACTGCCCATTCCCACCCGAAAGCAGCCCGTTCGTCCTCGTCACGACCGGAAGGAATCTCTGGCCCTACAACCGGAAGCTGAAGCGCCTGGATGCCATCATCGATATTTCGAATAAACCAGAATCATCAAATCATCAATGATGTGCCTCATGGATGCCTTCGCCGTCACCCCCTGAGCGCCGGACCAGCACCTGCGGGCCGAAAACGGAAGCCAGCATCAACAGTGCCCCGAGGACCAGCATTGCCCGCCCCAGATGCCTAATCTAGATGCCTGATCGACGGGGCTTGGCCGTTCGTCCGATTGGCACGGAGCATGGCCTTCAACCATGTCCCGTGCAGCAGCAGATGGATCGCGGAAGCGACCGGCTGAAATGCGCGATCAGCGGTGCGAACGTCAAATCCTAACGAGCGGGCGTGGTCGAAAAGCCTTGGCCATCTGCTGCCACCTTCACCCTCACCAACTCCGGCAGGTGCGCCCCCGCCAGGACCGCCTGGCACTCCGCGGCACGCTTGAAAAGGGTTTGACGCACGCGCACGGCGGACGGCCCATCCGTATCGAACACAACGCCCGCCGTCGGACGCTCGAACTGGATCGCGCCGAAGTGGATCAGATCGCCGATGCACCAGAGTTCATGCCCTTTCGAGCCGAACGCAAAGATCGTGTGGCCACCCGTATGCCCGCCTGCAGGGATCGCCTGGATATCCCGGCCCAGCGATTCATCCGCCGCAAAGGGCCGGTAGGCGCCCGCCGCCTGGTAGGGTGCGATCGCGGCGTTGAGATCGGGGGTCCGCGCCTTCAGGTCTGCGGAGAGCTTGGAGGGCTCACCTAGCCAGAAGTCGTGCTCGGCCTTCGCCACGCGGACCATGGCTCTGGGAAAGGCGCGGGTGCCATCCGCCTTCAGCAGGCCGCCGATGTGATCGAAGTGCAAGTGCGTGATGAGCACCAGATCGATTTGGGCAGGATCCACCCCGGCGCGCCGCAGCTGTTCGACCAGACCGCCGCCCGGCGCCTTGCCCATCCCGGTGTCCACCAGGATGTTCTTGCCATGCATCCGCACCAGGAACGCGTTCACCGGCGTCATGGCCGTGCCCTTGCCGCCCAGCATCCGATGGATATCGGCGGGATCGATGCCCTTGAGCAGCTCGGCGCCCTTCATGGAGAGAACACCATCCCTGAGGGTGCGAACGTCCACCGATCCGATCTGCAGATGCGGGATCGCGGCCGGAAGCGATTCCGCCGCCAAAATCCCAGGGATCACCAACAGGCAGGCCGACGATAGGCTTGAAACGCGCATCACATCTCCTAAAACCACGAACAGAGACAGTCTACGTCCATTCACCCAGGGCTACACTGGCGTGGGAGATCGGCATGAATCGCATGAGACGCCTTGCAGTCCTCTTGTTGGCCTTGATGGCCTGGACCCTGCCCGCGCGCGCGGATTCCGGCGATGTGCGGGAAGGTTTGACCCTGCCCAGCCAGGTGATGAAGAAGACCATGCGGTATTCCATCTACCTGCCCCCGGGCTACGAAGCCACGCGCCGCACCTATCCGGTGCTCTACCTGCTGCACGGATACACGGATGATGATTCCGCGTGGATCCACTTCGGCGATCTGCCCGCCATCATGGATGAGGCGCTATCGCGGCGCGAAGCGGCCCCCATGATCGTCGTGATGCCCGATGGCGGCACCAGCTGGTACGTGGACAACTTCGACAGCAGCGTGAAGTGGGAGGAATATTTCATCAAGGAATTCCTTCCATACATCGAAAGCCGGTTCCGCGTGCATCCCACCCGGAGCAGCCGCGCCATCGCAGGGCTTTCCATGGGCGGCTTCGGAGCGCTGGTCCAGACCCTGCACCATCCCGAACTCTTCGGCTCCTGCGCGGCACTCAGCGGCGCCGTCTACACGGACAGCGCCATCCAGGCCTTCAGCGACGAGGACTGGACGCGCATCCGCACCGTGGTCTGGGGCCCCGGGCTGAAAGGAAGCACCCGCCTGACGACCCACATGGCGGCCAATAACCCGATCAAACTCGTTGCAAGCAGCGATCCCGAAAAGCTCAAGAGCGTGCGCTGGTATCTCGACTGCGGCGACGAGGATTCCCTGCTCGCAGGCAATCTCGCGCTGCACCAGGCCTTCAGCGATCGCGGCGTCCGCCACGCCTTGCGCGTGCGCGGCGGGGCGCACACCTGGGCCTACTGGCGCTCGGCGCTTCCGGCCACGCTCTCCTTCGTCACCGCCTCCTTCCGGCAGAATTGATCTCCCCTTCAGCTCGACCCGGGCGATTTGACGGCTCCGGCCGCCCAGAGGTGAAATAAGGCATGGCTTCGAAATCCCGGCGCTCCTGGTGGAAGCGCACCCTGCGTTGGATCGGCATCGGGGCGCTCGGCTTCCTGGGCCTAACCCTGGTGCTGGCGGCCCTCTTCCGGTTCGTGCCCATCCCCGTCACGGGCTTGATGGTCGAGCGGCGCTGCGAGTCGTGGTTCGATTCCGAGTCCTACACCTCGCGCCACGACTGGGTTTCGCTCGACGAGATCGCACCGTGCATGGGCGTGGCCGTGATCTCGGCCGAGGACCAGAACTTCCCGGACCACTTCGGCTTCGACTGGAAGGCCATCGAAAAGGCCATGGCCCACAACGAGCACAGCAAGCGCAAACGCGGCGCGTCCACGGTCTCACAGCAGACCGCCAAGAACGTCTTCCTGTGCAGCAGCCGCTCCTGGGTGCGCAAGGGCCTGGAGGTCTATTTCACGCTGCTGATCGAAACGCTGTGGTCCAAGCAGCGCATCCTGGAGGTCTACCTGAACAGCGTGGAATTCGGCGATGGCATCTT
>DAOPYE010000022.1:0-24785 GCA_035352715.1 Holophaga sp. | reverse complement strand
GGTGCCCTTGGGGATGACCACGATGCCATCCTGGACCACGTGCGTTTCCGTCTCCAGCTCTGTTCCGCGGGGGAAGGGCTTGATGACCACGCCATCGCCGACCCGCACGTTCTTGTCCAGGATGGCGCCCTCGATGTGGCAGTTGGCACCAATGCCCATGGGCACATCCTGGAATTCGCGGTCGTAGTAATCGGAGCCCATGAGGATGCTGTCCTTCACGAAGCTGCCGACGCCGATGCGGCTACGAACACCGACGATGGAGTGCATCACCTCCGCCTGCTGGATCACACCGCCTTCGGCGATCAGCGCCTCTTTCAGCCGACTGTCGGACACGATGGTACCGGGCAGGAAGCGCGAGTTCGTGTAGATGGGACGGCGCGCATCGTAGAAGTTGAAGGGCGCGTCCGGCATCGTCAGTTCCATGTTCGCGTCGTAGAAGGACCGGATCGTGCCGATGTCCCGCCAGTAGCCGCTGAAGTCGTAGCCGTGGACCGAGCGCGTGTTGATGGCGTGGGGGATCACATCGCTGCCGAAGTCGTCGAAGTCCGGATGCTCGGTCAGCAGATCGATGAGCGCCCGCGTGCGGAACAGGTAGATGCCCATGGATCCAATGAAGGGGAAGGCCGGATCGTCCCGGCTCACCAGATCCACCAGCACCGCAGGATCCGTGGGCTTTTCCTGAAAGTCCACGATGCGTCCATCATCGGCCCGCTTCAGTACGCCGAAGCGCGAAGCATCCTCCTTGGCCACCGGCTGCACGGCGATCGTGATATCCGCGCCCGTCGCCATGTGCTGATCCAGCATGGCCGCGTAGTCCATGCGATACAGATGATCGCCGGAGAGGATCAGGACATGGCCCGATCCCGCGGATTGGATCTGGAAGAGCTGCTTGCGCACCGCGTCCGCCGTGCCTTCGTACCAGCGCTCGCTATTGGGCGTCTGCTCGGCCGCGAGGATCTCCACATAACCCGTGTGGAAGGCGTCGAACTTGTACGTCGTCGAGATATGGCGATGCAGGGAGACGGAGTTGTACTGCGTCAGCAGATGCACGCGGAAGATTCCGGAATTGATGCAGTTGCTGATGGGGATATCGATCAAGCGATACTTGCCCGCGATGGGCACGGCGGGCTTGGAACGCATTTTCGTGAGCGGGTGCAAACGGGCGCCGCGCCCTCCGCCGAGGATGACCGCCAGAACGTCGTTGATGGCCTGCATGGATTCTCCCTGGTTTCAGCGACTTGACTTGTTTGCCGATGGATTGATTCTAGGGCGATCCATCCAGGATTTGTCCTCCATAATCCGGAAGGCAGGAGACCGCGATGAATATCCCGTCCGAGCCCCGCATTTTCACCCGCCTGCCCATCGGGCGTCAGGCCATCGTGCTCTTGGAGGGCCAGGAGCCCTTCGGCGCCGAGATCATCAATCTCAGCATGAGCGGCGTCCTGTTGAAATCCGACCACGCGCCGGAGGAGGAGAGCGATTGCACCGTATCGATCCCGCTCTCTGACGGGGGCGAGCTTCGGATCGACACCCAAGGGGTCATCATCCGCCACACGCCGGATGGCTTTGCCGTCCAGTTCACCAAGCTGGAAGGCCTGGATAGCTACAACCACCTGAAGAACCTGCTGATGTACAACGCGCAGACCCCGGAAAACCTGGAGGATGAACTGCGCGGACATAGCGGCATCAAGTAAAAATCGACCTATCTTTCATGTGCTGCCCCAAAGGACGGCCCCAAGCAAACGGGGGTGGACCATGTTGGATAAGCACAGACAAACCACCAGCAACGATCGGCGGCAGGACTGTCAGCGGGTCATTGGCATCGAGCGGCGCGGCGCGCCCGTTCCCGAGCTGAACGGACACCAGCTCCCCGATCCCACCAAATTGATCGACGAGGATTTCCCGCACGAGGAAGAAGACATGCCCATTCGAGGCGTCGAGCGCTGATGCCGCCGGTGGATGATCAGTTCACGTCCAGGTATGTGTGCAGCTTGCGCTGCTCCGTGAGCAGGGCCTTCAGGGCTTCGGCGGCATCCGCCTGCGTGTCGTTGGTGCGACGGCGCTTGGTGGGACCCTCCACCAGTTCATCGGGATTGTAGTGGACGCTGCGCAGCACGCCGTCCACGGTCTGGGCGGGCACGATCTGCTGGATGCGGAAGTCCTCGTCCTCGGAGACCACCACATGCGCTTCGGCCACGGTGCCGAACAGATTGTGGCGCATGCCCAGGATGTCCTGGTAGGCGCCCGTGAGCGTGATGGCCAGATAGTAGGGCTCGCCCGCCTTGGGCTCGTGCAGCGGCAGTTCGTCGCGCACATCCTTCAGGTCGATGAACTTGTCGATCTTGCCGTCGCTATCGCAGGTGATATCGCACAGGGTCGCCGACAGCGATGGCTTTTCCTTCAGGCGATGAATGGGCAGCACGGGGAAGAGCTGATCAATGGCCCATAGATCCGGCGTACTCTGGAAGACGCTGAAGTTGGCGATGAGCTTGTCGGCCAGGGACTTGTTAAGATCCTGGAATTCCTCGGGGATGTACTTCAGGCTCTTGTAGCTCAGGATGCGTGAGAGCTTGCGGCAGACCTCCCAGAACAGGATCTCACCCTTGGCGCGGTCATCCAGACCCAGGTAGCCCAGGTTGAACATGGTAATGAGCTCGTCCTTCTGGGTGATGGCGTCGTGGTACATCTCGGAGAAGTTCTTCACGGAGATGTTGTCTCGCGTGTAGGCCAGCTCCTTGAGCACCTGCGGCTCCTGGCCCGTCAACTCCACGTGGTATTTCGTGTGGGTCGTATCGATGAGCCCCACCACGTCCATCACGGTGATGGCGTGATAGGCCGTGATGGCGCGGCCCGATTCGCTCAGCAGATTGGGCACGGGCACCTGCTCCTGGGCGCAGATGTCCTTGGCTGTGTAGACCACGTCCGCCGCGTACTCTTGCAGCGTGTAGTTCATGGAGCTGCTGAAGGTCGTGCGGCTGCCATCGTAGTCCACCGCCAGGCCGCCGCCCACGTTCAGGTAGTTGAGCGGCACGCCGCGCTTGCGCAGCTTGGCGTACATGCGGGTGGCCTCCTTCATGGCCACCTTCACCTTGCGGATATCCGTGATCTGGCTGCCGATGTGGAAGTGCAGTTCCTGGATGCAATCCAGCATGTTGCGCTTGGCGAGGGTTTCCACCGCTTCCAGGATTTCCTGCGTGTTCAGACCGAACTTCGCGTGATCGCCCGCGCTGCCTTCCCACTTGCCGCTGCCCATGGCGTTCAGCTTGAAGCGCAGCCCCAATAGCGGCTCGACCTTCAGTTCCTTGGCCACCTTCAGGATGAGCGGCAGTTCCGTCATCTTCTCCACGGTGATCAGCGTATTGCGCCCGGCCTTGCGCGCCAGCAGGGCCATGCGGATGAAAGCCTCGTCCTTGTAGCCGTTGCAGGTGACCAGCGCCTCGGGGTGCAGGTTCATGGACAGCGCGATCATCAGCTCAGGCTTGGAGCCCGCTTCCAATCCGTAGCGATACTTATGGCCCGATTTCACGATCTGATCGACGACTTCCTTGAGCTGGTTCGTCTTCACGGGGAAGACGCCCTGGTAGTCGCCCTCATAGGAGTATTCGCGCATGGCCTTGCGGAAGGCTTCGTTCAGGTCCACCACGCAGGTGTTCAGGATCTGGGGGAAGCGAAGGGTGATCGGCGTTTGAATGCCCTTCTGCTTCAGGTGCTGGACGACCTCGAACACATCGCAGCTGAGGTTCTCATTCTGGGTGGGATAGACCTCCAGATGCCCACGACTATTGATCCCGAAGAAGCCATTGCCCCATTCCTTCACGCCGTACATCGTCACTGAATCCTGGATCGTGAAGTGCTTAATCGCCATCTACCGGGTCTCCCATCGCAAAGCTCGTTATAGGGAAACCCATCCCAGAATCCAAGGAAAACTTCGGAAACGGCCCAGGAGGACGGATGGAGGCCCCGTCAGGGGGTGTTCCCCAGCGCCCGGGCCACGTTCGCCAGCCAGTGCCGATGCCGCACCCGCCGCAGGGCGGATTGGCGCGTCAATTTCCGGTACTGGGCGGTGTTCAGCGCCATGGATTCCGCCGGAAGCGTGTGGATCGGGCTGGGACCACCCCATAGCCCCGGATCGCCCCACAGCGGCGCACGGTTCCAGGGGCAGGCCTCCTGGCACGCATCGCAGCCCCCCACCCAGCCCGAGGCCTTGATGCCCAGCGCCACCGATTCCGGCGGTTCGGCTTCCGTCTCAACGGTGTAGGTGGTCAGGCAGCGTCCGGGATCCAGCTGGAACGCCGTCAGCGCGCCGCTGGGACAGGCGTCGATGCAGGCCCGGCATTGGCCGCAGTGATGGCCGACAAAGGGTGGATCCGGTTCCAGCGCCACATTCAGCAGCAGCACGCCCAGGAAGCCCCAGGACCCGGCCTTGCCCGCGATCAGCAGGGTGTTGCGCCCCTGCCAGCCCAGGCCCGCGCGCACCGCCATCTGCCGTTCCAGCAGGGGCGCGGTGTCCACGCAGATGCGCGTCTGCAGATCCGGCCAGCGTTCCTGGGCCGCGGTGGCCAGCCGATTCAAGCGCCCCTTCAGCGTCATGTGGTAGTCACGGCCCCAGAGGTAGCGGCTGACTCTCAGGCTGCCCGGAGCCTTTCCCGGGACCGCCTCCGGGCGGGCGTAGGGGAAGAAGCCCACCATGGCCGTGCGCGCGCCCTCCATCACCTCGGCGGGATCCAGCAGCGAGGCGGCCTGGAGATAGGGGAAGAAGCCCGCCCCCGGCTGCTCCAGCCAGCGCGCCACGCGCCCCGCCTCGGATGCGAACGGCTCGCAGGATGCAAAGCCCACGCGGGCAAACCCCAGCGCCTGGGATTCAAGACGCAACCATTCCTTCAGGGCCACCACATCCATCGGGCTACCATACAGGATTTCAGCGCGCCATACTCCCAACGGATCCGTTTCCTGCTTTCGGTGACTTGCCATGGACATCCTGACCCTTGAGCTCTTCGATGTCACGGTTTCCCAGGCCTTGGTGGAACTGAACCGAGTGCTGGAATCCCATCCCGAGATGCCGATCCGCGTCTATCTGGATGGCGGAGAGACCACGCTGCACAACGTGCTGCGTTACCTGGAGCGCCAGGGACGGACCGCGAACACCACCGCCCTCGGCTCCCATTGGCAGCTGGATATCGCCGCCCTCAAAGCCCCGGTCGCCCCGCCGTCGATCCCCTCCCACAGCGCCGCGCTCCCGACGCCTCCCCCGCCAGCCCTTGCACCGATTCCCCAGCCGATACCCGGATCGCAGGCGCCGCCACCGGCCCCAACAGCCCCAACCAAGCCCCTGCTACTGCTTCGGAGCGCCTTTTCGCCCGGTGACCGCGCGCTGGGGCGCCGCCTGCTGTTGGGCGTCCTGCGCCACATCGATCCCAGCACGCCCTGGATCGCGCTGGCCCACGAGGCGCTGGAGCTGCTTCAGGATCCCATGGCCCTGGAGCAGTTGGCCCAGCTCCGCGACGCGGGCACGCCCGTGAAATTATCGAAGGAAAGCCTGGCCTATCTCCGCCTTTCGCCCACACCATCCCATATGCCGTTCGAGATCCTTGAGGATGCAACCTGGCAGGCCATGCTCGCGCGGGGCGAGATCACCGTCATCGGCTGAGCCCCCAGCGCCACTGCGTTTCCGGCCTCCGGCATCCGGCCGAACGCCCCTGGAAGGTTCGCATCCATTCCCCGCAAGGATCCGCCTCAATCCGTGGCTGGAATGCTAGTCTGGAAGATCCTATGAACGTTCCGAATTCCCTCACCCTCGCTCGCATCCTCATGGTCCCCATCCTGGTGGTGGTGCTGCTCACGCGGGTGCAGCATCACGAAATCATCGGCGTGCTGGTCTTCTGGGCCGCGTCCATCACGGATCTTCTGGACGGCTACCTGGCTAGGCGCTGGAAGCAGGTCACGGTGCTGGGCAAGCTGCTGGATCCCCTGGCCGATAAGCTGCTCGTCTCGGGCGCGCTGATCTCGCTGGTCGAGCTGGACCTCGCCCCAGCGTGGATGGTGTTCATCATCCTCGCGCGCGAAATGGCCATCACCGGCCTGCGCGGCCTCGCCAGCGAGGAAGGGTTGACCATCGCCGCCGAACCCCTGGGCAAGTGGAAGCTCGGGGCGCAGATCGCTTCCATCTCGTGCCTGATCCTTGGCCCCAAGCTCGACGCCTGGCTGTTCATTTGGACGAAGATCCGTATCTTCGAGTTCTTCATCCAACTGAATCGCCCCTACAGCTTCTTCCTGGGCATGGGCGTGCTACTGCTCTGGGCAGCCATGATCCTGGCCATCTGGAGCGCCGTGAGCTACACGATGAAGTTCTGGAAGCACCTGGGCGCGGACATCCTGACCGGACACGGACGGCTAACGGGTGAAACCGCCGATACAAATCGAAACGACGAGGAGCCCCGTTGATCCGCCGCTACCTCATCG
Organism: Holophaga sp.; assembly: GCA_035352715.1. GTDB lineage: Bacteria > Acidobacteriota > Holophagae > Holophagales > Holophagaceae > DAOPYE01. The sequence continues at coordinate 18,326 of DAOPYE010000022.1, read as the reverse complement.
CCGGGTTCATCACCCTGCTGCCCGCCGTCGTGACGGCTTGGCTGCTGAAGGTCATCTTCAGCACACTGGTGGATATTTTCCGCCTGCCCCTCACCTGGGCTTCCATCCGACTGCACCTGCCCCTCCCGGCGTTCTGGGAGCTGGCCATCTTCTCGGCGTTGGCGACGCTGCTGCTGCTCTTCCTGGTCGGCCTGCTGGTGGGCAACTTCATCGGTCAGCAGTTGCTGGTCTGGCTGGATGATCTGATCCTGCGCATTCCCGTGGTGAAGGGCGTCTACGGCGCTACCAAGCAGCTCATGAGCGCCATCCAAAACGGGCGCGGCGGCAGTTTCAAGGAGGTGGTGCTGGTGGAATGGCCCCAGCCCGGCTCCTACACCCTGGGCTTCGTGGCCCGCCGCGACTGCAGCTGGGCCATGGAGGGCGGCGAGGCAATGACCACCGTCTACATCCCCACCGCGCCCAATCCGACCTCCGGCTACGTGATCATGCTTCCCAATTCGAAGATCCGCCCCATCGACGTCAGCCCTGAGCAGGCGCTCACCTGGGCGGTCTCGGGCGGCGTCGTCGCGCCATCTGCCACACCCGAGTCATAGGCAGGAGACAACCATGGCTCCGCTGGCAGGCAAACGCATCCTTGTCTCCGGCGCGGGCAGTGGCATCGGGCGCTCGGCTGCGCGCTGTTTCCATGAAGCAGGCGCAGAGCTCATCCTCATCGGACGCAGGCCCGAGGCGCTTGCGGAGACGCTTGCGGATACCGAGATCGTCGCCCTGGATCACGCGAACGACTGGGCCGTGGCCGAATTCGCCCGTCACTGTCCAAGACTCGACGGCATGCTGCTCGCGGCCGGACAGCTTGCCACGGGCAGCGTGATATCGACGCCGGTGGAGGAATTCGATCGCATGATCGCCGCGAATCTCCGCGGCCCCTGGCTGTTGTGCCACCATCTCGGGCCTCTGCTGAAGGATGGCGGCAGCGTCGTGCTGGTGGGCTCGAATATCGGTATCCGTGCCCTGGGTGATTCTGCCGCCTACGGAATCGCCAAAGCAGGCGTCCACATGCTCGCGCGCACACTGGCCCTGGAATGGGCGGATCGCGGCATCCGCTGCAACGCCATTGCGCCCGGCCCCGTGCACACGGCCATGGTAGATGAACGCCTGCAAGCCTCGCGCGATCCCCAGGGCGATCTGGCGCGCCTTTCCCGCGTCAACCCCATGCAGCGCCTGGGACACCCCGAGGAGATCGCCCAGCTGGCCCTGCACCTGCTCTCGGACGCAAGCGCCTGGACCACCGGCACCATCATTCCCATCGACGGCGGCGCCACCGCCGTCTTCTGAAATCCATTCGTGGTTTCATAGGGTCATTCATCACGTTGGGAGCAGGGATGCTGAAAGACACCAAGATCGCCATCCTGGGCGCGGGCAACATGGGCCGCGCCATCGCGAAAGGACTGGTCCAGTCCGGCGCCATCGAAGCCATGCGCATCCAGGCCACGGAGCTGCGCCCCGAGGCCGCGCGCGCCTTCACGGAGGCCACGGGTGTTCCGTGCACAAGCGGCGATATCGTCAGCAGCGCCAAGACTGTTTCCGATTCGGACGTGCTGCTGTTGGCCGTGAAACCATACAGCGTCGGCGATCTGCTGGAGAAGCTCGAACAGGCGGGCGCCCTGGCGCACCGGCCCCTGATCATCAGCATCGCCGCCGGGCTCGGCACGGCGTTTCTCGAAAAACACTCCGGCGGCCTATGCCCCGTGGTGCGCGTGATGCCCAACACCCCCGCGGCCATCGGCAAGGGCATGACCGTGGCGTGCAAGGGCGCCCTGGCGCAGGACGCGCACATCGAGCTGGCCCGCGCGATCTTCTTGCCCCTGGGACGCTTCCTGTCCCTGGAGGAAAAGCAGATGAACGCCGTGACCGGCCTTTCCGGCAGCGGCCCCGCCTATGTCTTCCTGATGATCGAAGCCCTCGCCGATGGCGGCGTCGCCCAGGGACTGCCCAAGGCGGTGGCGCTCGAACTTGCGGCCCAGACCCTGATGGGTTCCGCCGCGCTGATGCTGGAATCCGGGCGCCATCCCGCCGCGCTGAAGGACGATGTCACCACGCCGGGGGGCACCACCATCGCCGGGCTGAAAGCGCTGGAGGACGGCGCGCTGCGCTCCGTGCTGATCCGCGCCGTCGAAGCCGCCGCGCTGCGCTCCGCTGAGTTGGGGCGATAGGCAGCAGCCCCTGGAACCTCAACCCGCCCTCCCCGCGGAGGACGGGTTGATGCGATTCGCTCAGCGCCCCATCGTGGTGCCTTCGCTGCGCAGATCCTTACAGGCCTGGATCACGCGCTCGGCCATGCCGGTCTCGCCCTTCTTCAGGTAGGCACGTGGATCGTAGGCCTTCTTGTTGCCGACCTCGCCGTCGATTTTCAGCACGCCGTCGTAGTTCTTCAGCATGTGATCGGCGATGGGCCGCGTGAAGGCGTACTGAGTGTCCGTGTCGATATTCATCTTCACCACGCCGTAGTCCAGCGTCTCCCGGATCTCCTCCAGCGTGCTGCCCGATCCGCCGTGGAAGACCAGGAAGTCCGTCTCGCCGCCAAAGGCCGCGGCGATGGCGTCCTGGCCGTGCTTCAGGATGATGGGTTTCAGCTTCACGTTGCCCGGCTTGTAGACGCCGTGAACATTGCCGAAGGTCGCCGCCAGCATGTAGCGGCCAATGGGCGCCAGCAGCGTGTGCGCCTGCACCATGTCCTCGGGAGTGGTGTAGAGCTTGTCCTTGGCCACGCCGCTGGTGTCATGGCCATCCTCCTCGCCGCCCACCACGCCGGTTTCGATCTCCAGGATCAACTCGCTGGCGGCGCAGCGTTTCAAGAGCTCGGCCGAGCGCTTCAGGTTCTCCGCCGTGGGCAGCTCGCTGCCATCGAACATGTGCGAATTGAACAGATTCGGCAGGCCCGCCGCCCGTCGCCGCTCGGTTTCCTCGATGAGCGGGACCAGGAAGGGCTCCACGTATTTCGGATGGCAGTGATCCGTGTGCAGCGCCACGTTGATGTCGTATTCCGCGGCGATGCGGTGGACGAATTCCGCCAGCGCGATGGCGCCCTTGGCCATGTGCTTGACGCCCTGCCCCGACGCAAACTCGGCGCCGCCGGTGCTGATCTGGATGATGCCATCCGATCCGGCTTGCTTCAGGCCGTAGAGCACGGCATTGGCGGTCTCGGACGAGGTCACATTGAAGGCGGGATAGGCAAAGCGACCGGCCTTCGCGCGATCGAGCATCTGGGTGTATCGGGCATAGTCCACGACAGCCATGGGCGCACCTCTGGAATGAGCAGGGAATCATTCCGCCGCTCATCCCTTCAGATGCAGGAGATGCCTCACCTGTTTTAGTTCGCCTTGCCATGCTGGCGGTCCACCAGACTGCGGACCTGGCCCGCGACGCCTTTCGCCATGCCCAGGATGCGCTCGGAGGTGCTGCGGGAGCGTTCGTTCTGGCGCGCCACGGAGGCCGCCACGGCCACCTGCGTATCGCGGATGGTCTCGGTCAGGGTGTGCAGTCCTTTCAGGATCTCCGTCAGATCGCCGCTGCTGTTCCGCACCGCCTGGACCTGCTGGACGATGTCGCTGGCGGCGCTGCCCGAGGCGTTGGCCAGGGCCTTGATTTCGGAAGCGACCACGGAGAACCGCGCTCCGGCCCCGCCCGCGTGGGCCGCCTCGATGCGCGCATTGAGCGCGAGCAGGCGCGTCTGCTGCGCAATGTCGCGGATGGTGCCGGTGAACTGGCCGATGTTCTGGCCTGTGCGCCCCAGCTCCACGGCCGAGACGGAAGCCAGATCCATGGATTTCACGGCCTTCTCGGCCATGGCCAGCGCTTCGCTCGTTTCGCGCTGGATCTCCTCCATGGCCGCATTCATGCTGGCCAGATCCGCGTCCAGATCCGCCAGGTCCAGCATCCGCTCGGCGTCGGACGCCGCGGCTTCCATACGCCGTTGTCGGAACAGATGGCAGTTCTCGGCGCGGTTCAGGCCGTTGTGGATGGCCACGGCCATCTCGGAGCAGGTGCCGTATCCGCAGCCGCCGCAGTTCAGCTCGTCCTCCGGCACGCGCTTCTCCATGCGCCGGTAGATGGCCGCCATCTCGCCGTCCATGGGCCGCACGATGTTGTTATTGCGCCGCCGATCCACGTACGTCCTGCGGTAGAGCCCCGGTTCCCAGTAAGCGTCCAGCAAATGGCCGATTTCCTGCTGGATGGTGGCCACGTCCTTGCCACCATCGCCCGCGTGGTGCTTCTGCATCAGCTTCGCGCGGCGCGCCACGGCGGATTCCACACGATCCTGCGAGGCGTGGACGTTCGGCGTGCCAGGCCCGCCATTGCATCCCAGCTCGCAGTTCAGGCAATCGATCAGCAGCGGATTCTCCCCGGCACGGATGGACTCGGGCAGATTCGCCAGGTAGGGGTAGATCGAATGGGGACCTTCGATCTTGCGCGCCACGGAGTGCACATCGGGATTCCATCGCCGGGCGGTCTCCAGCAATCCGCCAGGCGTGGAGAACAGCACGGCGCGCTCGGCGGGCGGATTATCGTATTCCACCGACGGGAAGGTGCTCAGGCTGCGCTTCTGCGCTTCCAGATGATCACGGATGGATGTGAAGGTCAGGTTGTAGTCCCCGATACCCGTCTCATCGAACTCCCTGCGCTTGGCCATGCAGGGACTGCACACGACGATGCGGTGATTGCGGTACTGGGAATAGAAGCGCCGCACCATGCGAGCGGTGTGCAGCATCGGGCTATCGCAGGGCGCGAGATGGGGGATCAGCTCGGGATGATAGGTCTCGATGAAGGTCACCAGCGCGGGGCACGGCTGCGCGATCACGGCCCTCGGGCTTTGGTGTTCGATGTGCTCCAGGTAGGACTTCACGGTCAATTCGGCCCCAAAGCTCACATCGAAGACCGCAGCCACGCCCATGGACTTCAGCCAGCCGTTCAGGTTCAGCCATCGCTCGGGAAACACGGCGGCCACCGCGGGCGCCACGATGGCGATCATGGGCACATGGGACGCGCAATCGGCGAAAAACCGCTCCGCGTCATCCAGGGGCCGCCGCGCGCCGTGGCCGCAGGCCTTGATGCACTGTCCGCATCCCACGCACAGATCGTGGTTCACGGCCACGTGGTTGCCCGATCCATCGTTGCAGTGCTTCACCGGACAAGCGGCGATGCAGGCGTGGCAATTGACGCACTTTTCCGGCACAAGTTCCAATACCGGCGCAAGCGAAAGACTGTCTGAACGCATACCACCCCCACTCTTTTCCCATCGGGCTCATACAAGGGATTCGTTAGATTCAGACAAGATATCAAGTCGATCGCATGAAGATGCAGCGCAAATATTCCTGCCCCGAAGGCCCCGGAGGGCAGCCCCTCGCTGCAGTACCATGCATCCATGCGTATCGCGGCGATCGACGTGGGCAGCAATTCGATCCACCTGGTGGTGGTGGAGGCGGACGCCCTGGGCAACCAGCGGGTGCTGGCCCGGGAAAAGACCATGGTCCGCCTGGCCAAGGGCATCGCCAGGAGCGGCGTCATCGCGCCCGAGGCGTTCCAGGCCGGGCTCGAAGCGCTCGCATTGATGGCGGCGGTGATCCGCAGCTTCGCGTGCGAAACGGTGATGGCGTGCGGCACGGCGGCCCTGCGCGAGGCCGCGAACGCGGAGAGCTTCATCCAGGAAGCCGCCGCCCTGGGCATCCCCATTCGCGTCATCTCGGGCGAAGAAGAAGCCCGGCTCATCTTCCTGGCGGTCACCCATGCCATCCCCTTTCCCCAGGAGCCCGTGGTCCTGATGGACATCGGGGGCGGCAGCACCGAACTCACCTGGATCCAGGGCGAGCACGCGTCGGCGAGCGTGTCCCTGCCCTGGGGCCTCCAGCGCCTCGCGGACGCCGTATCCACCGCCAACCCGCCCACGGCACAGGATCTGGAGCGCCTGCACAAGTTCATCCGCAAGACCCTGAAGCACGCCCGCAAGCAGCTTCCCAAGCATCTGCCCGACGCCCGGATCATCCTGGGCACCTCGGGCACGCTGATGGATCTCGCCAAGGGCTCGAATCCTTCGATCAACAGCGGAGACGACCCGGCCTTCAGCCTGGATCAGCTCCTGCGCTTCAAGCGCAAGCTGTGGCACACCTCGACCCAGGGCCGCGTCGAGGGCCTGGGCGTCGATCCCAAGCGCGCGGAAGTGCTGCACGTGGGCGCGAGCTGGGCGGCGGAGCTGATCAAGTGGCTGGGGGCCAGCCAGGTGCGGACGCTGCCGGTGGGGATGCGCGAAGGCATGATCTGGGAAGCCCTCATGCACGGCGGCATCGCCCTGCCGGGCCTACCCGAGCGCCGACAGGCCAGCGTGGAGGCCCTGGCCGCCAAGCTGGATCCGGATTCCGGGCACAGCGCCCATGTGCGGGAACTGGCCGATCGCCTGTTCCTGGATCTGCGCTCGACCATGGAACTGGGCGACCCGGACCGCGAGCTGCTGGGATACGCCGCGCGGCTGCACGATATCGGCCTTTCCATCGCCGAGAAGGATCACCACAAGCACAGCGCCTACCTCGTGCAGAACGCGCAGTTGCCGGGCTTCTGGCGCAAGGAGATCGAACTCATCGCCCAGGTGGCCCGCTTCCACCGCGGAAAATCGCCGAACGCCGAGAAGCACGACGCCTTCGCCCTGTTGGCGCCCTGGCACCGCCAGAGAGTGGAAAAGCTGGCCGCCATCCTGCGCGTGGCGGACGCCCTGGACCGCAGTCGAAGGCGAGCGGTACACAGCGCGCGCCTCGATTGCAGCCAGGAGGAGATCCCTTTGGTGATCCACGGCGTCGGCGATCTGCGCCCGGAACTGGAAAGCCTTCAGGACAAAGGGCGGCTGCTTTATCGGCTGCTGGATCGCCCCGTTCGCGTGGTCGTTTCGAAGGGCGAACCCGATAGACTCGAACCATGACCCTGGCCGAGCTGATCCACGACTGGAATCCAAGCCGCCCCGGCGCCGCGCCCCGAAGGCCGATGCTGGACGACGAGACGCTGCGCGATGGCCTGCAAAGCCCTTCCGTGCGGGACCCCGACGTTGCGGCCAAGCGCGACCTGCTGCATCGCCTCGCGGCCCTGGGCATCGACGCGGTGGATCTGGGCATGCCCGGCGCGGGCAGCCAGTCCGTCGCCGCCGTCAAGGCCCTGCTGGTGGAGATCCGCGATCATCGCCTGCCCATCCAGCCCAACGCCGCCGTGCGCACGCACGAAGCGGACCTGGTGCAGATCGCGGAGATCCAGCAGAAGGTCGGCATCCCCCTGGAGGCCGGGGCCTTCCTGGGCTCCAGCCCCATCCGCATGAGCGTCGAAGGCTGGGATCTGGATCATCTGGTGGGCCTGGCTCGCAATGCCATCGCCTTCTGCCGCCGCCACAACGTGCCCGTGATGATGGTGACCGAGGACACGACCCGCGCGCAGCCCGATCACCTGAAAGCCATCTATGGCGCGGCCCTGGACGAAGGCGCGCGCGCCATCTGCCTATCGGACACCTGCGGACACGCCACGCCGGACGGCGTGCGCAGCCTGGTGCGCTTCGTGCGCACGGAGATCTTGCAGGGGCGGGATATCCGCCTGGACTGGCACGGGCACAACGATCGCGGCCTGGGCGTCGCCAACGCCATCGCCGCCTTCGAGGAGGGCGCGGACTGCCTCCACGGCTCGATCCTGGGCATCGGCGAGCGCTGCGGGAATGTGGCCCTGGATCAGCTCATGATGAACCTGTCGCTCATGGGCGTGTGGAAGGGCAACCTGGTGGATATGCCCGCCCTGGCGGAACGCGTGGCCGCCCTCTGCGGCTTCAGGATCCCCAGCAACTACCCGGTGCTGGGCCGCGATGCCTTCCGCACCGGCACCGGCGTTCACGCCGCGGCCATCGTAAAGGCCCTGCGCCACGGCGACGTGGCCACCGCGGACGCCGTGTATTCGGGCGTTCCCGCCGCCTGGGTGGGCCGCCGCCAGGAGATCGAGATCGGCCCGGTGGCCGGGCACAGCAACGTCGCCTACTGGCTGGAACTCAACGGGTACGATCCCACCCAGGAGCGCATCGACCGCATCCTGACCCTGGCGAAGAAAAGCCATCGCCTGCTGACCGAAGCCGAGATCACGTCGGTGATCTGAGGCCATCCGCGCGCGGGGCCGTCGTTTCGGCGATGGCACCCCATCCGACCCGAACTCTACAAACCTTGATCGCCAACCTCTGGATTCAAGGTTTTATCCTCATCTACCGCTGATGCCATCACCGGGCGGCTTCGCCACGGCATTTCCCTTTTCACGCACCCTCCCCGCGAGGTGAACATGCTCAAGCTCAGTCTGGGTCCCACGGACCTGCTGATCATCGCCGTCTATTTCGCGTTCGTCATCGGCATCGGCGTGGCGCTGAAGCGAAGCATGAAGAAAAGCTCTGACTTCCTGCTCTCGGGCCACGGGATTCCCTCGTGGATCGCGGGCCTGGCGTTCCTGAGCGCGAACCTGGGCGCTCAGGAGGTGATCGGCATGGCCGCCAGCGGCGCCAAGTACGGCATGATCACCGCGCACTTCTACTGGACCGGCGCCATCCCCGCGATGATCTTCGTGGGCCTGTTCATGATGCCGTTCTACTACGGCTCGAAGGCGCGCAGCGTGCCGGAATACCTGAAGCTGCGCTTCGACGAGAAGACGCGCACGTTCAACGCGGGCAGCTTTGCGGTGATGACGATCTTCAGCAGCGGCATCTCGATGTACGCCATGGCCAAGCTGATGAACGCCCTGCTGGGCTGGAACTTCCACGCGTGCATCTGGGCGAGCGCAACCATCGTGCTGGCCTACATCTTCCTGGGTGGGCTCACCAGCGCCATCTACAACGAGGTGCTGCAGTTCTTCCTCATCGTCATGGGCTTTGCGCCGCTGGTCTTCCTGGGCCTGAAGGATTGCGGCGGCTGGTCGGGCCTGATGCAGCGCCTGGGCCTGGTCAGCGCCTCGCACGGTTTCGGCCCCAACGCGTGGTCCAGCAGTTGGCGCGGGCTGGGCGCGCCGAGCCACAACCCCATGGGCGTGGAATGGTTCGGCATGGCCATGGGCCTGGGCTTCGTGCTGGCCTTCGGCTACTGGTGCACGGACTTCCTGGTGGTGCAGCGCGCCATGGCGGCCGAGAGCCAGACCGCCGCGCGCCGCGTGCCCTTGATCGCGGCCGTGCCCAAGATGTTCTTCCCCTTCCTGGTGGTGCTGCCCGGCATGATCGCCATTGCGCTCACCTACAAGGCGGGCCAGAGCAGCTTCGCGCTGCCGATCCGGCCCGATGGCACCTACGACTACGACGCGACGATCCCCTTGATGCTGCAGCACTACTTCCCCACCGGCATCCTGGGCCTGGGCCTGACGGCGCTGATGGCCAGCTTCATGAGCGGCATGGCGGGCAACGTGACGGCCTTCAACACCGTGTGGACGTACGACATCTACCAAACGCACGTCGCGCCGGGCAAGAGCGATAGCCACTACCTCTGGATGGGCCGCTGGGCCACGGTGTTCGGCACGCTGGTCAGCATTGCGGCGGCCTACGTCGCGGCGCACTTCAACAACATCATGGATCTGCTGCAGCTCGTGTTCGCCTTCGTGAATGCGCCGCTATTCGCCACGTTCCTGCTGGGCATGTTCTGGAAGCGCACCACGGGACACGGCGCCTTCTCGGGCCTGCTGCTGGGCACAACCGCCGCCGCTGTTCATCACGGCCTGACGGCCCCCGATGTGCCGATCGCCGCCATGAGCGCGTTCAAGGGGGGATGGCTGGGGCATGTGCTGCACGTCTACCCCAGCGAGATGGCGCAGAACTTCTGGACGGCCATCTTCGCGTGGAGCACCTGCTTCGTATTCACCATCGCCATCAGCGCGCTGACGCGCCGCACCAAGACCGACGACGAGCTGCGCGGTCTGGTCTACAGCCTGACGGAAAGGCCCCAGGACGAACACCTGCCCTGGTGGAAACGCCCCATGTGGCTCGCCGTCATCATCGCCGCGGGCGCACTCGCCCTGAACCTGTACTTCGCCTGAGGAGGCCGTCATGCGCTTTGATCTTCGCCTTCCCCTCGGCCTGCTGTTCCTGATCTTCGGGGCCATCCTGGTCATCCAGAGCTTCATCTCTCCCGTGGCCGATCAAGCCAAGTCCCTGGGCCTGGACATGAACCTGCGATGGGGATGCGTGCTGCTCGCCTTTGGCGGCGGCGCCCTGGCGCTCGCCCTGCGGGCCAGAAACCGGAAGTAGTACCGAACGTCGCAAGGAGTTGCCATGTCGTCTTCAACCGACGCCGTCATCGCAGGGTTCCGAGCGGAATTCGGCGAGCCCGCGCTGATTCTGCGTTCGCCGGGACGCGTCAACCTGATCGGTGAGCACACGGATTACAACGAGGGATTCGTGCTGCCCGCCGCCGTGGATCGCGGCGTGACGATGGCACTGCGCCCAAGGTCCGACCGCACGTTCGTGCTGCGTGCGTTGGATCTCGACAAGCGACTGGAGGGCCAGATCGACGCCCTGGCGCCCCACCCGGATCGTTGGCCGAACTACCTGCTGGGCGTCATGGACCAGCTGCGCAAGGCGCGCTTCAAGCTGGGCGGCTTCGAACTGGTCTACGGCGGGGATCTGCCCATGGGCGCGGGCATGAGCAGCAGCGCGGCCCTGGAGTGCGGACTGGCCTTCGGCCTCAACGAGCTGTTCAAACTCGGCCTCAACCGTCCGCGCCTGGCCCAGATCGGACAGGCCGCCGAGCACACGTTCGTCGGCGTGAAGTGCGGCATCATGGATCAGATGGCCAGCATGCTGAGCCGCAAGGACCAGCTGATGCGCCTGGACTGCCGCGATCTCTCGGTGAACTACGTGCCCATGCGGGGCGATGTGAAGATCTTCCTCTGCGACACGCAGGTGGAGCGGGCGCTGGCGGAAAGCGGATACAACGAGCGTCGCGCATCCTGCGAGGCCGGCGTGGCAATCCTCCAGAAGCACGATCCCGCCATCCGCAGCCTGCGCGATGTCCAACTTGATTTCCTGTATGCCCATCGAGATGAATTCGATGGCGTCACCTTCCGGCGCTGCCGCTACGTAGTGGAGGAGAACCTGCGCGTGATCGCTGCCTGCGAGGCGCTGGAGGATGGCGATCTAGGGGAATTCGGCCAGCTCATGAACCTCAGCCATTACGGCCTGTCCCAGGCCTATCAGGTGAGCTGCCCGGAGCTGGACGTGCTGGCGGATGCCGCTTCCAAGCTCCCCGGCGTGCTGGGCTCGCGCATGATGGGCGCAGGGTTCGGCGGCTGCACCATCAACCTGGTGGAAGCCAGCGCCGCCGAGGCTTTCCAGGAAGGCATGATCGAGGCGTTCGCGCGCATCCACCGCAAGCCCTTGATCCACATGTGCGCGCCCACGCAAGGAACGGAGCTGCTCTAGATGGACCCCAAGCACTACCCCCACCGGCGACAGAACCCCCTCACGGGGGAATGGGTGCTGGTCAGCCCCCACCGCACGCTGCGCCCCTGGCAGGGCAAGGTCGAGCGGCTGCCCAACGATCAGCGCCCCGCCTACGATCCCGCGTGCTACCTGTGCCCCGGCAACGCCCGCGCCGGCTCGGACCGGAACCCGGCCTACGAGCACACCTTCTACTTCACCAACGATTTCTCGGCCCTGCTTCCGGAAGCCGAAGACTTCCCCGGCGAGCGCGATCCCCTATTCCGAAGCGAGGGCGAGCCCGGCCGCTGCGAGGTGATCTGCTTCAGCCCCCGCCACGATCTGAGCCTGCCCGAGCTGAGCGTGCCCGAGATCGTGAACGTGCTGAACACCTGGACCGACCGCACCCGCGCGCTCTTCGAGCTGCCAGGCATCCACTGCGTGCAGGTCTTCGAGAACAAGGGCGAGCTGATGGGCTGCTCGAACCCGCACCCTCACAGCCAGATCTGGGCCACGCGTCATCTGCCCAACGAGATCGAGAAGGAGCTGGAGCACCAGCGCACCTATCAGAGCGCCCTGGGATCCTCGCTGCTGCTGGACTATCTGAAGCGCGAACAGGAGCGCCTGGATCGCATCATCTGCGCCAACGAGCACTTCACCGCCCTGGTGCCCTACTGGGCCGTGTGGCCCTTCGAGGCCATGGTGCTGCCCCATCGCGCCGTGAAGCGCCTGACGGATCTCACGCCCGTCGAGATCGAAGCCCTGGCCGATGTAATGAAGCGCCTGACCACGCGCTACGACAACCTGTTCGAGTGCAGCTTCCCCTACTCCATGGGCTTCCATCAGGCGCCGGAGGCCGAAGGCTCCGAGGACTTCCAGATGCACCTGCACTTCTATCCGCCCCTGCTGCGCAGCGCGACGGTGAAGAAGTTCATGGTCGGTTTCGAGATGCTGGCCATGCCCCAGCGGGATCTCACGCCCGAGCAGGCTGCCGAGCGCCTGCGCGCACTCAGCGAAATCCACTACAAGGCCGTGAAGTAAGCGAAAGGAAGCATCATGAAGGTACTGGTGACAGGCGGAGCGGGCTACATCGGCAGCCACACGGTTCGGATGCTGATCGAGGCAGGTCATGACGTGACCGTGCTGGATAGCCTGGAGAAGGGACACCGGGAGGCCGTGCATCCCAAGGCCACCTTCGTACAGGGAGATATCGGCGACCGCGCCGTGCTGGACCGCGTGCTGCAAGGCGCGGGCTTCGACGCCACGCTGCACTTCGCCGCCTACATCGAAGCGGGCGAGAGCATGCAGAAGCCCGAACGTTTCCTGGCGAACAACACGGCCCGCGCCTACGTGCTGCTGGAAGCCCTGGTCGCCCACGGCGTGCAGCGCTTCATCTTCTCCAGCACCGCCGCCATCTTCGGCGATCCCGAATACACGCCCATGGACGAGGCGCATCCCAAGAAGCCCACCAGCACGTACGGCTACGCCAAGTACCAAGTGGAGCAGGGCCTCGATTGGATCCACCGCCTGCGCGGCCTGGGCGTGTGCTGCCTGCGCTACTTCAACGCCAGCGGATGCAGTCAGGAGTTGGGCGAGGACCACAATCCCGAGACGCACCTGATCCCCCTGATCCTCCAGGTGGCCGCGGGCGAGCGCAAGCACATCAGCGTCTTCGGCAGCGACTATCCGACGCCCGATGGCACCTGCGTGCGCGACTACATCCATGTGCTGGATCTGGCCAGAGCCCACGTCCTGGCGCTGGAGACGCTCCAGCCCAACGAGTTCCGCGCCTACAACCTGGGCAACGGCCAGGGCTACAGCGTGCGCGAGGTCATCGAGGCCGCCCGCAAGGTCACGGGCCACGCCATCCCCGTGCAGGAAGCCGACCGCCGCCCCGGCGACCCCGCCTTCCTGGTGGCCAGCAGCGCCAAGATCCGCGCCGAGCTGGGCTGGGACCCCGCCTACCCCACGCTGGAAGCCATCGTCCAGAGCGCCTGGGACTGGAAGCGCCGTTTCCCCAAGGGCTACGCGACCCCAGGGTCCTCGCCCCGCTGGGAATAGCGAAACACGGCGATTTCACCGTCATCAAAGAACGCTACGGCAAAGCATCTGAGCTGGACGACCTTCGCGACGGGCGCCCTGCCCCCTTCACCGCCTTCCCGAAGGAAGCCCGGTAAAGGGGGCAGGATGAAGCATCCGGCGCTGGGCCAAAGCCACCCCAACTACTTCTGGTGGCCCGCGCCGTTCTGAATCCAGGCCCAGGGCCAGGCCTTCATAGCCTCGGCGTCAAGCCTCACCGCATCCTGCGCCAAGCCAACCGGCTTGCCGCCACCCAATCGGCTCCATTCGCGGGCCGGGCTCGCATCCCAGGGCTGGCTTGGGCTGAAGACAACCGCATCGACATATAACAATCCGGGGAAATAGTCATAAATCGTTCCAACCTCTGCGCTCCCGGCGTTCTGGAGCGGCGCAGCACCCCAGGCCCAGACCAAGTTGGTGAGGTGATGCTGCTTGACCAGGCGATCGAAAAGCATCTGATACAGCCGAGCGGAGCCATGGATGCCCTTGCGGCCCGCCCACCAGTCCGCCTTGGCGGAAGTGAGGGGATAGGGGTTCCACAGCACGGCGATGCCCGCATCCTGCAGCGCCTTCAGGCGCGCAGCGACGGCATCCACCTGGGCCGCCCAGCGCTGGTTCAGCGGGCTTCCGTCTTGCAGGAGCTCGTTCCATTCGAAATCCGTCAAAGGACCGCGCGAAGCGCTGGTACCGCCGCCTTCCGCGCCAGGATTCGGCGCCCGCCAGGCCAGGCTGACGATGGCGCCACTTCCGGCCTGGCGCTTCACCGCCTCCACCTCGAAGGCGTCGGCCGCATCCAGCGGCAGGACCGCCCCGGTCTGGCTACTGGGTTTGTAGAGTCGTCCCAACAGGGCCTTGGCCTCCGCCGTCGCGTCCGGGCACACCGGCGTGAACGTCGGTGCAAGGGCGCTCGCGCGAACCTTGGCCATGGCCGCCTTCACCGAGGCGTCATCGCGGGTCAGGACGATGGGATCGTGGTACGTCCGGCGCACCACATCCAGGGGGCTGCCATCCTCCAGGAAATTGGACCAGGTCATGAAGTAGGTCCAACCGGGCTGGGCCTTCAGCACCTCGGGCGTGGGCGTGGGCCCCACCTCGCCCAGGGCGATGGGCTTGCCGTTCGCGAGCTTCAGGGTCTCCTGGTAGTAGGCAGGCTTGAAGCTGTCGTAGACATCGATCGAGAGCATGTCGGCCACGTCGGCCCCGGGGTAGTAGTCCGCGAGGGGACCCGCAGCCCCGCCGTTGGGGGCGTTGACGTTCCAGACCCAGATGAGGTTGTCCAGGTGATGGACCTGCGTGAACCGTTCGTACATCTGCCGGTATAGCGCGGAAGAACCGTTCTTGCCCTTGCGCCCCCCCCACCAGAACCAGTGGCCGTTCATCTCGTGGTACGGTCGCCACAGCACCGGCACGCGAGCATCGCGCAGCTGCTTCAGGTAGCCCGCAACCACGTCCACCTGGTCGCACCAGCGCTTGTGCAGCGGGGTTCCGGGCGTCAGCAGCTCATTCCATTCGTAGTCCGTCAGCTTGCCCTGGACATTCTTGAGGAAGGTGCCCGGCTCATCCTCGATGGGCCGCACGGCGTGCCACGTCAGCGTGATGATCGAACCGCTCTGGTGCTGGCGTTTGATCTCCTCGATGATCGCCGGGCGCGCCAGCACGGAGTCCTTGTCCTCGCCCGCCTGGAACCCGAAATCCTGCCCGAAGACCGCCGGATACTTGCCCGTCAACGCCAGCGCGCGATCGCTGTAGTGCGAAATGGTTGCGGGATAGCTGTGCTGCCCCGACAGGGTGTGATGGCCAGAGATGGCGTGGATGTAGGCCAGCAGCGCCCGCGCTTCGAGCGAGGCCCGAGGGTTGACGGGATCGGAGTTGACCGCCTGGGGATTGACCGCCTGGGCAGCCGTGTTCACCGCCACCGCCGGAGCCTGTGCGCCCAGTGAAGAGAGGCCCATCCAAAACACCGGCGCCAAACCCGCCAGGGAAATCCTTGCGACCGAATGCAACCGTTTCAAGATCCACCTCCATCCAAGTCAGCCACAGCGATGCCCGCCAACACGGGCGCCATCCTCAACCTTCACCCCCGCTTCCATCCATCGTCAAGCGCATCGTCAAGCCATGAAGCGCACAGGAATGACAGGCGCGGCTTGCTATTCTGGAAGTCGTCGCGTGGCCTCGCGCGGGTGCCAACCAAGAACCCGGAGATTCCCTTCATGATCCAACCCTCCAGCCGCCTCTCTCAGGTGAAGCCCAGCCTCATCCGGGCCATCAGCGAAGGCGCGCCCGCGGACGCCATTCCCCTCGGCCTGGGAGAGCCGACGTGGGATCTGCCGACGCCCGCACGCAGGGCGCTGGAGCGGGAATCAGGCGTCTGCGCCTACGGCCCCAACGCGGGCCTGCCGGAGCTGCGCCGGGCCATCGGCGCCTGGCACGGCGCGAGCGCGGAAGAAACGCTGGTGACCTGCGGATCCGAAGAAGCCCTGTTTTCGCTGTTCATGGCCTGGCTGAACCCCGGCGACGAAGTGCTGGTGCCCGATCCCGGATTCACCGCGTACGCGGCGCTGGCGCGCATCGCGGGCGCGGAGCCGGTGACGTTTCCCCTTGATGCGTCCAACCGTTTCAGGCTGGACGCCAAGGCCTTCATTTCGACATTGGATGTCCATCCAAAGGCGAAAGCCGCGATCATCAACACACCCTCGAATCCCACGGGCGGAGGCGCGAGCCTGGAGACACTGCGCGAGATCTCGAAGGCCTGTGAGGCGCGCGGCATCCTGCTCATCTCGGACGAGGTCTACCGGGATCTGTGCTTCGGGCCTCGCCCTCCCAGCCTGCGGGATGCGGGAAGCTACGGCGTGATCACCACCTCCGTCAGCAAGGGATGGGGCGCGCCGGGACTGCGCGTGGGCTGGGCTGTGGGCGATCCCGCCTGGCTGGCCCCCGCCCGCACCCTGCACGCCTTCGCCGTCACGGCGGCCACCGCGCCCGCGCAGCGCGCGGCCCTGGCCCTGCTGGAAGCGTCCAACTCCGTGCTGGAGGCCGCGAGGGGCGAGATCCGCGCCCGCTGGGAGGCGCTTGCGGACGCATGGCACACGCACCTGGGCACGCGCCTGACGCCGCCCGACGGCAGCTTCTACCACTGGACGAACCTGCCGGATTCCGCTGCGGGCGATGCGTTCTCATTCTGCGTGAAGCTGCGTGACGAGGCCAAGGTGGTCCTGGTTCCGGGCACGGCTTTCAGCGATTCGGTGGGCCAGCGCTTCGCGCGACTGAGCTTTGCCGCCCGCCCCGAGCAGCTGCGCGAAGGGGTTCGCCGCCTCGCGCCGTTCTGGGTGTGACGTGCCTTCGGAACCCTTTCGCATCCCGATCCTGCTGGATTGCGCCACGACCTTGATCTGGGCCTTCAGCGGCGCGCTGGTGGCCGTGCGCCGCGGCCTGGACATCATGGGCGTGGCCGTGCTCGCATTCGTCACGGCCCTGGGCGGCGGCCTGATCCGCGACGGGCTGCTGCTGCATCAGAAGCCGGTGGCCGTCACCTCGCCCTACTACCTGCCGATCATCACGGGAACCGCGCTGCTGGTGGGGCTGCTGCGCATCCGGCTGGAGCCACTGACGCGCCATCGTTCCGTGGACACGCTGGACGCGCTGGGCATGGGCGCCTACGCGGTGGTGGGCATGCAGATGGCCATGGGCGCGGGCTTCACGGCGGGCGGCGTCATCCTGACCGGCCTGATCAACGCCGTGGGCGGCGGCATCCTGCGAGACATGATGGTGCGCGAGGTGCCCGCGATCCTGATGCCCAGCCAGTATTATTCGCTGTCCGTCCTGGCGGGCTGCGTGCTGTTCTGGCTGCTGGCCGCCCATCACATCGCTTCCCAGGTTCAGGTGGCCTGGATCACCGTGGGGTTCATTCTGGTCCTCAGGCTTTTGACGATCCGCTTCAACTGGCGGACGCGTGCGCTGCATCGCGGAGGGCCGAAGGCATGATGGCCTCGCGATCCAGCGTGATGTGCAGCGTCGCCTGGAAGCCCTCGCCCGGCGCGGTTTGAACCCGCAGCAATCCGTGGATCTGGTCGCAGCGGTGCCGCAGGATATCCAACCCATGCCCCCGGCCCTTGACCTGGGCCGCATCGAAACCGCAGCCATCATCCGCATAGCGCAGCGCCAGCTGCCCATCCATGGACTGGAAGCGCAGCGTGATCCTGTGGGCGTCCGCGTGCATTAGGGTGTTGGTGGTCCATTCCTGCAGGATGCGGAACAGGTGGAAGCGCAGGGACCGGTTCAACTGAACCGTCGAATCCTCGAAGGCGTTGCTGAACTCCAGCCTCAGGGCCGTAGAGGACAGGCGCTGGGAGACGTGATCCCGGAACTGCAGCGCCAGATCGGCCAGGGATACGTCCCCATCCCGCAGCAGCCACATCATGTCGCGCAGCTCGCCCAGGCACTGGTCGAGGAAATCCCCCACTGCGGGCAGGCGATGGGCCAGCTCCCCGGCATCCCGCTGCCGGGCCAGGTCGTCGACCATCCGCATCGCGCTATTGAGCTGATCCTTGTACTCCTCGTGGATTTCGCGGAACATGCGCTCGCGCTCGAGGCCCTGAAGCTGCAGGGTCCTCGCCAGGCGCTCCGCTTTGTCATAGGCCCGCGAATGGCGGATGTTCACGAGCATGGCCATGCAGGCGAGGAACAGCGCGAAGGCGTAGCCCAGGGCGTCGATCCCCTTCGTGAGGCCCAGGAAGTAGCCGGCTTCCGCGCAGCCTCCCACCAGCAGGATCATCCCGCCGGCCAGCATGAAGGGCGC
>DAOPYE010000021.1:1180-33946 GCA_035352715.1 Holophaga sp. | reverse complement strand
ATCCTTCTTGGGATCGGCGGTGTAGACGCCATCCACATTGGTGGCCTTCATCACCACCTGGGCGGCGATCTCGTTGGCGCGCAGCGCGGCGGCCGTATCCGTGGAGAAGTAGGGATTGCCGGTGCCCGCGCCGAAGATCACCACGCGCCCCTTTTCCAGATGGCGCACCGCCCGGCGGCGGATGTAGCTCTCGGCAACCTTGGGCATCTCGATGCCGCTCAGCACGCGGGTCGGAATGCCGCGCTTCTCGATGGCGTCCTGAAGGGCCAAAGCGTTGATCATGGTGGCGAGCATCCCCATGTGATCGCCCGTAACACGCTCCAGGCCTTTGCTGGCCCCCGCCACGCCGCGGAAGATGTTGCCGCCGCCGATGACGAGCCCCACTTCGACGCCCTGCTCGCGGATCTCCTTCACCTGGTCTGCGATCATCGACACCACCGTTGGATCAATGCCGCCGGCCTGGGAGCCCATGAGAGCTTCACCAGAGAGCTTCAGGAGGATGCGCTTGTATTTCATGGCTGCTCCGCAAGGGTTCAGGTTCGTTCAAAAAAAACGGCCCTCAAGGGGCCGCTATCCATGTCAATGGGCGTGGATTCGAGACAGCAAGGAAGACCTCACCGGACTTCTTCCGGCAGGGCGACATGGTTGCCGCTCTGGTGTGGAAGGCTGTTTTGGATGCGCTCGTTGAGGTGGTGCTCGGAAGCGCGCAGGGCTGCGCGAATGCCACTGGCCACCGCCCGTCCGTTGCTCCGCCCATGGCCAATGATGGACACGCCTTTGACGCCCAGAAGCGGGGCGCCGCCATATTCGGCGTAGTCCAGCTTCTTCATGAACCGGCGAATGGCGCCCTTGGCGAGCAGGCCGCCGATCTTGGAGATGAAGCTCTGGGAGATGCTGTCCCGCAGGCCCTGGACGATGCCTTCAGCCAGTGATTCGGACGACTTCAGGATCGCATTGCCAACGAAGCCATCGCAGGCGATGACGTCGAAATTCCCGTTCCAGATATCCCGGCCTTCGGCGTTGCCGCCAAAGTTCAGATCCAGTTCGCGAAGGATGTGCGCGGCGGTCTTGGTGGTTCCGGTGCCCTTGCCATCCTCTTCGCCCACGCTCAGGATGCCCACGCGAGGCGAAGCAACGCCGAGGACTTCTTCCGCGTAGATCGAGCCCATGAGCGCGAACTGCGCGATCTGCTCGGCCTTGCTATCCACATTGGCGCCGACATCAAGAAGCACGGTGGGCCGACCCTTCATGTTCGGCATGACCGAAGCAAGGCAGGGCCGATCCACGCCTTCCAGCGTTCCGATGACGAGCTTGGAGGCGACCATGGCCGCCCCGGTATGGCCCATGCTGACAACGCCATCGGCCTTTCCCTCGCGGACAAGCTGGGCAGCCACACGAATGGAGCTGTCCTTCTTGTCCTTCAGGATGGACGTGGCCTTGTCATCCATCGTCACCACACCGGCCGCGTGAACGATCTCGGCCCGAAGGGCGAGATCGCCCTTGATCCCGTAATGCCCAAGCATGGGAGCGAGCTTGGCTTCATCCCCCACGAGCAGGAGGTAGAGATCCTCGTGGGCAGCCAAAGCCAAAGCTGCTCCTTCAAGCGTTGCCTGGGGAGCGTGGTCGCCCCCCATCACATCCAGGGCGATTCGATGCACAGACGAAGCGGTCAATGGAAGACCCCTAGACCGTCTGAGGGACGCGCACCGTCTGCTTGCCGCGGTAGAAACCGCAGGAGGGGCACACGCGGTGGGGCAGCTTGGCCGTACCGCAGTTGGCGCAGGTGCTCGCGCTCAGGACATCGAGGGAGTCATGGGTGCGGCGGCGGTCACGACGGGCGCGGGAATGGCGGCGCTTTGGATTCGGCATGGAAGTCTCCTTGCTTAGGGAATTCGAGGTTTCAGGGCTCCAGGTCGAGCTTCAACCCGGAAAGTGCTTTGGCGAGGGCGCTGGGTTCCTTCAATTGCTCCGGACGACACTGGCAGCGACCCTTGTTCCAGTTCTTACCGCACCGGGGACACAGGCCTTCGCAGGTGTCCCGACAGAGAGGATGCATCGGAACCTGCAACTGGAATTGCTCGGCCACGAAGGCGGCCTCATCCAGCATGGGTTCCGGCAGAAAGACGACATCGAGATCCTGGGTGCCCAGCGTGTGCGAACCCCGGGCCACCAGGGCAGAATCCTTGCTGCCCAGGAATTGGCTGTCGACATGAAAGGGGCGCTCGATGGGCTCGAGGCAGCGGGAGCAGGCCCCTTCCCATACGGCATCGCCTGAGACAGAGATGAAGACATCCTTGTCGGAAGGCAACACCTGAAGCCGCCATTCCAGATCGCGGAGCTGATCCAATCCATCCAAATGGATGCGCTCCGTTCGGCCTTGCACAGAAGTGCCCTCGGGGGATAAATGCAACAAATCGATCACTTGGCCGTCCCCTGCGCCGCCCCAACGTTGCCGGTGGCCGCCGCATCGCCTGAACCCGCGAGCTTTCCGGGCTCCCGCGTGAACCATCCGAGCTCGGCATCGTCCGGATTGGAGGGATCCCCCTGGCACTTGAAGAAGTATTTCCCCTTGTCCGAACGGGCCTCGTAGGCCTGGCCCCAGGGATCCTTGGAAGGCACGTTCACGGGGATCAGGTTTTCCTTCACCAGCACGGAATTCGAATCAACCATCGCTTCGTAACTGCTGAAATCAGGATAGACACCGTGTTTCAGGTAGTGCTGATCCAGCGCTTCTGCCACGAGGCGAACGGATTCGGAAGCCTTGAGATGGCGCGCCTTCGCGGAGTGCGTCTTGAACTGCTTGAAGCCGAGCGTGCCGATCACCGCGATGATCATCATCGCAATGAGCAGCTCGATCAGCGAAAAGCCAGCTTGACGTTTCCTGGACATGAAAGGGCTCGCAAAAGCAGCGAAAAGGGTTGAGGACAAATAGACACAGGAGCCCGCGAGAGGTTCCCGAGCATCACAGTCTGCCATAAAGCGAGGAAATTACAAGGAATCGTGATCCAGGTCCGCCAAGCCCCGTCACCCCTCGGACTCGTTCTCTTCCGCTGCGGTCGGGGGGAAATCCTCGGGAAAGGGAAAGTTGGATGGGAGCGCCTTCACGCCGCCCAGTTCCTGGAGCCAGTATCGGTAGGCGCGAAAGCTCATGCCCAGGATTCTCGCCGCCCGGGTCCGGTTCTGCTCAGCGCGCTCCAACGCCTTGAACATCAGATGCCCCTTGAGGGCGCTGAGCCAGGCCTCCAGATCAAACCCGGCTTCGGGGATCTGGACGCTGGCGGCCCTGGCACCAGGAAGCGAACGGCCTTCTGCTTCCAGCAGCAGTGAATCCGGGAACAAATCCCTGCCGATGGCCCCGCCCGAATTCAGGGCCACGCAGCGCTCCACCAGGTTTTCCAGCTCGCGCACGTTGCCGCGGAACGGGTAGTGATTCAGTAGCTCCAGGGCGTCCTCGGAAAACCTCATGACCGGCTTGCCCAGCTTGCGCGCGAAACGAGCCAGGAAATGATCCACCAGGACCGGCAGGTCTTCCCGGCGCTCCCGCAGCGGCGGAAGTTCAAGGTGAAGGATGTTCAGACGGTAGAAAAGATCTTCGCGGAACTTGCCGGATTCGGCCTGGGCGCGCAAATCGCGATTGGTGGCGCAGATGATGCGGACATCCACCGCCCGTTCGCGCGTGTCCCCCAGGCGGCGCACACGCCTTTCCTGGAGCGCTCTCAACAGCTTTACCTGCAGCGGCAGGGGAATTTCCCCGATCTCATCCAGGAAGAGCACGCCACCCGCGGCTTCCTCGAACAAGCCGCACTTGGATCCTGTGGCCCCCGTGAAGGCGCCCTTCTCGTATCCGAAGAGCTCGGATTCCAGGAGGTTTTCTGGCAGCGCGCCGCAGTTCACTGCCACGAACGGCCCATGCGCGCGATCCGAATAGCGGTGGATAAGGCGAGCGACCACCTCTTTGCCCGTGCCGCTTTCCCCGGTCACCAGCACCGTCGCATCCACGCGCGCCACCTTGCCGATCAACGCCTGGATCTTGCGGATGGTCGGCCCCACACCCACCAGCTCACCGATTTCGGCCCCTTCGTAGCCGCTCACCGAGGGCTCGGAGACCGCGAAGATGCCCTTCAGCACCTTGGTGATCTCCTGGATATCGTTCTTAGTCTTGGTGAGAAAGTCCACGGCGCCCAGGTTCAGCGCCTGCACGGTCGTTTCCGTGGTGGCGAAGGCCGTCATGATCACCACGGGGATCTCCAGGCCTTGATCCTTCATCCAGATCAGCAGCTCAATGCCGCTGCCATCCGTCAGGCGGAGATCGGACACGATCGCATCGACGCGGCGCTCTGAAAGAATTCCCTTGGCTTCCGCCAGGGTCCCGACGGCGACAATATCGAAGCCTTCGGGAGAAAGGCCAATCTGCAGGATGTCCCGAAAGCTGGCTTCATCTTCCAGGAGCAGGACGGATTTGAGGGCTTTGGCCGATGGCATTCGAGGACATCCAAATGAAGCCGCGGGGCGCGATGCCCTTATGATGATCCGAATGGGGGATCCCGTGAAGCATGTGGTCTTCGCACATCGCAAACTCAGCTTCGGCGGCGGCGAGCGCGTGCTCATCGAGCAGGTGGCCGCCCTGGCAGAGCTGCCCGTTCGGGTTTCCATCCTGTTCAACAAGGAACCGGATCGGCGAGACATCGAAGCCGAACTCCGGGAGCGCAATCCCCATGTGGAGACCGTGCTGCACCTGCCCGGAGCCTTCGGCGCCTGGCGCTGGCTGAGGCGCGCCCGACCGGACCTGCTGGTGCTGTGCAATCACAAGGGCGTTCAGCGGGCTCTGCCATGGGTCGGGCGGCGCATCCCCACGGTCGTGACCCTGCACGAGCACTACGAGCGGCATCTGGCCAAATACCGCGCCATCCGCAGGCGCGTAGACCGCTGGATCATCACCTGGGCTTTTGAGGATGCGGTTCGGAAATGCCTGGGCGATCAGCCCTGCTCGCTCATCCACCCGGTCTATCCGCGACAAGGCGCCCTGCCCCCCACGGCCGAGGAGAAACGCGCCGCCCGGCGCGAGCTGGGCCTGCCCGAGGACGCCTTCGTGGTCGGATACGCCGGACAGATGGACCGACGCAAGGATCCCGCTGCCGTCATCGCCTTGAGCGAATCCCTGGAACGCGCCCTGGGGCGGGAGATCCATGTGCTGCTTGCGGGCCGGGAAGACCGCCACGCGCAAGACAGCCTGGATGCGGCGCTCGCCCATTCGCCCCTGGCAGCGCGCGTGCGCCGCACGGGCCCGCTGCCGCGCCTGGCCCAGGCGTTCATAGCGCTAGATCTGTACGCCATGACCAGCCGCAACGAGGGGTTCTTCCCCATTGCGCTGCTGGAGGCCATGGAGCGAGGCGTCCCCATCATCGCGCCCACGGTCGGCGGCATCCGCACCCAGCTTGTGGACGGGCGCGGAGGCCTGCTGATCCACAAGCCCGATGATCGCCAACCCATCGCTCCGGCCCTGCTCGAGGACGCCGCCCAGCGCGCGGCGGCGCTAATCCGGGACCCCGAGGCGTGGGCGACCCAAAAAGCCCTGGCAATCGAACAGGCCGCCAGCTTGGCGAAAGACTACGATGCGGCCGCCCTTTTCCGGGATGCCGTGGCCGCGTGGATTCCCTGACATGAAAGCGCCGCCTCGATGGGCGGCGCTTTCATAGAGCCTGTTGCGAACTAATCTTCCGGCTCATCGTATTCGGCGTTGTGCCAGACGTTCTGGATGTCGTCGTTGTCTTCCAGCATGTCCACCAGCTTCAGGAAGCTCTTGAGCTTGTCACCGGGGATCTCGGTGCTGGTGCTGGGGGCCATGATGATCTTGGCCTCAATGACGGGCAGCTTGGCGGCGTCCACGGCGTCTTTGACGGCCTGGTAGCCCTCCGGCGTGGTCTTGATGACCCAGGCGCCGTCTTCGTCGGCCACATCATCAGCACCGGCCTCCAGAGCGATTTCCATCACCCTGTCCTCGGCGACTTCGGAATCGACCACGATCTGGCCCTGCTTGGAGAAGAGGTAGGCCACCGAGCCCTGGGCACCCAGATCGCCCCCGAACTTGGCGAAGTAGCTGCGGACCTCAGGCGTGGTGCGGTTCTTGTTATCCGTCATCGCCTCGATGAGGAACGCGCTGCCGCCAGGACCATAGGCCTCGTACGTGACTTCTTCATAGGTCACGCCCTCGAGTTCGCCAGTGCCCTTCTTGATGGCGCGCTCCCAGTTGTCCTTCGGCATGTTGTTGGCTTTGGCCTGATCCACCGCAAGGCGCAGGCGTGGATTGCTATTGACGTCTCCACCGCCCAAGCGAGCCGCAACGGTGATCTCCTTGAGGATCTTCGTGAAGGCCTTGCCGCGCTTGGCATCCGCGGCGCCCTTCTTGTGCTTGATGGTGGACCATTTATTGTGGCCGGACATGCATCACTCCGTTGAATCGAATGGAATCGGGGACTTTGATAATGACGAAAACGGGCTGCGGCTACCCGCGCAACGCCCGCTTCGAGACTCTCGCATAGGGGGGCGGCTCCTGGCGCAGCATGGGGCGCTCCAGCATGAACTGGTACCACTGCTCGCCATAGAGCTTCATCTTCATGGGCTTGTTGTTCTGAAGCAGGTTCCGGTTGTTGAGCAGTCGCTCATCTCCCTGGCAGGCCTTCAACCCGCGGTTGAGCATATCGATCGCGGCATTGCGGTCGGACATCTCATTGAGGACGTAGGCATAGACCGCGTAGAGCAGACTTTCCTTCTTCCCGGCCTTCAAGGCCAGATCGAAGGTCTTCCGGGCCTGCGCCTTCTCGCCGCGCTTCCACTGGAGAATCCCCAGCATCGCCTTGGCGATGTAGTGCTGCATGCTGGCCGAACGCAGCAGCGGTTCGGCTTCTTCGTTCTTCTTGCGCAGGTACTGCACGACACCAATCTGGCCGTCGATGGAGCCCTTGATCATGAACTGACGGCCGGAGAGCTTGTAGCCTTCTTTCATGACGGCGATGGCCGAATCGAACTGCTGTTTGCGAAGCAGTTCCGCAGCCCGGTTGAAGATACTCTCCAGCTCATTCCGGGTTCTGCGCCCGAGGAAGACGAACAAGCCGAAACCCGCCAGAAGGCCGAGAGGCACGCCAAACCAGAACGAAATCGCCAGCACCTTGGACAGCAGAGCCACCGCCAATGCCAGGAGGAGGCTCCACGCGAGATTGATCACACACGCTCCATTACCTGCCCCGTCGAGGGCAAACGGTCATTCTACCCAAGCCCAACAGGGCGATCCAACAAGAAGTCAAGCGATGACGCCGCTCCGCAACCGGGGCGCCTTCACGCGCCGCGGAGCGCGCTTGGCAACAGAAGCAGAAGGCTTCGGCGTCGCAGCCTTTTTCGGCTTCCGGGCCACCGGTTTCTTTTCAACAACCTTCTTGGGCTTCTTCGCGGATTTGACCGCAGCCTTGGTTGCCTTGGCCTTGAGCTTCTTCGTTTTCTCCTTGCGGACCAGGGCGGTGGCAGCCCGTCCCGTAACGACCACACGCTCCCCATTCTTCAATGTCTTGAGTTTGCTGCCGGGCTTGCGTCCCCGCTTCAGGCTCATCCGGAGTGGATCCTTACCCAGCAACTCCTGCTCGAGCTGGGCCTGGAGGCTCAGCATTTCGCCCTTGTCCTTTTCGTGATCGTAGCCACACAAATGGAGGAAACCATGGATTACCAAGGTCTCAATTTCACGACGACGGCTCACCTTCATTTTTTTGGCCATTTTCTCGGCAACGGGCAGGCAAATAACCAGATCGCCGAGATGCAGAAAGGCACCTTTTTCCGGTTCGGCGGGAAAACTGAGGACATCCGTGGTGAGATTGATTCCCCGGTGTTCCCGATTGAGCTTTTTCATGACCCGATCATCGACATAGGAAATGGAAAGCCCCTGGGCCGTGGGCGCAAAGCGATCCCGAAGACGCTTGAGAAGCTCACCAAGAGATTTGTCCCCAGGCCCCCGCAACTTGCTCCGAGAAGACCAATCGATTTTAAACGAGCTCGTATCTTCAGGCATTGCTCCCCCAATGGGTTGAATCAATATCGAAGAGTATTCGTCGAATTCCCTTTCCCGTCAATGCCTATCCAAGATCCTTGATTCATTTTCACCCTGACCGGCCCCAATGGTTGAAAGGCGAAAGGCAGCGCAAAACAGAGGGTTTTTGTCCACTGCGTCAAACAGTGAAAGGGATTCCCATGCCATATGGGACGCCTCGCTTTATGCTGAAGGTATGCAGCCAAATGTTCCCGCGCCTCTTCTGCCAGCCTTGAACCGATACCTCGAACTTCTTGAGCGCTGGAACAAGATCCACGCGCTTACCGCACTGCCCATCGAGGCCCGATTCGAGGAGCTGATCCTGGACTCGGCCGCCCTGCTGCCGTTCCTGGAACCGCTCCCGCCAGGAAGCCGTGTCGTTGATTTCGGAACAGGGATGGGCGTCCCCGCCATCGTCCTTGCCTGCGCGAGGCCGGATATCGAGGTTTTGGCCCTGGACAAATCCCACAAGAAGCTCGCCTTCCTCAAGCAAGCCGCCCTGGAGCTGGGACAGAACAACCTTATCCCCATCGCTGGCCGCGCGGAGGAACTCCCAAGCCTCAAAGCCGCCATGGGCACCGCCAAAGCTGTAGGGACCGCCGAACTGCTGATTTCATGGTGGGAGCGCCACGCCCTTCCCGGTGCCCCCCTGATGCTGCTCAAGGGCCCTGAATGGAACAAGGAGACGCTGCCGCCCGGCTGGACGGGCCATGCGCATCCCTATGAGCTTCCAACCAAAGGCCAGCGCTGCGTCCTGGTGCTGGAGCAGACCTTGCAGAAGGCTCGTTGATGAAGCCCCTGCAAGGCATAGCTCCGCGTTCAGCTACTTGGTGACGATATCGTTGGGGACGAGTTCCTGGAGGGATCGCAGCACTCGACACGTCGCGGACGCCGCTTCCGTCTTCACCACGATGAGCTGCCCCAGATAGCTTGTCGTCTTTCCCTTGACGGCACGACCGCGATCATCCCGATCCACGGTCCATTCATGGTTGCGAACAGCCAGAAGCACCTGGCCGACCTGGAGGCCATCCTTGGCGCCCTTGTTGACGATCAGCATTTCCCCGGGGCCATTCACGGATCGGTTCTCGCCAACGTAAATGACCGAGGCGGCAGGGGACTGGATGGCAACGGGTTCAGCAATATCGGTGCGCATGCGAGTCAGGAGGTTGGCGGGCTCCGCAAAGGGTGCCAGATGATCGCCGACTTCCACCGCATCCATGGACTTCTCGATGACGCCGATCGCCGAGTTGGATTCCGCCCGCAGGACGCGGACCACACCGACCTGCTTGATGACATCTCCCAGATTGTTCTGATGCTGGAAGTCGGAAGCGGCATAGAGCTGGGTCTTGACGACCTTGAGAACCAACAGGCGATCCCCGACCTTGAGACCTCGGGAGCTGCCGCCGTCCAGGTACACCTCGTCGCCATCGGCCATCAAACTGCGATCTGACACCTTTCGATCAACGATCTTGACGGCCCCGATCTCCTTGAAGTGCGCCGGAGCGCCCTTCGCTGCCAGATAGGGGAGCTGGATGAAGTCCTGGAAGGTGAAGGCGTATTCATCCTGAACGGGCTTGTTGAACAGATGACGGCGGGGCTGGACGTTGGCCACTTCCGCCGGAGTCTCCCCCTGGACGACGGCCTGGCGGCCGCCGGGGACCAGCAGATGATCGACGGGGTAGATCCAGTGGGGATCCGTCACCCATTTGTTGAGTTCCCAGATCTGCGGCCAGGCAAACGGGTTCCCAAGATACTTGTTGCCCAGATCCCAGAAAGTGTCGCCGCGCTCGACGACATGCAACTGGGTGTTCTCTGGGATCGTGATTTCCTTGGGATAATCCCAGCGGGAGCGGTGAACGGGCACTTTGACCACTTGGCCCGTCTTGGCTTCGGCGGATGGAGCCGGAACAGTCTCCTGGGCCGCCAATGTCAAGGCAAGGCACGACGTCATGGACACTGCACGCAGCCATTGGCGCTTATGCATCACATTCTCCCTTGGAAAACTGGCTGGATTATAATCTATCTACTCGAATCATGCCTGAAAAAGCACGCAAGCGGGAGTCGATCTCAGAACGAGAAGCCTTTGAAAGCCGCCGGAGGCCGAAATCCTCGACGGTGAAACTGGCCATCACGGTGCCCATGGCCGCGGCCGCGTGGCACGTTTCCAGATCCAGCTTCCCGACGGAAGCAAGGTGCCCCAGGAAGCCACCGGCGAAGGTATCTCCGGCTCCCGTCGGATCCACGACGCTTTCCACGGGGAACGCCGGGAGCAGCTTCAGACCTTCGTCGGAAAAGAGCATGACGCCGTTCTCGCCTCGCTTGACAACAAGCACACGAGGGCCCATCTCGCGAATGCGCTGATAGGCATGCTGAAGCAGTCGCTTGCCCGACAGCAGGCGCGCCTCGGTTTCATTCACCAGGAGGATGTCCACCTTCGCCAGGACCCGCCGCAGATCCTCGGTGGAACCCTGAATCCAGAAATTCATGGTGTCCAGCGCGACCCAACGCGGTCGGGCCGCCATTTGCTCCAGAACATGCATCTGCAACGAGGGTGCGATATTCCCAAGGAACAGGAACTCGGATGAGCGGAAAGCCTCGGGCAGGCGGGGATTGAACGTCTCAAACACATTCAGATGCGTTTCAAGGGTGATCGCCTCGTTGAGGTTTTCCCCATAGACGCCCTTCCAGCGGAAGCACTTGCCCGCCTTGGTTTCAAGCCCAGCAAGATCAATGGGACGCCCTTCGAAGATCGCCCTTTCACCGGGGCCAAAATCCTCGCCCGCCACGGCCACGACCTGAACGGGGTGGAAATGGCTCGCGGCCAGTGAGAAATAGGAAACGGAGCCACCCAATACATCGCTCTGACGCCCAGAGGGGGTCTCCAAATCATCAAAAGCTAGGCTTCCGACCGCAAGCAGACTCATACACCTTCCTTCGTCCCGGGGACCATCCCCGAAAAATACAGGATCCGAGCCTGCGCGCCACCCATGGGAATGGGCGCAAGGGCGTAACGGGCGATGCCCGCTGCGATGGGCCCGCCGATGAAGGATTCGAACGCCTCCGCCAGCCCGGGATCATTCCCAAGATGGAGATGAAGGGTGCGCCACCCCAGCACCTGGCCGTCCAGAACGCGCTCCTTCAGCCGCTCCAGCGCATCCTGGGAGGAGTGCCCACGCAGATCCAGCATGCCGTCCACATCCACGGCCATCCCGGCCGCAAGTTGGATCAGCACGGGCTTTTTCGCGCCCTTGTCCTCCGCCAGGCATGAAGGGGCGGGGGCGGGCTCAGGCTCAGGGACCGAAACCGGGGGAAGCGGCTCTGCCGGCACCGCGGGAACAGGCGCAGGCGCAGACACTGGAGCTGGAGCCGAAACCGGAGCCGGGGCCTGTGCCCTGGCAACCGCCTTTGCACTTGGAGCCGAGACCCGCTTCGCCTCCAACCCCGCATATCGAGGAACCGTTCGCGTCACGCCCTTCAGTGCCGCCATCGCACCCGCGAAGCTCTCGTCACCCCCAGCATTGGAGGGCACAGAGGGGCGCGCAACCGTGTCCTTGGCGACCACTGGGACGGCGGGAAGTTCCACCGAAGGCTCCGGAAGGACGGGCCGATCCTGTGCAGCGGGTTTCGGGGCCCGACGCCCCATGGCGGCGAGAAAGACAGCGTCCTCGCCCTCCAGATCGACGGGAGCTGCCGACTTTTCCGCCTGGCGCACCGGCGACACCTTGGGTGCGGGCGGCGGATCCTCGTTCTTCAATTCCTGCTTGAGCTTGGCAAGATCTTTTTTCCAGGGCATATCATCCTCGTTTGACTATCAGGGTAGCTCCCCCTGTTGCAGAACCGCCACGCCTGAAGCATTCCGCATCCCTGGCGCACAAGGGCAAAGCGTTCGAAACTATTCATGAACTCGTTCCAGCACAAGCGATCCCAATGGCTGGCACGCCCCTCGCAAACCCGCCCCACAGGAGGAAACATGCGCAAATGGTCCATCTCCACCCTCATTCTCGCGGCGACGGCCTCTGCCACGCTGGCCGCGCAGGAACCCCACATCGGCGCCGGGATCAACCTCATCATCCCCACCGGAGGGTTCAGCAGCAGCACCTACGCGGCCAATGGCAGCGTGATGAGCCCCCAAAAGGAGACCTACGACATCGGCTTGGGCGGCCAGTTCACCATCAGCTTCCCCATGGACCCGCACGTCGCATTCCGCCTGGATCTGTTCGGCCAGACCGAAAACGGCACCAACCGGGCCGAAGGATACGAAACCATCAACCTTCGCCACCAACTCTTCGGCATCGGCGGCACCATCCAGCTGTTCCCAGGCAATGGCAGCGCCTATCGCCAGCGTGGGCTCTACTTCCTGGGTGGCCTGTCCGCGGATTTCGAGCGATTCGGGTACAGCCATGGCGATCCCGACTACGATTACACCGACACCACCAACAAGTCCCGCATGGGGCTGCGCGTGGGACTGGGGCACATCTTCGGCTACGGGGGCGGGCCGCGCTTCTCCGTCGAAGGCCTGTACCATACGAGCCTCACGGGCCACAACGCGGATAACGGCGAGCCGCCTTCCACCGACTACGTTCAGCTGGGGTTCGGCTGGGTCTTCTAACGTTTTGACGCGATGCAGTCCTGGAGCGCTTTGACGGCCATCTGGAATTCGGCCTTCAGGCGCTCCAGTAGCATTTCAAAGGAGAACTCGGCCAAGCCCTTCCGCCCACCGGTCTCCAGCGCAAGGGCCACGGCACGAACGCGCTGGGCGCCCATGGTGGCAGATGCGCCCTTGATTGCGTGCGCCACGTCGCCCATCTCGGCGTGATCGCCCGCGAGCAGCGCGGCTTCAAGCGCCTGGATACGGGGCGGCGTGTCGTCCTTGAATATCTGAAACATCTCTTCGAGCAGCCCAAGATTCCCGTCATCCAGATCCAGGAGCTGCTGGATGATCGCATCGTCCAGCACATCGCCGGAGGCCGGAGGAATGGATTCCACGGGGTTCATATGCGCTCCTGATCGTTACTGGAATGATGCAGCGGGAAGCGTGCGGAGGCGAGAAAAACATCCGCTCGCCCAGGCTAGAATGTTCCATCTCGGAGTTGCCATGAATCGGTTTGGGAGTTCACGACTGAGAATCGTATGGGCCTCGCTGGGCCTGCTGCTGGCGGGCATCGCGCTGGGGGCCATTCAGGGATTCGGCAGCGATGGCAACTCGCTGGCCGTATTCGGGACCTCCCTTCCCCTGGGCATGGATCCGCGCCCCATGGTCCTGGAAAACATCGGACGGATGGTCTACACCCTGGTGCCGGCGATCATCCTGCTGGGCGGCTTTCTGCCCGTGGGCGAATGGCTGGGCACCGGTAGCCGAGGCGAACGCTACAAGGGCCTGATGATCGGCAGCGGCTTGGCTTTCGCGCACGGCCTGTTCCTGAGCCAGATCGCCCTCCTGCCCATCCTGGCCGCGACTTTCAAACTCTTCGGCAGCCCTTTCGCCCAGGCCGCGCTGCAATCCGTCGCCCCCGGCGAACCGATTCCCCCCGGCCCGTGGACCATCCTGTTCCGCGCGGATCTCAACGCCGTCCTGCTGGGCCTGCAGTTGCTGCTGTGGACCGTCGCCCTCGGCCTGGTGCTGAAGTCCAACCGGGGCCTTGCAATCCTCTTCGCCTACAGCCTCGCGGGCATCGGCAAGCTGCTTTCGTGGGTCAGTGAATTCGGCGATGTCATCGAACTGCCCAAATTCCTCGTCAAGACGACCACCTTCCTGTTTCACGTCCTGCCCACTGAATCCCTGCCCAGCAATCCCTTCGCCTGGACGGCCCTGCCTCTGAGCGTCGGCGGACCGCTGGTCCTGGCGGGGCTGCTGCTGTTGCTGCCGAACAAAACGCCCAAGAAGTCCAAGGCATGAGGCACGGCTCGCCCACGCGAAGGCACCTCCGGCGCCTCGCCCTGGGCGCAGCCATGGGCGCGCTGCTGCAGATCCACGCCCAGCCTCCCGGCAACGCTGGCAACCAGAATCCCGCGGATGTGCGCCAGAAACTCGCCGAGGTCCAGGCCCGCCTCGCCCAGGTCGATCAGCAGATGAACGCCCTGAAGAAGCGCCGCAAAGGCGTCCTGGTGGAGATGCAGAAGGTCTCGCTCCAGGCAGATCGGGCCCGGGCGCAGGCCGAAGGCGCGCGACTCAAGCGGGACCAGACCCAGGCGGAAGTCCACCAGATCACCACCCGGAAAGGGGAGATCCAGAAGGAGATCCTCCAGCTACGCAAAGAGCTGAAGCGCCAAGTTCGCTGGATGCAGGCCGTCGGCCCCTGGGGCGGATTGAGTTTTTTCCCCACCCTGTCGAGCCTGGAGAAATATCTGGTCCAGGGCAGGTACCTGGCCTATTGGCGAGGCCAGGAGCGCTCGAAACTGGACCGGATCCAGCACCTGCAAGGCGATCTCGCCCAGCGCGAAAAGGATCTGCAGGCCAGCCTGCAACGGCTTTCCCAAGAAGAGATGGAAGCCACACAGATCCAAGGCAGCCTGCGCCTGAGCGAGGATCAGCTATCAACCTTTCTGGATGGCCTGCGCCAGGATGAGAGCCGCCAGAAGGAGGTCCAGGCCGAACTCGCCGAAGAGGCCATCCAACTGGAGCGAATGCTCAATAACCTGCTGGGACGCGCCAAGCCGGACGCCTTCGACGCCGCGGTGTCCTTCGCCAGCCTGAAGGGCGAGCTGCCCCGCCCCGTCGAAGGTTCGCTGGGACAGGCCTTCGGCGAGCATCTGCATCCCAAGTTCCATACCCGAACCGTCCAATCCGGCCTGCTGATCGAAGCGGGCGAAGGCAGCCGCGTGCAGGCCGTGGCCGATGGCCGGGTGGTTTTCGCCGAAAGTTACCAGAGCTATGGCCCCATGGTCATCGTCGATCACGGGGGCGGCTATTTCAGCCTGTACACCCATCTGCGCACCCTCAACGTCGCCAAGGGCCAGACCTTGCGCGCGTGCGAGACCCTCGGCTCCGTGGGCGAGACGGTGGAGGGCCCCCGGCTGGGCTTCGAGATCCGCCACCTCGCCCAACCGCAAGACCCGAACAAGTGGCTGAAGGACCGCTACCGCTGATTACCTGACGGCGTTGCCAGCCTCGAACAGCGGCACGTAGACGGCGATCAGCAGCGCCAGCACGACGCATCCCATGAACAGGATCAGCACGGGACCGATGAGGCCCGTAATGACCGTGGTCGCCTTTTCGACCTCCTGATCAAAGAAGTCGGCCACGTGGTTCAGCATGTCCGGCAGCGCCGAGCTCTGCTCGCCCACGCGCGTCATTTCCACCGCCAGGGGGTCCAGCAGCTTCGATTGTTCAAGCGCCAGATGCAGGCTGGAACCCGCGCGCACGCGCTCGGAGACATCCAGCAGACGCAGCTTCATCCGCTCCGAAGGCGTGGTGCGCTGGATCACCTCCAGCGCCTGGAACACCGGAAGCCCGCCCGCCAGCAGGATGCCAAGGGTGCGCGCAAAGACCGACGAGTGGTACATCCGGTAGAGATCGCCCAGCTTCGGCACGCCCATCAGCGCCCGCTCCCAGGCCCGCCGACCCGCATCTGTGGCGAACAGCCATCGCACCAGAAACATCACGCCGATGGCCGCGATGCCCTGCAGCCAGAGCGTGTTGTGCATGAACGAGCCCAGCGCCAGCAGCACCTTG
This sequence comes from Holophaga sp., assembly GCA_035352715.1. GTDB lineage: Bacteria > Acidobacteriota > Holophagae > Holophagales > Holophagaceae > DAOPYE01. The sequence goes on along the minus strand of DAOPYE010000021.1, from coordinate 18,203 downwards.
GTGGCCATGGGCATCTCCATCTGGCCATCCGAATAGATCTCGGCGAAGCGCGGCAGCACCACGTTGAAGATCACCCCCAGCGCCACCACCAGCACCCCGACCAGAAAGGCGGGGTAGAAGAGCGCCTCCACGATGCGGCGACGGCTTTTCTGGGCGAAAGACTGGAAGGCGAGCCAGCGGCTGATCACTTCCGGCAGGGTTCCGCTGCGCTCTCCGGCCACCACATTGGCGCGGTAGACGGCCGGAAAGGCGCCGACCTGTTCCAAGGCTTCGGAATATGCCATGCCGCTCCGCACCAGCTCCACGACGCGCTCCAGCGCGGCCCGCAGCGTGGCGTCCTTGCCGTGCCCGACCAGCAGTTCCAGGGATTGCAGCAGGGGAATGCCAGCCTTGAGAAGCGCCAGCAGCTCCTGGTTGAAGATGATCAGCGGCTCGGCCTTGACGAGCCGACCTCGTCGATTCGCGGACGCCGCAGAACGGATCTCGAGTGGAAAGCTGCCCTCTGCCATGACGCGGCTGCGCACATCGCGCTCGTCCGCGCCCTCAAAATCCCGGAACAGGACTTCGCCGGTGGAGGTGGTGAGCTTGACGGTGAAACGCATGGAGCCATCCCTGGATGCAGTTCAGAGAATACCTGCCGGACGAAGAAAAGGGCCCGCGATCGCGGGCCCCGAGAAGAGAAGTAAACGTCTACTTGGCGGTTTCGGCTTCTGCCGCAGGTTTCGCCTCGTCAGCAGGTTTGGGCTCGGCGGAGGCCGGAGCTTCCGCAGCGGACGGCGCGGGCACCGCTTCTGACGCAGGCGCTGGCGTCGCCTTTTCGGCGGGAGCGGCTGGGGCCTCGGGCTTGGCAGCGGGTGCTGCAACAGGGGCCGCCACGGGCGTCTTGTCGGGATCAAGCTGCTTGGCGCTCTTGCCGAAGCGGGTGTCCTTGTATTCCGTGGTCAGCGTCTGGAACAGGGCTTTCTGCTTATCCTTGTCGCCCTTGCTGGCGGCCGAGGAGAGCTGCGCGAAATAGCCGTAGGCGCGCAGCTCAGCGTCGGGATTGTCCTTGGCCAGCGCCTCGCGGAAGGCGGGCCACTCGGCGGTGCGGGCCGCAGCCGCAAAGCTCGTGGGAGCCACGCGGGGATTCAGGGCCCAGAAAGGGCTCTTGGCGGGCAGCTTGTCCAGGGCCAGCGAGGCCGTGGCGGGATCCAGCTTGGCGCGCATGTACCCCAGCTCCAGGTAGCAGGCGGCGGCCAGAGCCTGGGCATCCGCGTCTGTCCCGGCGTTCAGCTCCTTGGCAAGGGCTTCGACATCCGCTGTCCAATCCACCGGAGCGCTCTTGGCGTCCCGCACGGCGGGATCGCGCAAGGTCTTCTGATACTTGGCCTCGCGAGCGACCTGGGCAGCGTAGAGGGCTTCCAGCTTCACCAGCTTCGCATCCGAGCTGATGGCCTGGGCGTCGTCCTTCGCCTTCTCGGAACGCAGGGTCAGATCCACAGCCTTCAAGCCGTCTTCACCGACGAGGACGGGCACCTGCAGCCGCTCGAACCCGTTGGCCCGGACATCCAGCAGATACAAACCGGGTGCAGCGGCGATGCGATAGCCCGGCGCGACCTTCTTTTTGCTCTTCACGGCAGCGCTGACCACAACCTTGGAGGGAAAGGAGACATCGCCGCGCTGGGAGAGGGCGATGAGACCAATCTTGGCCGCTTGAGGCTTTCCGGCCTGATTCGTGATCCAGCCTTCGATGGCGGGACCTTCCACGGGCTTGGGTTTGGCGGGGTGACCCACGAGGGCGGCAGAAGCCAGAATCAGTGGCAGCACAGGAATCTCCTCGAGAATGGTTTCTCAAGCATAGCGGAACTCGGCCATTCCTACAGCAAGGGGCCCGCCTTGTCCGAATCCACCTTGGGCGACGACTCCTTGCACCTTCCAGAGTTCAGCGTCAGCTTCAGCGGCTTGCCATCCCGCAGGACCTCGAACTCCAATACGCTATCCGGCGGAACCAGATCCAGCATGTCGAAGAGCTGGATGGCGTTCTCTACAGGGTGACCCTGGAAACCCACGATCACATCCCCCAGCCCCAGGATTTCCTGCTGCGCCGAGAGCTTCAGCCCCTTCAGTCCCGCCCCATCCGCCACACTGCCCACCTCGACATCCCCCACCAAAGCCCCTCGGGTCACCCCCAACGCCTGCGCTTGATCATCCGGGATCGTCCCGAAGCCAAGCACGGGCCGTTCCACCTGTCCCCGCGCGATGAGCAGGGGCACGATGCGGTTCAAGGTGTCCACCGGAATGGCGAAGCCGATGCCCGCGCTGGATCCGGACGTGGACTGGATGCTGGTGTTCATGCCGATGAGCCGACCCGCGCTGTCCAGCAGAGGGCCACCGGAATTGCCCGGATTGATGGCCGCGTCCGTCTGGATCGCGCCCCGAATACGGCGCCCCAGCGAAGGATCCGTGACGATCTCTCGCCCCAGGGCCGAGATGATGCCTTCGGTCACGGTGTGTTCCAGACCCCAGGGATTGCCGATGGCCATGGCCGACTGGCCGACTTCGAGGTTCTTGGAGGTGCCGATGGGAATGGGCTTCATGTTCTTGAGGGGCGCAAACACCTGAAGCACGGCGATATCGTAGGCAAGACTGCCCCCCACGACCCTCGCCCGATAGCTCTTCCCGTCCGGAAGCCTCACCTCTAGATCCTCGGCCTCGGTCTGGGCATGCCCCGCGAGATCGACCTCGATGACATGGTGATTCGTCACCACATGTCCCTTGTCATCCCACACGAAACCCGTGCCTGTGCCCGGCGGCAGGCTGAACACATCCCCCGTGTTCAGATTGACGATGCCGAAGCGCTTGGTGGCGCTCGTGATGTGGACAACGGAGGGCCGAACACTCTTGATGATCCGAACCCGCGCCGATTCCCGCGAATCCATGGGCCCGCGAGCCTTGGGCGTGCGAGGCTTGGCCCCGGCCCGATTGGCGTCGATGACCGCCTGCTCGTCCTTGGGGATCTGCTGGTTGGGTCGCTCGTAGGTCTGCGCCCAGAGCGGCGCGCCAGCCAGCAGGGCCACCAGCATCCCTCCCAAAAGAAGGGCCAAGCGTCGGGTTGTCATCGTCGCCTCCACAAGATCGGCTCATGTCCCATGATGCGGCAGGCGGGAAGGTTTCCACAGAAAACTCGAAGCGACAGGCCACCCGCCCGCCCATCCCAGGCCAGATCAGCGTCGGGATGAACGGGCGGGGAATCTGGTTGAGGAGGAGGACTCAACCGGAGTCGCGGCCTATTTCAGGCGGAACGGCATGGTCAGCTTGAAGCGAGCCTTCACGGCCTTGCCCTTGACCTTGGCGGGTTCGAAACGCCAGTCCTTCGCGTAGCCCTCAGCACAGGCGCGCAGTTCTTCTGGGCCCGAGACGGCCTTCACGGACTGGGGCACGCCCTCGGTGTCGATCACGATGCTCACCACCACCGTGCCCTGGATGCGCTTGGCCTTGGCATCGGCGGGATAGGCCGGGGCATTGGGCTGGTGCTTGATCTTGATCTGCTTGAAGGCAACGTCGCGAACGCTCTCCTCCGCAGCGACGGAAGCCGGAGAGGGCGCGGGATCCGTCGCGTGCAGGCGCTGACCCAGGGCCAGGGCCGCAAGCAGCGCGGCGGCGGAGAGCAAGGGAAGGATGGAGCGGCCGGAAACGGCCTGGGGACGGGGCGTCAGGATGCGACGGATGCGTAGCATGAGGGAACCTCCCTTGGCCGCAGGGGCCAAGTGCATGGTGTTCGTGGATGGAATTCGAAGCGCCTCCAAAGCCGCGAGGGCAGAGGCATAGACAAGGGGATCGCCGCAGCGGCGCACCGCCACGTCGTCACAGCAGTGTTCGCGTTCCAGGCGGACCTGGCGAGAGAGCCACCAGGCGACGGGATGAAAGAAGAACAGCACCTCGACCAGGTTCTGCAGCAGGTTGACCGCATCGTCGAAGCGGCGAACGTGGGCCCACTCGTGGATCAGGAGCGCTTCCAGATGCGCGGGCTCCAGCCCCGTGATCGCCGAGGCGGGCACGAGGATCACAGGGCGCAGCCAACCCAGCACGAGCAGGGAATCCACCCGGCTGGAGACGCACAGGCGCGGCCTGCGCAACCGCCCCAGTCCTGCATTCAGGCTCTCGACCAGAGGCCGGAAGCGGCGAACCAGAGTGTCCTCCAGCGGACGCGCCTCACGCAGGCAGACCCCGTAGAGCCAGACCAGGCCTGCGCCCAGGCGGGCCGCCATGAAGGCCGCACCTGCGCTCCAGGCCAGGATCACGGCCTGAAGCAGGGGCACCGTCCAGATGGGATCCGCCGAACGCCCACCGGTGATGCTGGCGAGCATCTGTAGATCCCCCGCCGCGCTGGCCTCCGGCCCCCGAACCAGACAGGTCCAGGTGCCCAGGAGCGCCAGAGGCATGGCCACCAGCGCCGCACAAGCCACGGCGTATCGGAACTCTGGCGAGCGTTCCCGTCCGAGCTGCAGACAGACCTTCGCCAGCAGACCGATCAGGGCGCCTTGCCACAGGAAGTGGATCAGCGCCCAGGCGAGGGCAATCATCCACGGATGCGGATCAAACCATGCGTTCATGAACGCCTCCGCCGTGCTTCGTCCAGCAAACGCTGGATCTCGTCGAGGTCTGCTTCCGAGGCCCGCTCTGCCTCCAGCGCCCGGACCATCAGCGCCTTGGCGCTTCCGCCAAAAGCCTTCTGGACCAGGTCCTTCAGCAGAAAAACCTGGGTGGGCCGCTCACCCTGGGCGGCCCGGTAGACGTGACTCCGCGCGGACTCGTCACGATCCACCAGGCCCTTCTCCGCCATGATCTGCATGAGCTTCAGCACGGTGGTGTAGCCCATGTCCCGGTCCTTCGACAGCTCGGTGTGCACATCCCGCACCGTCGACGGCCCCAGATGCCAGAGCACCCGCAGGATGGCGAGCTCGCCATCGGACGGACGGATCGGCGTCTTGGACATGAAACCTCCAGGGGTGATGCCCTCATCATACGAACCACTTCGTTGAAGTCAACGAAGTGGTTCGTAATTTACGAAACCATGGCATTCGATCCCTCCATCAAGCCCAAAAACTTGGCCCGCGATATGCAAAACATGGGCACCCACGGACGGCAAACCGGAGGTGCCAGATGTCAGACCAGGACCCCATCGAGAACCCGTACGGATACGACACCGATCCCGGATACGGATACCAGTAGACATTCGCCATAATTCCGCCTCCTCTGCCATGCTGGAGGCTTATGTCGCACGCCATGGACCCATACTTCGCGCCGCCTGAGGGCAGGCTCTACGCCTGCTTCCCCGGAGCCGAGGAACGGCCTGGACAGCGACGGATGGCCGAACTGGTGGCGGATTCCATACAGGAGGGTGCGGAACGCATCGACCGCTGGAAGCGCGCGGGCGGCGAGCCGGATGCGCGGCCCGACGCGATCCTCCAGGCCATCGAAGCGGGCACGGGCACGGGTAAATCGCTGGGTTATCTGATCCCGGCCCTGGCCAGCAGGCGCACGCCCGTATTGGTGGCCACCCGCACCAAGCAACTCCAGCGCCAGTTGTTGGATGACGACCTGCCCCGGGCCCGCGGCATCCTGGGCTGTGACGTGAAGGCCGTGCTCGCCAAGGGCCGCGCCAACTATCTGTGCAAGGCCGCCTGGGAACAGATGGAGGCCCATCCCCCCGCCGAGATGGCCATGGCGGACCACGGCCTGTGGCTGGCCCTTCCGCGCTGGGCGAAGGAAACGCTCACCGGCGACCGCGAAGAACTGGGCAAGCACGGCGAAGGCGAATCCGATCTGTGGGACAAGCTGAACGCCCGCGTCGAGCGCTGCACAGGCCGCCAATGCCCGCACTACGAGGGCTGCTTCCTGACGAAACTGCGCCAGGAGATCGCCCAGGCGGATCTCGTCATCGCCAACCACGCCCTGCTGCTGGCGGATCGCGTGCTGCGCGAAAGTGCATTCGGGCAGGTGCTTCCCGATGCGCCCATCCTGATCCTGGACGAGGCTCACGAAATCGAGGAGCAGCTCACCGAGAGCTGCGCCGAAGCCTGGTCCAACCGCGCCATGAGCCTGCTGTTCCGGGATCTGGCCGAAGAGGCCGCCAAGGGCAGCGAAGGCGCCCTGCTGGAATCCTACCTGGGCCCTTGGGAGAAGGCCTGGGATGCCCTGCTGGCCGTGGTTCCCCTGGAGAGCGGCACCTTTGGGTTCGAGGATGATCGCCTGCCCATAGCGCTCCTGGCCAATGCGGTCGGTGCCTGGGTGGAAGCAGGGCAGGAGGTCTGGAAAGAGGCCCGGCGCCTGGCCGCGCGCAACACCGAGAAATCGCCCGAAGACCTGAATTGGCGCCGTCTGGCAGAGCGTGTGGGGCTGTCTTTCCAGCGCATGGAGCAGATCTTCGCGCAACCGGAAGGCTGGGTGTCCACGCTCAGCCGCGAAGGGCCGACCATGATCCAGTTCAAGGCCAGCCCCGTGGATGTGCGGCCTTTCTTCCATCAGCATCTGCGCCGGGGCTTCCACACCGTCATCCTCACCAGCGCCACGCTGCGGGATGGCCGGGGCTTCAACGGATTGAGGCTGCGCCTGGGCCTGACGGAGGAGGAAGCCGCGCGCTCCCAGCACGTGGAAAGCCCCTTCGACTTCGGCGCCCAGGGATTGCTGTTCATCCCGCCGGGCATTCCCGAGCGCAAGGCGGGCCGCGATGGCATTGGCGAGCCGCTGTGGGTGGAGATGGGCCTGGAAGCCATGGATCGCCTGCTGCGCGCCAGTCGGGGCCGCGGCCTGGTGCTGTTCACCAGCCGCAAGATGCTAGCGGCTTTCCGCCCGCGCCTGGAGGCCGCACTGCCCCAGCTCACGTTCTTCGTGCAGGGCGAGGGCATGACGCGCCACGCCATGATGGAGCGATTCAAGAAGACCCCGGGCGCAGTGCTGCTGGGCCTCGCCAGCTTCTGGCAGGGTGTGGATATGCCCGGCGACGCGCTGAGCTTGGTCATCGTCACCGCCCTGCCCTTCGCCCCCCCGGATGACCCCGTGCTGCAGGCCCGCGTGCGCGAAGCCGACGCCAAGCAAAAAGGACTCGGCTTCATCGGCATCCAGGTGCCCCAGATGACCCTGAAGCTCAAGCAAGGCATCGGCCGCCTGATCCGCACCCGCAGCGATCGCGGCGTGGTCTGCATCCTGGATCCGCGCATGATGCTGCCCCACGAGGATCGCTGCGGAAAGCGCTACGCCGCCCAGATCCGCGCCGCCCTGCCGCCCTTTCCTCTCACCCGCGATTGGGATGAGACCGAGAGCTTTCTGCGCTCGCTGTAGATCCACCGGCCCGCCCAGCGCCCAGAAAGCATGAAAAGGCCGAAGGCATTATGCTTGGTGGTGATGCGTTTTCTTCCGTTCCTACCACTCGCCCTCGCACTGGGGACTTTGACCCTCCCGGCCAAATCGCCGAGCGCCGACAAGACGACCTATCTCTACACCTACTACGATCGCAACGGAACGGTGGTCATCAACAACCTGCCACCCTCGTACATGCGCGGGCAGGGCCTTACGCTCAAGCACATCGGCGTAGGCCACATCCGCCTCGCGATCTCGCGCGGGGAGATGGCCCGGGTGCTGAAAAGCCCGGAACTGCTGGCGATGGTGGATGAGATCGCGGGCAGCATCGGCGTGGATCCCTGGCTGGCGCGGGCCATCATCCAGGCGGAAAGCGCCTTCAACTACAAGGCGCGCAGCCGGACGGGCGCACTAGGGCTGATGCAGCTCATGCCCAAGACGGCGGAACGATTCGGCGTGCTGGATCCCTTCGATCCCCGCCAAAACATCACGGGCGGCACAAAATACCTGAAGTTCCTGATGGGATATTTCAAGGGGGATCTCAGCCGCGTGATCGCGGCCTACAACGCCGGGGAAGGCGCGGTGGACAAGCACAAGGGCATCCCGCCCTTTGCCGAGACCCGCGCCTACGTGCCGCGCGTCATGGAGCTCTACACCAAACGCCTGGTGGTGGCGGACCCCAAGGCCGCCGGATCCATGGCGCTGCTGAAGAAGGGCCGGGGCGGATTCCTGATCGACGAGGCCGGTGCCCCTGGCGCAACTTCCGGTAGCGAAGCGTCCGTTAAACGCCGGGAGGCGCCTCCCAAGCGCGGAGACGCCCCAACGAAAGAACAGGCCGCGCTCCAGGAAACGTCCAAGCCAAATCCCGCGCCCCCGACCGCGTCCAGCCCCATCTTCCAGTGGACCGACGCCAACGGGCGCGTACACATCACCAACGACCCGCCGCCCAAAGGAACGAAGCGGATCCGCGTCCTGAGCGGGTACAACAACTGATCCGCGACAGGGAAAATGGGCCTGTCAGTGATGTGCCTTCGGCTTTTCGTCGGCCATGGGGGCTTCCAGAAACTTGACGGCGCCACTGGCCAGATCGTAGACGGCGGGCAGCACCTTCAGCCTTCCCGCCGCGACCCCCTCGCGCAGGATCTCACTGCGGGCGAGCATGGCCTGGGCCTGGCGCTGGGCGTTGGTCTCTGACAGGCGAAGGTGGTATTCGGAGGCAGGTGCGTTGGGATCCTCGAGGGTGGATTCCAGAAGCCCCGCCGTGGCGGCCTGCAGGGACCAGAGATTGCCGGGCAAGGGCTTGCCGTGGGCCTCCGCGATGGCCTTGATGGCGCCGCAGCTGGTATGGCCCAGCACGACCACGAGCTTGGTGCCCAGGTGCTCGACGGCGTATTCGGCGGAGGCGATGCCCTGGATATCCGGACTGTTGCCCGCCTCGCGGATGGTGAAGAGCCGCCCGAGCTCTTGATCGAACAGCAGGTTATCCGCCACACGGCTATCCGAACAGGTGACGATCACCGCGAATGGCGCCTGGCCTTTGTTCAGGGCCGCGCGCAGATCCTCGTCCTGCATGGAAAGCAGCGTCCGCACGCGCTTGCCCGCCACGAAACGGCTGTTGCCGCTCTTCAGCTCGGCCACGGCCGCATCCGGCGTGGTGATCGGCGAGGCGGGAAGCCCCTGGGCCTTGGCGATCTCCTGCTGCAGCTTGGCGTTCTCTTCGGTCAGGCGCAGGGCCTTGGCCTCCGCCTCGGCTAGGCGCTTGTGCACCTCCGCCGGGGTGGGTTCACCCGCTCGCCTGCGCGCCACGGGCCGGGGCCGGATGGGCCTGGGCACGGGTTTGGTTTCGGGCTTGCTCTCAGGTTTTGCCTCTTTGGCAGATTCGGATTCAGGCTCGGCCTCGCTCTTTTCCGCTGTCTTGCCCGCTTTCGCCTTCAGCGCGGCCTTCTTTTCGGCTTTCGCCCCCGCCTTCGATCCGGCACCGGATGCAGCGCTGGCCCCGGGGCTGGTTTCCGCATGGGATTCCGGAGGCACTGCTACGGAATGTCGACGGGCCGGGGTGGATTCCTCGGGAGCAGACAGCAAGCCGACGGCAAGCAGGATGGAAAGCATGGACACCTCGTTATCTCTTGCTTTCGGACTTTTCCGGCCCGGCCTTGAAACGCGGCGGATGCACGAGCCTGCCCGATATGATGGAGCCAAGGAGCGATCGCGTGGTGGATGAGGGGCAGATTCCAGAAGGTGCCACCTGGGTGCGCTTTCCCAGGTTCGTGGGGGATGCGGTCATGCAGTTGCCCGTGTTGCGCCTGCTGCGCCAGATGAACATCGGCCCCATCGTGGCGTGGGGCCCGGCCGCGGCGGTCTCCCTGGTCGAGGACCATCCCCTGGCCGATGCCGTGGTGCCCGATCGCGGCAAGCCCGGCGTGATGGATTTGACCCGCCTGCTGCACACACACCATCCCACGCGTTCGATCCACTTTCCCAAATCGCTGCGCCCCGCCCTGGCGGCGTTCCTGGCCCGTGTCCCCGAGCGCATCGGCGTGAATGAGAGCCTGGCCGGATTCTTCAATACCGTGAGCGGCCCCTTCTGGAGCGCTTCCGGCCCCTTCATGCAGCGCTATCACGCTGTCCTGGCCAAGCGATGGCCGGATCTGCCGCCCATGCCCTTCGCTGATTACGATCCGGGCCTCTCCATCCAGAGCCCGGAGGGGCCCTACATCTGCCTGATGCCGGGCTCCACCTGGCCCTCCAAGGCCTGGCCCACGGATCACTTCTCGAAGCTCGCCCGGATCGCGCGGGACCGAGGGTTTGGCGTGGTCATCCTGGGCACCGCCGGGGAAAGCGCGATCTGTGGATCCGTGATGGATGCGACGCACAACCTCTGCGGCGCCACCAACCTCAAGCAGGCCGCGGCCTGGCTTCGCGGGGCCTCGGGGGCCGTTGGGAATGATTCCGGACTCAGCCATCTCGCGGCCGCCTGCGGAACCCCCACGCTGGCCCTCTACGGCGCGACGGATCCCGGCGGCAGCACGCCGTGGGGACCGCGCACCGCGTCCCTGCGCCGGGACGATATCCCCTGCGCCCCCTGCTTCAAGCGGGACTGCGAGATCGAAGGACACCCTTGCTTGGCGGGCCTCGATGCCGAGCGCGCATGGAATGCCCTCGAATCCCTGATGCGAACGTAGAATGTAAGAACGAGGTGTTCATGCGACGCACGACGTTTTCCCAAAGCCTGATGGTCCCGGTGTTCGCGTCCATCCTGCCGATCGCCGTGCAGGCCGCCCAGGATGTGCCCGTCATTACGTTCCCCACTACCCACCACGATTTCGGGAAGATCGCGCCCGATCGCAAGGCGCTATACCGATTCAAGGTCAGCAACACCGGAAAGAGCCAGCTCAATATCACACGGCTGAATCCTTCCTGCGGATGCACCTACACCATGCTGGGCAAGTGGTCCCTCGCCCCTGGCGAAAGCACCGAGGTGGAGGTCACCTTCAACCCGGCGGGCTTTCGCGGAGCGGTCCGCAAGTCGCTCCAGGTCATCTCCAACGATCCCGTGAACCCCAACACCACGCTGACCTTCGAGGCGGAGGTGGTTCACGACATCACGCCAGACACCACCGCACTGTTCGTCAACGACATGCTGCGCACACAAAGCCGCAAGGTCTCGGTGCGCCTGCGCTCCGGCAACGGCAAGCCCGTCCAGGTGCGCGAGACCAAGGCCCCTGGCGCGCCCTACCTGAGCGCCGCTGTGCATGGCGAAGGCAACGACGCCATCCTGGACGTGACCCTGGATGGACGCAAGATCCCGCACGGCAAGACCACTGGCGCCGACAATCTCACCGTGATCACGACCAGCGAGCGCACACCCGTCATCCAGATCGTCGTGCAGTGGGAGCTGAAGGCCCATGTGGTGGCCTCCCCCGATCGCCTGGCGTGGGTGGAGCCAGCCGGGAAACGGCTTCAGCAGAACATCCAGCTTAGCCAGGTGGATGGACGTCCCTTCCGCGTCACCGGCGTCCGCAGCACCCTGCCCGCGCTGCAGATCCAAGGCCTGAGCAAGACCGCCGCCGCAGTCCAGAACGTGACAGTGGTGCTGGGCGCCAACGCCAAGCCTGGCACCTACAACGAGAACATCACCCTAACCCTGGACGATCCCGATCAGCCTGAAGTCATGCTGCGCGTTTCGGCCGTCATCCGCTGATTCCGTGATTCCAGAAAAGTCGAAACATTTATGGGCCGTCATCGGCATGCTGCCGGTGACGATGGTTTGGGGCTGCAGTTTTGCGGCCATGAAGTTGGTTCTGCAATCGGGGCTGAGCGTCGGCGCCATGCTGGCGCTTCGCGCCACCCTCGGCGCGGTGTGCCTGGGCCTGTTCCTATGGATCTCGCGCGTGCGCGTGCAGCGCCGCGCGGTGATCGATGGCCTATGGATGGGCCTGGTCATGGTGATCGTCTTCTGGCTCCAGGCTGATGGCTTGCGCTTCTCCTCCACCTCGAAGTCCGCCTTCATCACGGGTCTGTACGTGCTTTTCACGCCGATGATCGGCCTGTTCATCGGCGACCGCCTGCGGATGTCCCACGCCTGCGCAGCCCTGGCGGCCTGCGGCGGGCTGTACCTGCTGGTGCATGTTCCGGGCGCGCCCATGGGCGGATGGAACCGGGGCGACACCGAGACGCTGCTCTGCGCCATCGGCTGCGGTTTCCAGATCGCGCTCACGGGGCACTTTGCGCGCCGTTCCAACGGCTTGGTGCTGGCGTTCGTGCAGGTAGCGGCCCTGGCGGCGGCCTCCTGGGTTCTGGCGGCGATCATCCCGTCAGAAATCCTGCCCAATGGCTCGCGCCTCGGCGGCCTATCGGGCACCCTGGGGCTGGCCCTGCAGCCGCGGGCGCTGATCGCGCTGCTGTTCCTTGGCCTGCTGGCCACGGCCCTGGCGTTCTACCTGATGTCCACCCTCCAGGCCCATCTGGGCGCCACCGAGGCCGCCGTCATCTACACCCTGGAGCCCGTCTTCGCCTCGCTGCTGGCCCTGAGCGGTGTGGTGCCCGGCATCCGGGAGCTGCTGACCCCCCTCCAGATCCTCGGCGGCGCTGTCATTCTGGGAGCCATGCTGCTGGCGGAGCTGGGTCCGCGCTTCCTTCGCCGCGCCCCGAACCTGGAACCCGAAGACGCCGTCGGCTGAACCATCACACGAAAACGGAGGTTGCTTTGCTCATCGTGACGGGAGGAGCCGGATTCATCGGCAGTAATTTGGTGCGGGAGCTCAACCGCCGCGGGCGCACGGACCTTCTCGTGGTCGATGATCTGGAACAGGGCCACAAGTATCGGAATCTGGCGGATCTGGTCATCCAGGACTACATGGATCGAAGTGAATTCCGGACCCGCATCGAAGCGGGCCAGATGAAGGGCTCCATCGAAGCCATCCTGCACAACGGCGCTTGCACGGACACGATGGGCACGGACGGCCGCCGGATGCTGGACCACAATTTCGGCGATTCGAAGGCCATCCTGGATTTCGCGATCTCCAGGCGCATCCCCCTCGTCTACGCCTCCAGCGCCGCGATCTATGGCCGGAGCCGGGCGTTTGAAGTCGATCCCCGCAACGAATGCCCCTTGAATCTCTACGGCTGGTCAAAGCTGGTTTTCGATCAGCACGTCCGCTCGCGCATCGCCGAGGCCGAAAGCACGGTGGTGGGGCTTCGCTACTTCAACGTCTACGGCCCCCGCGAACAGCACAAGGGACGGATGATGAGCGTCCTGCACCAGTTGCTAGCCCAGCTTCGCTCGGAAGGCGTGTGCCGCCTGTTCGAAGGCACGGACGGATTCGCCCACGGGGAACAGGTGCGCGACTTCATTTTTGTGGACGATATCGTGGATATCCTGCTGTTCTTTGCGGAAGGCCCGATCCGAAAGGGCATCTACAACGCCGGGACCGGCGAAGCCCACAGCTTCAACGCTATCGCCAGAACCTTGATCCATCTGCTGGGACAGGGCCGGATCGATTACATCCCCTTCCCCGAGAACCTCCGCGGGCACTACCAGAGCTACACGCAGGCGGATATCCGCGCCCTGCGGGCCGCGGGCTACGACCGGCCCTTCACGCCTCTGGAGACGGGCATCCAGAAGACGCTGATGGCGATAGGCGACTAGCCGCAGCGGTCGATCACGACCAGCGTGACATCGTCCAGAAACGGCTGAGGCGCATTGAAGGTGCAAACCTGTTCGATGATCTGATCCGCCGCCTGCTCGGCGTTGGCGGGCAACGTGGCACAGAGCCGGATCAAGCCTTCCTGACCCAGGAGGCTGCGGTCCTCGCGTTCCACTTCCACCAAACCATCGGTGAACAAAATCAAGCGATCGCCGATCGCCAGGGTGGTCTGCTCCTCCGAAAAAGTCAGCGCTTCGTCGATGCCCAACATGAAACCCTTGCCCGGAAGCTGGATAGGGAGTTTTGAGCCGGTACAGGCGCCGCGAGGGATCAGGATCGGCCGTTCGTGGCCCGCCACCACATAACGGAAGAGCCCATCCTTGGGATCCAGGTGGGCGAGGAAGGCCGTGGCGAACTGCTCGGCCAGGGTTGTTTGGGCCAGATCCCGGTTCATCCCATTGGCCCAATCCAGCGGCGTTCCCCCGAGGCGCACCTGGGCCTCGAAGGAGGTCTTCACCATGGCCGAGATCAGGGCCGCCGTCACACCGTGACCGCTCACATCCGCGATCAGGAGGGCCGTCCCGCCGTCCGGCACGGGCACGATGGAATAGATATCGCCGCCAATGCCCTCGGCAGGCAGGTAGCGATGCGTATAGCACAGGCCCACGGCGCGCCCAGGAACTGCCGGAAGCAGTCCCATCTGCAACTGCGCCGCCAGCGATAGCTCGGCGGTCATGCGCTCCTGGTAGCGGGTCAGCTCCAGGTTCTGGCGCTTGATCTCCTTCTGCATGGCGATGAGCCGGAAGGCCGACTCCACCTTGGCCATCACTTCCTGCGCGTGGAAGGGCTTGGCGATCATGTCATCCGCACCCAGGTTCAGGCCGCCGATCTTGGAGGCCGCGCCATCAATGGCCGAAACCAGGATGAAGTAGATGTCACGCGTCTTAGGGTCGCCCTTCAGCTTCAGACAGAGATCATCCCCCGGCATCTCCGGCATGCGGAGATCCGACAGGATGAGATCCGGCTGAACCTTGGCGATTTCACTCAGGGCCGCGAGGCCATGCTCGGCCAGCAGCACCTGATAACCCGCACGCTTCAAATAGAAGGCCAGGATGTCCCGAATTTGGACCTCGTCGTCAACGACGAGTACGACACCCTTGCCCATGTAAGCCCCGGATGCAGACAGGATCAGGCCCCGCGAAGGGCGTCCTGTTCAGTGGCGAAGATCGAGAAGTAGTTCGTCAGATTGGTCTGATCGAAGGTCTTCTTGACCTGGGGCGGCAATCCGCAGAGGTGCAGCTTGCCATTGTTCTTGTCGATGCTGTTGCGGGCAGCGACCAGCAGCCCGAGCCCGGAGGAATCGATGAAATTCACGCCTTCAAGGTTGATGACCAACAACTTCGGCTGCTGGGTGGTCACCGTGTCCCGGATCACATCCCGCAGTTGGGCCGTGACCTCGAAATTGACCTTGCCCTGGATGGTCACGATCGACGCTGTGCCTTCCTGGCGGTTTTGAATATTCAACATGGGGCCTCCTGAGCCACGATGCCTTGCAATACACGTCTACGCACAGCTTCCCGCTGCCGAAGCTTATAACCCGCGTGGGAGGCGGGGCCTGACACAATGCTTTCGAATCCAGAATGTTCCATCACTTGAACTTCGTGTGCAAAGAAGAAGGTAAACTCCTCTTGTTCCTGGATCAACTCTGGAATGTGCATCAAATCACCGGATTCCGGACGTCCCATGGCGCAAAGCCTCGACTGCACGGACTCCAGCGCCCCGACGGCGGGACTGGGAAGGCGAATGAGGGTGTGGGCGGTGAATTGCACGGCGGAATAGCTGCTGCTGCTGAAAGGGTTCACTTCGGCACGGAACTGATTCAGCGTTAATTCTGACGAAAGCTCGCGCCGGTCGGCATCGCTGAGCTGATCCAGCCGGAACCCCGGCGGGATCCGCGCCATCCATCGGTCCAGCGCCTCCAGATCCACCATGAGATTCCGGGATCGTGACGGTTTGATGTGGGTAGCCATGAGGATGTGGTGGTCCAGCAGGAAGCGAATGGTCGCCAGGACCCCCAACAAGTCCTCTGCCACCAGGCGAATACCGATCTGATCATAGATGGTTTCGGCCACGTTTTCGGGTTTATGCAGCAGCTTCAAGAGCATGGACGTGCGATCTTTGCTCTCCTTGCGCCGCATGGCCAGCAAGGGTACATCGAACTTGCCCTTGAGCATCCAGCCATTATTCTCTGTTGGGACTAAATAGCGATCATAACGATCAAAAATCTGTTGCTGTATCTCGGGGATGAATCGCAAGTAGATATTGTTGTCCACATGCAACAGGGTGTGGATGACCCGGAGCAGGGCGCAGCTCCAGCGGGCACGCGGCGTTCGGGGCCGGTCGGAAGCCCAGAGCAGAAGCATCACGGGATCCTGGAGATCCACAATTTCAGATGGAAGCTCCAGATCGGTGCCTTCGAGGATCACTTCCTGCATAAAGACAAGGGCGTCCTCGAACACCTTGACGAGATGGGCCCGATGGTGGGGAATACCCACGTCATAGCCGTAGTTCAAGGCGAAATCCCGGGCCTCCGCAGGGCTATCGATCCGAAGACCGCCCTGATCTATGTACGACTTTCCCCCCAGGATCACGTCCGTGATCTCGGTGGGCAGGGGGAAGAGGGGATGCTGCAGCATGGGACGACCAGACATCCGTATCGGCACGCATGTCTCCATCTGAAAAAAAGGGGCGCCTCGAGGCGCCCCTTGCAGGAACGAGGACGGACTACTTGATGGCGAACGCGGCCACGAGCACGTAGATCACCAGGGCCTCGATGAGGGCCAGACCGATGATCATGGTCGTGCGGATGTTGCCGGCAGCCTGGGGGTTGCGAGCCACGCCTTCGCAGGCGGCGACCACAGCCTTGCCCTGGCCGAGACCGCAACCGGCGGCCGCGATGGCGAGGGAGAGATGGGCCAGGAACTTGCCGCTGAAGAAGCTGGCGTTGGCGGCCTCGGGAGCGCCCTGGGCGAAAGCGGCTACGGCGACGGTGAACAGGAAGGCGGTGAAGAGGAACTTCTTCATGGGATACCTCAAAGGTAATGGGCCGTGGGGTTCGGAATCCCGCTGCCCGGATTGACGGATCAATGCTCGTGCGCCACGGCCCCGGAGATGTAGATCACCGTGAGCATCAGGAACACAAAGGTCTGGATGAGGCCGAAGAACAGCCCCATGAACATCATGGGCAGGGGCAGGAAAAGGGGCATCAGGCCGAAGAAGATGCCCGCGACCACGTGCTCACCCGCGATATTGCCAAAGAGACGGAGGCTATGGCTGAGGATGCGGCTCAGCAGGCCCAGGATTTCAAGCGGGAACATCAGGGGGGCCAGCCACCAGATGGGGCCCGCGAAATGGGCCCAGTATTTGACGAAGCCCTGTTCCCGCATGCCGTGGAAGTTGTAGTAGCCGAACACCACCAAGGCACAGGCCAGGGTCACGTTCCAGTTGCCGGTGCCCGAGGGCATGCCCGGAATCAGGCC
>DAOPYE010000021.1:0-1080 GCA_035352715.1 Holophaga sp. | reverse complement strand
CAACTGGGTGAGAAATACAGCGAGTGCAGAAGCGTGGTGTTCCATGGTTCAACCCTTGTCCAGGTCTTGCGATCCCGACCAAATCATGAGCCGGATGGCTTCCAGAAGAATACCGCCGACGAAGAGGAGGATGCCCGTCGCCAGTGGAATGCCTTCCGCCGGAAAACACTTCATCATCCCACGCAGAACCACTGCGATCAACGCCAGCTTGAACACCCCGAGCAGTCCGTACATCCAGCGCCTGCGCACCGAGGGCGTCAGCATCCGGCTCACCACCCAGCTGTGGGTGTACCAGAAGGCCACGCTGGCGGCTCCGCCGACGCCAAAGGCCACCGAGGCCCGCCAAGAGCGGAATACCCAGAGCGGCAAGCCCAGGCCGAGCAGCAGCAACTGAAACCGCCCGATCCAGACCAGGTGAAGCCGTCCCTCGTCAGACATCGCGCCGCGTATCCTCATCCTTGGGCTTTTCCTGCTTCTTGGATTCCATGCGGTTGAGCTTGGCATTCACCTTGTAGAGCTCCCAGAACCCCGTGGCGATGCCCCAGACCAGGCCCACGTACTGGCCCGCCTCGCGGTGCCCCAGCCAGCCACCGATCCATCGTCCGATGAAATACCCCAGGGCGATGGCGATGGGAAAGACCATGCCCAGGCTGAGCAGATCGCCCCAGACGGCCCGCTCGCCGGGATCCACATCCTTGGATTTGGGCCGAAACAGCATGATTCACCATAAAGAACGGAGCGCCCGCAGCCATTCCCGGGGCGCTCCGCCAGTTTAAGGCCGGATGCTGAATCCGTTCAGATCCAATTCACGCGCTCGGCCCAGCTCAATAGCCAGGGACCGAAGGCCGTGCCCACGAGGATCAGGGCGCAAGCACCGCCCACGATGAACGCCAGGACGCCCCGCGGAGCAAGCACCGCCTTGACGCCGGGCTCCTTGAAATACATGAGGTTCACCACGTTCAGGTAGTACCAGGCGCCCACGGCGCTGGTCAGCAGCGCGATCGTCGTCAGCAGGTAGCGCCCGTCCTGGATCGCGGCCATGAAGAGGTAGAACTTGCTGAAGAAGCCCAGCAGCGGCGG
>DAOPYE010000020.1:0-34454 GCA_035352715.1 Holophaga sp. | reverse complement strand
CTCAAGCCCAATTCAACCTGGGCCTTTGTTATGACCGAGGCGATGGAGTCACGAAGGATTTAGCCGAAGCAGCGAAGTGGTATCGAAAGGCCGCTGAGCAAGGGCATGCGAAAGCTCAATGCTATCTAGGCCTTTGTTATGCCCAAGGTGGCGGAGTCACGACGGATTTAGTCGAAGCGGTGAAGTGGTGTCGCAAGGCCGCTGAGCAAGGAGACGCGAAAGCCCAATACAACCTGGGTGTTTGTTCTTTCCAAGGCGCGGGAGTCACGAAGGATATAGCCGAAGCGATGAAGTGGTATCGCAAAGCCGCTGAACAAGGATTGGCTCAAGCCCAATTCAACCTGGGCCTTGGTTATTTCCAAGGCGATGGAGTCACGACGGATTTAGCCGAAGCCGTGAAGTGGTTTCGTAAGGCCGCTGAACAAGGAGACGCGAAAGCCCAATACAACCTGGGTGGTTGTTATGGCCACGGCGCTGGAGTCACGAAGGATTTAGCCGAAGCGGTGAAGTGGTATCGCAAGGCCGCTGAGCAAGGCCATGCAAAAGCACTAAAGAAACTCCAAGACCTCGGTAATAATCCGCAAAATTCGAAATAATGCGCGTTCGGATCAATCACATTGGAATCCAACCATTTGTCGCCGAACTCCAGGAACCGGCCCTGGACGCCTATCGCGCCGAGGCAGGGTCGCCGGGCACATACTCGAGACGGAATTTGAGGTAGTGCTCCAGCGGATGCGTGGGAGCCTCAACACCTGCAGGCAGCGGACGCTTGGCGAATCCCTGGAAGTACAGTAGGCAGCCGTCACGCCAGAAACGGGCATCGCGCTCTTGGCGGGCGAGCAGCGAGGCGACGTGGGCATGGCGCTCAGGATCGACGCGCCCAGCGAGGGCGGCCCAACTCGACTGCCAGGTGCGGACTTCGTTCACGCCGCGCTGGTAGTGCAGACAGAGCTCATCCCAAAGCGTGCGACCGGAAGCCAGCGGATGCCCCCAGGGCACATGATGGAACCAGAGAAGGTATTTCTCCGGACATTGGGCGGGATCCCCAAAGACCTTCGCGACTTCGGGGCGGTACTGCGCCGTGGCCTTGGAGCCCGTCACCGTGCGGTCAAAACCGACGCCAAGCGCGTCGGCGCGGTGGTAGTAAACGGAGGTCCAATCGGGCCGCCCAGACTTGGCGACCCAGGGACCCGGACCGTAGTGGTGCCCCTCGGCCATGATGTGGTGCAGGCCCAGCGGCATCGAGTAATCCACGACGGCTTCGCGCGAGGCGAGGAGCATGGAGACGATGGGAGCCACGACCGCCGGGGCGTTGGAGAAGGTCATGCGCGCCCACTCGTCGGCGATGGCATTGGAGGAGATGGTGTGGTCCCAGGCGAGGCGGCCGAAGGCGTACCAGTTGGCCGCGGCAAGCGGGTGTCCGGTCCAATTGCGGTCGGAACCGGTGTTCGCGACGCCAGCGATGCAGGAATCGGCAAAACCATCGATGGAGCCATCGACAACCCGGGCGACGGTGGAGCCAGCACCCGCGCAGTAGGTGTCGGAATCCAGGGTTTCCTTCCACATGGGCGCGAGAAAGGCCAACTGCAAGGCCCCGCCAAGGTATTCCTGGGCGATCTGGAGTTCGGGCGCAAGCGGCGTGCGCGGCATCGCGCCAAAGAGCGGGTGGAACGGCTCGCGAGGCATGAAGTCGATGGCACCGTTTTTGACCTGCACGAAGACGTTCTTGCGGAATTGACCATCGAGCGGGGTGAACTCCGTGTAGGCCTGCTTGGCGCGATCATCCGGCGCCTCGTGGCTGTAGACGAAGGCGCGCCAGATGACGACGCCGCCATGCGGCGCGACCGCGTCGGCCAGCATATTGGCGCCATCGGCGTGGGTGCGGCCGTAGTCCTGTGGACCGGGCTGGCCCTCGGAGTTGGCCTTCACAAGGAAGCCGCCAAAGTCGGGCACGTGACGGTAGATCTCATCGGCCTTGTTACGCCACCACAGGCGCACAGCGGGATCAAGCGGATCGGCGGTGGGCAGGCCGCCGATCTCCTTGGGCGCGCTGAAGCGGGCCGTGAGGTAAACGCGCACACCGTAAGGCCTGAACACACCCGCGAGCGCGGCGACTTTTCCGAGATAAGGGGCGGTGAGGATGGTGGCGTTGGCGTTGACATTGTTGAGCACGGTGCCATTGAGCCCAATCGAAGCGCAGGCTCGCGCGTAGTCGGTGTAGCGCGGTTCGAGGACATCGGGCAGCGTGAACCAGTTCCAGAGGGAATTGCCAGCCTGGCCACGCTCCACAAAGCCGCTGAGGTTATCCCAGTGATTCAGCATGCGGCGCTTGATGCGTGGAGCACTGACGGCGGCGAGCCGATCCACCGGCTGCGCCGTCTGGAATTGTCGCAGGAGCGCGAAGGCGCCGTAGAGCGCGCCGACATCGGACCCTGCGGCGATGACAGCACACGGCTGGGCGCGGCGCTCCAGCCGGATGGCGTAGGCTTCAGGCCCACCGGCGGGAGGCGTGGTCAACCTCTCGACGGCAATGGGAACTTCGTGTCCCAGGAGGCCGCGCAGGCCGGAGGACAGCTCCGCACGGGCGGCAGCAACGGTGGCGGACTCGGCACCCGCTGGCGTGGCGAGCACGATCTGGCCAAGCGCCTGCTCATAGGTCTTGCGCAGGGATGCGTCGGTAATGGGCTCATAGCGGAGCCAGAGCCGGTAGCCATCCTCGGCGTGGGCGAAGGTGGCTACCAGGACAGAACCAAGCGCAAAGCAAAGGATGGACAGACTGCGGAACAGCGGGCGGATCGTCATGGGGCGTCCAGAATGAGGAATCAGAGGGACCAAGAGCCAGAACGCGGAATGGCAGGAAGACTAGCGTATTCCCAATGGGCCCCAGACAGGGGCGAGAAGATCAGGCGCGCATCGCTTGGTGAGGTCCAGGATCATCCGCCGAGGATCCCGTCATCCGGACCCATCAAGAAGCTTGCGTCCATGGCTTTACCCGTCCCCAGGAGGAGCCGCCCACACACTGAAAGCGGCTTTTGGAGGGACACGCATACTCACCTCAGCAGCCAGCGCTGCCAGGGGATGCCTATTTCTTCTTGGGCCTGGGCGGAAGTTCTTCTTTTGAAAGCGGCAAGGTGCCATAGAAATCGGATTCGCCAGCGATAAGGACCGCGCGGTCCCAGACTTCCCAGGCCTTTGTGTGATTTTTTGTCAATAAAGAGGGCTTCCACTTCGAATAGCCATATTCATAGAGGATTCCCATATCCACCATGGCGCGCCAATAGCCGGCTTCGGCGGCCTCACTGTAGTATTTCCAGGATGCCTCTTGATCGGACTTGGATGCGGAATCCTCCCCCAGCATCTTGGCCAGTTTGACAATGGCATCCAGATTCCCCCCGCTGGCCGCGCGCTGCAGCCACTTCACAGCCTGATCTTTCGGCGTCTGGGGGAAATCCGGGCTGTCCTTGATATCCGCAGGGGGAGCGGACGCGCCCAGGATATACATGGCATCCAGGTCCCCGGCGTTGGCGCTCGCTGTGAAGGCCAGTCGCGCCTTGTGCCACCATTCCGCCGCACCCGCACTATCGTTCTTTTCCTTCAAAAGAATGTAGGCCCAGTGGTTCTGTGCGATGGGAGATCCTTTTTCGGCAGCGGTGCGAATTCCATTCAAGCCATCCTCACGGGTAGATTCCGAGGAGAGCTTGATGGCCCCCAGCCGATAGAGCGCGTCCGCACGCCCTTCTTCCGCCGCTCTTTCCAGGTCCAGCAGCAGTTCTTCCTTCGGAAAGGGTTTCGCGAGATCCAGGTACAGGCAGTGGTCGTTGGCTCTGCACTTCGCCAAAACATCCAGGCTCAGCGCGGCTTCTCGCTCCCGCTGAACAACCGGATCCGGCTGGCGATCCGTCGCAGAGACAGGGGCAGATGTCGGCTGGGCCGCCTGAACGGACAAGCCTACGATCAGAAGAAGCGGAGCCAATATTTGCATCACTAGCTACCCCTGAAATAGTTAAGGCTGGAACCACCTTCAACAGAAACCATGAAGGTGGAATTGTCTAGGTTGAAGGCATGATAGCCTGCACGCCAGTTGTTCGTGATCAAGTAAAAATGCGGCAAAAGGACGCTTTAAGCAATATGCATATTTTTTCTAAACCCAAGCCAGATACCACAAACTCAATCCTCAAATCCGCAGCCATCGTCGGTTTCATAACCTTGCTTTCGCGCATCACGGGATTGTTCCAGTCGCGCATGCTGGCCTGTTACCTGGGCGTGGGAATGGCGTTCGACGCCTTTTCGGTGGCCTATCGGATTCCCAACCTTCTGCGCCGATTCACGGCAGAAGGAACGATGACCAGCGCCTTCCTGCCCACCGTCAGCGAGGTGGAAAGCGATCGTGGCGAAGACGCGGCCCGCATCATGGTGGCGCGTTTCATGGGAACGCTGGCGCTGCTCCTCGCGCTCCTCTGCGGTATCGGCATGCTGGGCATGGGCCTGCTGGTGGGTTTGCAACTGCTGGGCCGCATCCCCGGGGAGACCTGGGGCGCGCAAGCGATCGAACTCTTCCGGATTCTATTGGGACAAAGCGAAGCCCCCGCCATGGTGCGCGTCACAACCCTCCTGGCGCGTCTCATGTTTCCCTATCTGGCCCTGGTGAGCCTGACGGCGGGGCTTTCCGCTGTACTGAACCTGCGTGGCCGATTCGGGCTTCCTGCTTCCATCTCCACCTTCTGGAACCTGGCATTTCTCGCCATGGGATATGCCGCGTTCAAGTGGGGGCCCGCCACCTGGAAGGAACCTGTCCACGCCACATTCGTTTTTGCCGTTGCCGTGCTGTTCGGCGGCATCGTGCAGGTCGCAGTGCTATGGCCCAGCTTCAGGAGGCTTGGATTCGAGATCCACTGGGGCCTTTTTTTCAAGGATGCAGATGTTCGACGGGCCTTCCGGCGAATGCTCCCGGGCGTCCTGGGCACGGGCATCCATCCCATCAATGTGCTGATTTCCATGTGCATCGCCTCGCACTTGGCCATGGGCGCCCAGGGCGTGCTATTGAATTCGAACATGATGGGCGAGATGGTCCTGGGGTTGTTTTCCGCCAGCCTTGCGACCGTCAGCCTCCCGACCATGAGCCGCTTGGTGGACCAAGGCGATACGCCGGGCCTGCGCCGGGCCCTGGCCGACGCGCTGCGCGCCACCGCGCTGCTGGCCATCCCGTCCAGCGTGGGTCTCGCCGTCCTGGCGCACCCCATCATCGCGATCATCTTCCGGACGGGCCGCTTCGACGCTGAAGCCGTGCGATGGACCGCAACGACGCTGGCCTTCCAATCCGTGGGCCTGCTGTTCATCGCCACCAGCCGCATCAGCGCCCAATGCCTGTACGCGCTGAAGGACTACCGGGGGCCCGCCTATGCCGCCCTGCTGGGCATGGGCGCCAACATCCTGCTCTCCATCGCACTGATGAGACCGCTCGGCACCGGCGGCATCGCGCTGGCCAATGGCCTCTCCAGCCTCGTGGGGTTGGGCTACCTGTGCCTGCGCATCAAAAAACGCCTTGTGCAGCCCCCCTTTCAGGCGGTGTGGAGGGGTTGGCTGGTCATGGGATTCGCCGCCACCGCCATGGGCTGCATGTCGTGGCTCGGATCCAGGCTCCTGCATCTGGGCGCGTTTCACGGAACCTGGGGCACCAGCCTTCGCCTCTTCCCGCTGATGGGGGCTTCGGCCCTTTTCTACTTCGCCATCCTGACGGCCCTCCGTGTGCAAGAAGCCCGGGCGTTCTGCGACATGGCCCGACGGAAGCTGCTGCGACGCTGAGCGGCTCCGCGATTGCGGGGAATCGGGCAAACCCCTAGCCTTGTGCAGAACCATGTGATGGAGCAGCCCATGTACGTTCCGGCCGAGAAGCGATACGAAAGCATGATCTACAACCGATGCGGGCGCAGCGGATTGAAGCTGCCCGCAATATCCCTGGGCCTGTGGCACAACTTCGGCGGCGTGGATGTTTTCGAGAACAGCCAAGCCATGATCCACCGGGCGTTTGATCTGGGCATCACCCATTTCGATCTGGCCAACAACTACGGGCCGCCCGCCGGAAGCGCTGAAGAGACGTTTGGCGAGGCCCTGCGAAAGGGACTCGGCGCTTGGCGGGATGAGCTGATCGTCTCCACCAAGGCCGGATGGGGCATGTGGCCCGGCCCTTACGGCGACTGGGGCAGCCGGAAGTACCTGGTGGCCAGCCTGGATCAAAGCATGAAGCGCATGGGCCTCGATTACGTGGACATCTTCTACCACCATCGCCCTGACCCGGGCACGCCCCTGGAAGAGACCATGGGCGCGCTGGATTTCATCGTGCGAAGCGGGCGCGCGCTCTACGTGGGGATCTCGTCCTACACCCCCAGCGATACGCGCAAAGCGGCGCAAATCCTGCGCGATCTGGGTACCCCCTGCCTCATCCACCAGCCGAAATACAGCATGTTCGATCGCTGGATCGAGGACGGCCTTCTGGAGACGCTGGAACAGGAAGGCATGGGCAGCATCGTGTTCTCGCCCCTGGCGCAGGGGCTGCTCACGGACAAATACCTGAAGGGCGTACCCGAGGGCTCGCGCGCCGCCAAGCCGCACGGTTTCCTGCAGAGCGCCGATATCACCGAAGAGAAGCGCTCCAGAATCCGCGCTCTGAACGAGGTGGCGACACAGCGCGGCCAGACCTTGGCGCAGATGGCCGTGGTCTGGACCTTGCGACACCCCAGCGTGACCTCCGCCATCATCGGCGCCAGCCGCGTCGCTCAGATCGAGGACGCCGTCGCAGGACTGGACCGTATGGACTTCACGTCGGAGGAGTTGCAGGCCATCGACGAAATCTTGAAGGGATGAGCCTCATCCACACGCTGACTCGATGACATCCCGAATGGACATCCCTTGTCCGTTTTTCTTTCCGAGGCCGATCGCTGATGAACCCACGAGGCTCAAGGAAGGCCACATGGTTTCAAGACTGGTCGGAACCCCGTACCATCAAGGCTTCGCTGGGTGGTTGATTCGAAACAATCGGCTGGATCTGAAAACGGGCGTAAAGCCAGTGGAATGGAGAACGCGATGACGGTGGAATTGGTGGTCATGGCCGCAGGCATGGGAAGCCGGTTTGGCGGATTGAAGCAACTGGAGGCCGTCGGCCCCAACGGCGAGACCGTCATGGACTATTCTATTTTCGACGCCAAGCGCGCGGGCATCGAGCGCGTGGTCTTTGTCATCCGCCGCGACATCGAGGAGGCCTTCCGCGAGAAGGTCGGATCGCGCTACGAGCAGTGGATGGAGGTCGCCTACGCGTATCAGGAGCTGGATCTGCTGCCGCATGGATTTCAGGTTCCCGAAGGCCGCAGCAAGCCATGGGGAACAGCCCATGCGGTGCTGGCAGCCCAACCCACGCTGAAGTCCCCCTTCATCGTCATCAACGCAGACGATTTCTATGGCGCCGAAGCCTTCCGCATTCTCGCCCAGTGGCTGGATTCGCGTGATCAGGCGAAGGCGGCCACGCACGCCATGGTCGCCTTCAAGCTTGTGAACACCCTCTCCGAAAACGGCAGCGTCTCCCGCGGGATCTGCCAAGTGGATGGGCATGGGCACCTGAAGGGCGTGGAAGAGCATACGGCCTTGGAGGCGGACGGCAGCGGCGCGAAGGAATGCCTGCCGGATGGACAGCAACTGTCCTTTTCCGGCAACGAGCCGGTATCCATGAATTTCTGGGGCTTCCGACCGGCCTTCCTGGACGAGCTGACCTCCGGGTTCGAGACCTTCCTTCGCACGCGAGGCGGCGAACTCAAGTCCGAGTTCTACCTTCCCGCCGCGGTGGATCGCATGATCCGGGAAGGTCGGGGCGACGTGCAGGTGTTGGAGACGCCCGACCGCTGGTTCGGCGTGACCTACCGTGAAGACAAGCCCCTGGTCGAACGCCGCATCCGCGAACTCGTCGCCGCCGGACTATACCCCGAGAAGCTCCGGGACTAGCCCCGATCCCAGCCCTCCGCTGCGCGGAAGCTGTGGTACCGCTCGCGGCCGAGAATCAGGTGATCGGCCAGGGGCACGCCCAGCGATTCGCCCGCCGCGCGCAACCTGCGCGTGAGCTGGATGTCTTCATGGCTGGGCTCGGGATCCCCAGAGGGATGGTTGTGCCAAGCCAGGGCGCTGGTGGCGCCAAAGCGCAGGGCCTCGCGAAAGAACTCCCTGGGCGAAATCAAGGTGCCTGTGGCTGTGCCCTGGCTGAGCACGCGCTCCGCCAGCAATTCGCCCTTCGCATTGAGCGCGAGGAGCCCGAAGCGCTCTTCGGTCCAGCCCTGACAGCGCGGCAACAGGTAGTCGCCCGCAGCTCGTGGCGAGGTGATGCGCGGCTTGGAGGCGCCGCGCTGAATGCGCCGGGCCAGTTCCATGACGGACCACGTCTGACAGGCGCGGGCGGGACCGATGCCGGGCATGGTCTTCCAGTCATCCAACCCCAGAGCCATCAAGCCGGACAGGCCGCCAGACCGCGTCAGGATCTCCTGGGCGAACTCAACAGCGCTGCGGCCGCGCCCGCCAGAACCCCACAAGAGGGCCAACAAATCCGCATCGCTGAGTTCTTCGCCACGACCCGCCAGAAGGCGTTCCCGTGGACGTTGTTCCGGTGAGAGATCGGCGATGCGCATCAGACCAGGCTCCACCGACCCGTGCGACGGCACCACCGCAGCATCTGAAGGTGCCCCTTCCCCGAAAGCCGCATGCATAAGACGTTGTGCCCATCATGCACGAACCAAGCGGATGCCGTGGCCGTATGGCGCGGAGTGACCGTGATCCGGGCGTGGGCCTCACCTTTCTTGGCTGCCCGCTTGGGCTCATCCATGCCTGGAGGGACGGGGACATCATCGGGCTTGCCCCAGTGAACGCGGGAGGAGATGCGGACGGGAAGGATATCGGGCGAGGTGGGCTCGCCAAGCGCCACGACCACATCCTTGCCCCTGGACCTGGCGAGTTCGAACGCTTGGTGGATGCTGCCGCGCAGTTCCTCCTGCGCCACAGTCAGATCTGCGCTGCCGAGATCCATGGATCCAATACCGACTAGGCTCAGGATGCTCATAACGCCGAGCGCGAGCGAGGTTTCCACCAGACTGAAGCCATGCATGTGGCGGTGTCTCATGGCGCACCTATCGCTTGGGGGTGGTGGCATGCGCGGAAGGCGCCGCTTTCGCTGGCCTGGCGGGCGCGTCGGCGGCAGTTCGGACGGGCACTCCCAACGTGAGGTAGGGACGGAGCTTCGCGAAGGATTTCTCTCCAATCCCTTTCACGTTCATGACTTCCTCGATGCGCCGGAAGCCGCCGTGCTGCTTGCGGAACGTCACGATGCGGTCGGCCGTTTTGACGCCCACATGGGGCAACTGCATCAGTTCCGTGACACTGGCCGTGTTGAGATTGACGGAATGACTGGGCGCCCGGTCTGCTGCCGCCAGGGGAAGAGCCGCACACAGCACCAGGGATCGATACAGGGTCTTGAACATGTCTGCCTCCGAAAGGTAAGCAGACATAGACAAGATGGATGCCGAAATCTAAATACACCCAAAACGATACTTAACAAATCACAAAACGAGATATGTGTAATAATTCAATTACCATCAAAATCACCAAATACAACAAGTGTAATTATTATAATATTTAACCAAATAAATATCTATTACCCAATTTAGTTCTTGAATGACACTTCTTCAAAGGACGGCTACCGAAATCGCGGATCAAGAGACAAAATGATCAGACCGATGGGATCACCAGGACCCTTGGCGCAGGGAAAGCACCCGAGACCATGATCAAAAAAATTAAGCCGGAAGATTTGCGAATTGGAATGTTCATCCACAACCTCAACTCTGGCTGGATGGAACATTCGTTTCTCTGGCCTCGCTTCCTTCTGAAAAAGGAAGCCGACCTGCAGAAGATCCGCTCCATCGGAATGGATGAATTGGAAATCGACACGGACAAGGGTTCCGATGTCGAGCCCAGGCCGATGCCGATCGTGGAGGCTGCAGAAGCACCAGCACCAAGCCTGAACCCGGCGCCCGCCGCCATTCATTACAGCACCTCCCATCTCGAGGAACTCGCCACAGCCAAGCGCGTCCAGAACGAAGCCAATGAAGTGATCCAGAACCTTCTGATGGATATCCGGATGGGGAAACAGCTCGAGGTGGAGCACGTCGAACCCATCGTCGAGCAGATCACCGACTCCATCCTTCGCAATCAAGGCACGCTGGTGAGCCTCTGCCGCATCAAGCAGCGCGACACTTACACCTTCCAGCATTCCGTAAGCGTTGCCACCTTGATGATTTCCTTCTGCCGCTATCTGGGCATGGACCGAGCCACGATCCAGGAAGCGGGCATCGGGGCAATCCTTCACGACATCGGGAAGATGAAGGTTCCCAATGCCATCCTGAACAAGCCCAGCAAGCTCACGGATGATGAGTTCGGCATCATGAAATCCCACGTCACCCTGGGGTTGGAAATCCTGGAGCAGACCCCGGGGGTTTCCGATGTGGCCATCCAGATCGTGGGCCAGCACCATGAGCGGTTCGGTGGATCCGGGTATCCGAGGGATCTCAAAAGCAACGCCATCTCACAGCTCGGGCGCATGGCTGCCATCGTGGATGTCTATGACGCCATCACCTCGAACCGCGTTTATCACACGGCCATGGAACCCTCCGTCGCGCTTCAGAAGCTCTTCGAATGGAGCAAGTTCCACTTTGACGAAGAGCTGGTCCAGCAGTTCATCCAATCCATCGGAATCTACCCCGTAGGCTCGCTCGTCAGGCTCGAGAACGACCAGATCGCCGTCGTCATCCAGCAGGGCGGGACAGGCCTGCTGCATCCCGTGGTCCGGGTCATCTATGACATCCGGCGAAAACGACATATCGCTCCACAGGATCTGGATCTCTCGCAGCGCGTGGGAGAGATTCAGATCGTGGCGGCCGAGGACCCCGAAGACTGGCAGATCAACCCCTTCGACTTCCTGGCGATGGAGCAACTGCGGGCCTAGGCGCGATCTGCCTCGCTGCTCGGCGTGTGCGCTCCATGCGTTTTTTGCATCGGAAGAACCGCAGCCAGGACTTGCAGGAATACCCCTTACAAGGGACCATGTTAGGGCAGCTCCGGCTCTTCCGAGTGGCCGCTTTGAGGACTACATGGAACACAAGATCGTTGACCGCGAAGGCAAGCAAGTTATCATCCGGGCCGCCGGAAATACCTGCGCTTCCAAACACGAGATTCTGGGAAGTCCTGTGTTCCGCAGGATCCTGTTCTTGTTCGTGGAGCATCTCCAGGCGAACGGTTCACTGCTGGTGAACCAGGTCTTGCCGGGCGCGGCGACGGAGGAGGAGGATCTCGACGAGATCATCCTGTTGTTCCGCATCCTGAGCGACTTCCCCATCGAGGAAGCCGTGAACATTGTTCCCGCGGCGCGCAAGTTCGTGGACGCGGATGGCCGCAAGGCCCTGTGGGAATTCGTCGAAGCCCTCTACGACTACTGGCGCTCTTTCGACCGCTACATGGTCATCCAGTCCGAGGACCGCATGGGCGGCCCCGACAAGCGCCCCTACCGCGCCTTCAACGCGACCATCGAAGAGTTGACGCACCTCATCCGTAGCACCTATCGCGATATGTGCGAGAACATCCTGGGCGACCACCCGCGCATCTACCGCCAGGTTCCCGCGGGCTGCAACGTGGGCCTCATCGCCGTTCCCAAGGCCTCGCCCCTGCCCGAGCCCTTCCGGGAGCAACTCAAGGATCTGCCCTTCATCCGTCAGGTCTGGATCGATCCTCCGTTGATCCTAGATCCGCCCAGCAACAAGCGCACGGGCAGCTTCACTCCCGTATCGGAAAACCCCCTCGCGGGCTTCAAGCCGAATCCGACCGAATGGATCTGCTATCCGGCCCAGGTGGGCCCCATGGTCATGTTCGTCTATTTCCACAAGATGTTCATGGGCATGGGCTGTGCGTTGGCCAATCTCTTTGACCTGGCCACCGACGAGCAGATCGCCAAGGGCCCTGCCGCCATTTTCATGTATGGCGTGCCCGAAGAGCTGTCCTCGACCTACAAGGTGCCGACCGTCATTCACGAAACTGCCGAAGGATTGCTGGTGGGCGCCGTCCCTGGCAAGCCGGAATTCAGTTACTTCGGCTACCTGAAGAAGATGCTGCTGACGCTGCACAACGTGGCGATGGTGAAGCGCGGTCGCATGCCATACCACGGCGCCATGATGCGGATCATGATGAAGAGCGGCCGCAACGCCAATATCCTCATCATCGGCGACACGGCCACGGGCAAGTCCGAATCTCTCGAAGCCTTCCGCAAGCTGGGAGAGGGCCGCATCCGTGAAATCCGCATCGTTGCCGACGACATGGGCAGCCTTGAGGTGGATGCGGAAGGACGCATCCTCGGATACGGCACCGAGACCGGCGCCTTCGTGCGCTTGGACGACCTGGGCGCCGACTACACATTCAAGCAGATGGATCGCGCCATCTTCTTCAGCCCACAGAAGCGCAACGCCCGCGTGGTGATCCCCATCACCACCCTGGATGAGGTGCTGCACGGCTATCCTCTCGACTTCATTCTCTATGGCAACAACTACGAAGAAGTGAACGAGGGCAGCCCCGTGCTTCAGCGTTTCGACAACGCGGAGGAAGCCATCAGCACCTTCCGCGCCGGCAACGCCATGAGCAAGGGAACGACCACCCAGGAAGGCCTTACGCACAGCTACTTTGCGAATCCTTTCGGCGCTCCCCACTTCAAGGAACTGCACGAGATCGCGGCGCGCCCCATCTTCCAGACGGCCTTTGACAAGGGCCTCTTCGTGGGCCAACTCCGCACGCGACTGGCCATCCCCGGCATGGAAACCACGGGACCTGAAGCCGCTGCCAAGGCCCTGCTGGACATGCTTGAGGCCTGATCTCGCGCCGGGAGAGATCCGGCCATGAACGCACACCGCCAGACTTCGCTCGCCCCTGTCCATCCTTGGATGGCTCGGCTGCACGGTCTGGCGGATGTGCTTTGGGATGCCGTGGGCAATTTCATGAGGAACGGCGACGCAAACCAGGCCGCCGCCATTGCGCTTTACGCCTTCCTTTCCATCATCCCCCTCTTCATCCTGTCCGTCATGGTCGCGGGACGGGTGCTCGGCGCTCAATTCGAAGCCCAGACGCGCCTGACGCTCGCCCTAGAGAGCTTCCATCCGGGGTTTTCCGGCCAGTTGTTGAGCCAGCTGGGACGCATCGACGAGAAG
Source organism: Holophaga sp. (assembly GCA_035352715.1). Lineage (GTDB taxonomy): Bacteria > Acidobacteriota > Holophagae > Holophagales > Holophagaceae > DAOPYE01. The sequence continues at coordinate 21,183 of DAOPYE010000020.1, read as the reverse complement.
CTGCGGGTGCTGGGCTGGATTGGCGTCGGGACGCTGATCTGGCTGTCTTCGCTCATCTTCGGCGCGATGGAGACCGCGCTGAACATCTCCTTTCGCGCCCGCACGCAGCGGAACTACATCCAGTCGAAGCTGCTCGCCATCGCCATGATCCCCTTGGGCTGGGGCGTCGCCCTGACCAGCGTGCTGTTCACAACACTGGCCGCCCTGCTGCATCAAGGCGCGCTGATGCGCTACGTACTGCCATGGATCGCATCCACCCTCTTCGTGATCGCGGTCTACCGCATCATTCCGACCACGCGCCCCTCTTTGCGCATCCTGGCAACAGGAAGCCTGCTCTTCGCGGCCCTGCTGGAACCCGCGAAACATCTCTTCGCCTGGTACATCGCACATCACACGGGCTACCACGAGATCTTCGGTTCCCTTGAAACCGTTGTGGTCCTGGTGATCTGGGTCTTCTACGCCGCCCTGCTGTTTCTGTTCTGCGCAGAGCTGATGTCGTCCTACCAGCGCAGGGATCTGCTGCTGCTGGAACACAGCCTTCTGGATGGTTCCGAGCAGCAGCGAGCGGATTCGCCGCGGACGGGACGGTTGCCGTACGCCTCGCGGAACCAGCGCCTCTACCACAAGTTCGGTCGGCTGTTCCCGGCCGGTGCCACGATTTTCAGCGAAGGCTCCGAGGACCGCGAAATGTATTTCGTGATCGCTGGAACCATCCGCCTGGAGCGACGCTCGGGACAAACCCGCAAACTGTTGGCCGAGATGGGGCCAGGGCAATACTTCGGCGAGATGGCAACCCTCATGGGGCTGGCGCGCACCGCCACCGCCATCGCCACCACCGACTGCGAACTGGTCATCATCAACGCGGCGTTGTTCCAACATCTGCTGCGGGAAAGCGAGCGGATTGGCCTGCACATGCTCCGGGAATTCTCAAGGCGCATGCGGGAGACGGATATCGCCATGGACACGCTTTCCCGCAACTGGACGGAGGCCGCCATCCTGTTGCATCTGCTGCGCCCCTCGTCCCCCTGCCACTCAGCGGAAGAACTGGCCCAGGCCACGGGCTGCGCGCTGGAGGATGCGCTCGAAGTGCTGAGGAGCTTCGCAAGCGAAAGCATTATCCAAATGGATCATAAAGGCATATGCCTTATGGATCCGGATTCCGCCTGGGGGCGCCTCATGAACCTTTTCGGGCCGGGATCCAGAACCACTCATGCATCTGCGAATAGCACCGCCCTCGCCACTTCGGCCGAGGCCTGATCGAGGTATCCTTTCATATGGAATCTGTGATCATTTCCCCTGACGCCCCCCAGCCTGTCCAAGGCATTCGCGAAGTGCCGTTCAACTACACCTCCGCGGACGATCCAAGGGCCCTTTCGCTGATCCTTCCAAGCGAACACATCCGCACGCTGGAAGAGCTGCGCGGCCGCCGCGTCACGGGCCGTTCGGCACGCCTGCTCATGCGCTTTTTCGGCGAACTGCTGATCCATCATCGGAATCCCTTCCTGTACCAAGAGCTGCTGGATTCGGCCACGCGCCGCCGCAGGCTCTTCGGCAACGCCGAGAAAGCGCTGTCCATCATCGAGCGCAACGCCAATGGCGAAGCGCGCGTCCTGGAGGTGCTCAAGGTCTGCCACGCGACCCTGAGCCACTTCCGCGCCGAAATCGACGAAGCCCCCGAGCGACGCCGACGCATCAAGCGCGAGCTGGGCGCCATTATCGGCACCGATAATGTGCTGTTCGATCCATTCTCCATCGTCAGCCACGCCACCGATGCAACGGACTGGCGCTTGTTCCTGCCGCTGGTCGTCGTCATGCCGGACAAGGAGGAACAGGTCGCCCCGCTGCTCACCGCCATCGCGCACCTCGGGTTGAAGGCCGTGCCCCGCGGCGCTGGCACCGGGCTCACGGGAGGTGCTGTTCCGCTGCACCCGGATTGCGTGGTGATCAACGCCGAGAAGTTGAACCACATCCGGGGCATCCGTCCGCAGCGATTCCAGCTCGATGACGGCAGCGAGCGCGAAGCGGCCATCGTGGAAGTGGAAGCAGGCGTCATCACGGAAAAGGCGATGGAATATGCCGAGGAGCGGGGCCTCGTCTTCGCCACGGATCCCACCAGCGCCTGGGCTTCGAGCATCGGCGGCAACATCGCCGAGAATGCCGGCGGCAAGATGGCCGTGCGCTGGGGCACCTGCATCGACAATCTCGTGGAATGGCGCATGGCCATGCCCACGGGCCGCACCTGGATCATCCACCGCACGGACCACCGGCTGCGCAAGATCCTGCCCCAGGACACCGTCACCTTCGAGGTCGTGGACGCCAGCAATGGCCAGTTAGCCAAGCGCATCGAACTGATGGGCAGTGAGATCCGCAAGAAGGGCCTGTGGAAGGACATCACGAACAAGGCGCTGAAGGGACTTCCGGGCATGCAGAAGGAGGGCACGGACGGCGTGATCACCTCCGCCCGCTTTGTCCTCTACCCCAAGTTCGAAGCCCAGCGCACCCTCTGCCTCGAGTTCTTCGGCGCCGATATGGACGAGGCCAGCCGCGCCATTCAGGAGATCACCAAGGCCTTCCCCTTCCCCGATGAAGGGAAAGAGACACTGCTGGCGCTGGAGCATTTCGACGACGAGTACGTCCGCGCCATCAACTACAAGGTGAAGGCCGCCCGCGCGGAGACCCCCAAGGCGGTGCTGCTCATCGACGTGGTGGGACACAGCGACGAGGAAGCCCGCACCGGCGTGGAGCGCATCCGCACCATCCTGGAGCATCACGGCAACACGGAACTCTTCGAGGCCAGAAATGCGGCCGAAGGCAAGGTGTTCTGGAACGACCGCAAGCGCCTGTCCGCCATCGCCAAGCGCACCAACGCCTTCAAGATGAACGAGGACATCGTCATCCCCATCGAGGTGCTTGCCGATTTCACGCGCTTCATCGACGAGCTGAACATTCACGAGGAGCGCCATACCCAGCGCCGTTTCCTGACCCGGGCGGAGGCTATTTTCCGTCGGCGTCTCAGCACGGACGATGGCGAAAGCCTCGCCGCCAAGCTGCCGACCGCGCTGGAACGCTGCGCCCAGGCCCGCGAGACTCTGGAAGGACTGGACGAGCACAGCCTGCGCGCCATGACGGCCCTCAAGAGCCTGCGCTCCGATATCCAGGCCCTGCTGCGCGGCTACCCCGCCATCCTGGAAGAGCTGGACGAGGTCAGCCGGGAGGTCCGCGATCGACGCATCGTGCTGGCCACGCACATGCACGCGGGCGATGGCAACGTGCACGTGAATGTTCCGGTTATGTCGAATGATCGCGAGATGCTGGATCGCGCGGACCACGTCATCGACATCGTCATGGCCAAGGTCATGGAGATGGGCGGCGTCGTCTCGGGCGAGCATGGCATCGGCGTCACCAAGCTGAAATACATGGAGAAGGCGCGCATCGAAGAACTGAGCGCCTACCGCAAGGAAGTGGACCCCGCGGGCCTGATGAACCCCGGCAAGCTGGAAGACTACGAAGCCCTGAAGCGGATCTTCACGCCCAGCTTCAACCTGCTGGAACTGGAAGCCCGCATCCTGCAGTACGGACAGTTGGAAGAACTGGCCCGCAGGATCGCGCACTGCATCCGCTGCGGCAAGTGCAAGCCTGACTGCTGCGTCTTCCATCCCGCGCGCAGCCTGTTCTTCCATCCACGCAACAAGAACCTGGCGATCGGCAGCCTGATCGAGGCGATGCTCTACGACGCCCAGCGCGGAGCACAACGCAAGCGCAGCGAGCCCTTTGAGCTGTTGCGATGGCTGGAAGAAGTGGCGGACCACTGCACCATCTGCCACAAGTGCGCGACCCCCTGCCCCGTGGATATTGATACGGGTGAAGTCTCCATCCTGGAACGCGAGATCCTGCTGCACGCGGGATACAAGCACAAGCCCATCATGACGCAGGCCACCCTGGGCTATCTGGAGAGCCGCTCCAACGTCTACAACAAGCTGTTCCGAGCTTCCGTGTTGCGCCTGGGCGGCGCGGCGCAGCGCATCGGACAGGTGCTGGCGGCGCCCCTGCAACCCAAGGAGGGCTCCTCACCGCTCTATCCGCTGCGGCTGGTGAAATCCTCCATGCCGCCCGTTCCCGCGGACACGCTGCGCGATCTGCTGCCCCCCTGCGAGCCCGATCAGGCCATGGTCTTCGAGCCCGAAGGCGAGGCCACGGGAACCGTGTTCTATTTCCCCGGCTGCGGTTCCGAACGCATGTTCTCGGATATCTCCATGGCCGCCATTCACGTGCTGATCCAGTTGGGAACGCGCGTGGTGCTGCCCCCGCCCTTCCTGTGCTGCGGCTTCCCCTCGCTCGTCAATGGCAAGCAGGATCAGTACGCCAGCTTGGTGCTGCGCGACACCATCCTCTTCAACCAGATTCGCGAGATGTTCTCGCACCTGCACTTCGACGCCTGCATCATCACCTGCGGCACCTGCCGCGAGGGACTGGAGAAGATGGAAGCCGAGCATCTGTTCGGCGATCGCCTGCTGGATGTGGCGCAGTACGCGCTCGAGAAGGGATTGAAGCTGGAATCCGACGGAACAAGCGAAGGCTTCCTCTACCACGCGCCCTGCCATGACAGCCTGGGCGGCAAGGCCATCGACGTGATCTCGAAGCTGGGCAGCTTCGGATCCGTGAAAGCCGTTCCCCACTGCTGTTCCGAAGCAGGCACGCTTTCGGTTTCGCGCCCCGATATCACCGATGCCATGCTGCACCGCAAGCGCGAAGCTCTCAAGGAGGCGCTGCATGAATCGAAGAGCGCCCACGCCACGATCCTGACCAACTGCCCATCCTGCATCCAGGGACTGGGGCGCAACCGCAAGCTGGCCCAGCCCAAGCACCTCGCCGTGGCCCTGGCGGAGCGGATCTCCGGCCCCGACTGGATCGAGAAATTCAAGCAGGAAGCCGCCAAGGCCGTAGCGCTGACCTTCTGAACCAACGCCCATCAACCACCCCATTCCACCGGCCCAATCTCTGCCGGACACACGAGGAAGCCTCATGGATCGTTTCGAGAACGTGACCGCCATCAAGAAGGCCAACGTCTATTTCGAGGGCAAGGTCACCAGCCGCACCATCCTGTTCGCGGATGGCACCAAGAAGACGCTGGGCATCATGCTCCCGGGCGAATACGAGTTCGGAACGGGCGACAAGGAGATCATGGAAATGCTCGGCGGCTCCATGGATGTGAAGCTCCCCGGCGCGGACTGGAAGCAGTTCAGCGAAGGCGAAGCCTTCGAGGTGCCCGCGAATGCCAAGTTCCAGCTTCGCGTTCCCGTACCGGTGGACTACTGCTGCTCGTACGTGAAGTAGGCCGCCTGCGAAGCGAAAGCCATCCCTGAACGATTTCGCGGCGCGCGACATCCCATGAAAGGGCGCGGTCATTCCCCCATGACCGCGCTCGATCACTTTCAGCACCAGGAGCCTCCATGCAGCCCGCCCCCCGATCCCTTCGTCTTCACATCGGCCTGTTCGGCCGCCGCAATGTCGGGAAGTCCTCGCTGTTGAACGCCATCACGCGACAGCAAGTGTCCATCGTTTCGGATTTCGCGGGTACCACAACCGATCCCGTTGAAAAGCCCATGGAACTGCTGCCGCTGGGCCCTGTGCTGTTCGTGGACACGGCGGGCCTGGACGATGAAGGTGCCCTGGGCGCCCTGCGCATCGCCAAGACCCGGGCGGTACTGGATCGCGTGGACCTGGGGCTGATCGTGACCGAGGCAGGGGCCTGGGGTGAATTCGAGCAAGGCCTTCTCGACGAACTGAGTGGGCGCAAGGTTCCCGTGCTGGTGGTCCTGAACAAGACCGATGTGCGCGCAGCGACGGAAGCGGACAGCCAGCGATTCCAGAACCTGAACCTGCCGGTCGCCGAAATCTCTGCGGCCACGGGCACAGGCTTGGCGGGCCTGCGCGAAGCCCTGTTGCGCCTCGCCCCAGCGGACTTCTTCGACAACCGCCGCCTGGTCTCCGATCTCGTGCCTCCTGGGGAGACGGCGGTCCTGGTGGTTCCCATCGACAAGGAGGCCCCCAAGGGCCGTCTGATCCTGCCGCAGGTCATGGCCATCCGGGATCTGCTGGACGGCGAGAGTGTGGCGTTGGTCTGCCAGGAGCGGGAATTGAAGCGGGCGCTCGATAATCTCAAACGCCCGCCCGCGCTGGTGGTCACGGACAGCCAGGCGTTCCTCAAGGTCGCGGCCGATGTGCCCAAGGGCATCCCCATGACCTCCTTCTCGGTCCTCATGTCCCGGTTCCAGAGCGATCTGGCCGAGCAGGTGCACGGCACCCTGGGCATCGAACGATTGAAGGGCGGCGACAAGGTGCTGATCGCCGAGACCTGCAGCCATCACCCCATCGGCGAAGACATCGGCCGCGTCAAGATCCCGCGCTGGCTCACCCAGTACGTCGGCGCAAAGCTGGAGTTCATCCATGTCCAGGGCCGCGACTTCCCGAGCGACCTCACGCCGTACCAACTCATCGTTCACTGCGGCAACTGCACGGGCAATCGCCGCGAGATGCTGTCGCGCTTGCACAAGGCCCGCGAGGCCGGCGTACCCATGACCAACTACGGCCTGACCATCGCCTATTCCCTGGGCATCTTCGCGCGAGCGCTGGAGCCCTTCGATGAAGTGAAGGATCTCAAGCGGCCGACGGAGGCTTGACGCACACGTTCTTCAGCAACTCCGCCAACTCTCCCCGGTTGAACGGCTTCTGAAGAAAGCCTTTGAGCCCCGCGTCCATCAGCTCGCCGATCTTGGCATTTCGCGGGAAACCGCTCATGAGGATGATCGGCACACTGGGGTTGATGCCATGCATCTCCAAGGCCACGTCGCGCCCGGAAATGCCTGGCATGACCAGATCCACCAGAACGCCCGCCAGACGCCCATGGCATTCACGGAAAGCGTCCACCGCATGATGGGCGTCCCCTTCGCTCAGAACGGTGTGGCCCAGGGATTCCAGCATCATGGCGATACTGGTTCGGACCAGGTCCTCGTCATCAACCACCAGCAGCATCCCGTTTCCACGCGGGGGCGCCGTCACGACGGGGGTCCGTCGGACATCGGCGCCCCCCAGAGGCAGATAGAGATGGAAGGTGCTGCCTTCGTTGATCCGGCTCTCCACCGTCACGGCCCCCTTGTGGGACGCCATGGCCCCGAACACAGCGGCCAACCCCAGACCGGTGCCCTTGCCCACATCCTTGGTCGTGAAAAAGGGATCGAAGATGCGCTGGAGATGAACCTCGGGAATGCCGCACCCGGTATCAGCCACGCTGAGATGCAGATAGTCGCCGGGTTCCAAATGAAAGGCCCCCACCTGGCGTCCGGCCTCATCCACCACAAAGGTATCGGATGCAATCATGATCCGTCCCCCGCCTGGCATGGCATCGCGAGCGTTCACGCCCAGGTTCAGCAGGGCGTTCTGGATCTGGGAAGGATCCCCGATCACGGTGGACGGGGCGGCCTCCAGCCGCGTCACGATGGAGATGCGCGGATCAATGGTGCGCTCCAGCAGCGCGACGGTTTCCAGAACGATCTGGTGCACATCCGTGGCCGTCGAAAGGATTTTTCCTTTCCGGGCGAAGGCCAGCAGTTTCTTCGTCAACTGCCCGGCCCGCTCGGAGGCTGAAATGATGGTCTTGCTCAACAGGCGCTGGTGGTCCTCAACGACATTGTCCATCAGCATTTCCGCCGAAGCCAGAATCACGGCGAGCATGTTGTTGAAATCGTGGGCCACGCCGCCCGCCAACTGGCCCAAGGCATCAAGTTTCTGCGCCTGGTGCAGCTTTTCTTCCATCGCGTGGATTTCTGTCAGATCCCGCACCACGGTGATGATCCGTTCGTGCGATTCGTGCTCAAAGGCCATCACCGTCAGTTCGGCGTCAAAGCCGGAACCATCCGCACACAAACACTGCCAGGGCGTGCGCTGAATCAGGCCTGAGCGGCTGAGTTCGCACAGCCGTTGCCCTCTCTCCAGCGAAAGGGCGCCGTCCGGTTGCTGCGAGGGCGCCAAGGCCCAGGGTGGCTGGCCATTCCCCTGCTGAATCTGGAACAGTTCACGGTAGCGGATATTGGAATCCACCACTTCGCCAGAAGTCCCGTGCCACCGCACCACGGCGATGGCCTCTGGAGAAGCATCGAACAGCGTCCTGAAATAGGCCTCACGGCTATGCAAGACCCTATGAGCCAGATCCTTCTGGCGTTGCAGGAACAGGATGCCGATGCAGCCACCCACCAGCAAGGCCGCCACGGCCAAATTGAGATGAAGATCCTTGCGCCACTGGGCCAGGGCGCGCTGGCGCGAGAACCCAGCCACCGTCAGCAAAGGCAGCCCCTCGATGGGCTGTATCGCCCAGATCTGCGGCTGTTCCTCGCCCAACCCCGATCTCTGAAATGACAGGCGACGGTCCGTCACCCAGCTTCGCAGGATGGGATCGTGGCTCTCCTGACCGATGGATTCTCCCATTCCCGCAGGAAGGGACGGCGATCGGGCCGCCAGGCGCAGATGATCGTCGTACAGCGCCAGAATCCATTGCTGGCGGTCGACGGCCATCATGGCGGCGCCAAGGCTTTCCAGATCCAACACCGCGACCAGGACCCCCGCGAAGCGACCATCCGATGCGACCAGTCGGCGCGTGACATTGATGCCCCATCGCTCGCTCACGTGACCCTTCAGGGGTTCTGAAACCTGGAATCGGTCATCCCGTGCGTTCTGCTGCTCCTGGAAAAACCGCCGGTTGGCGAACGAGATATTTGACGTGGAATTGAAGGATGAGTAGACGGTACGACCATCCGGGGCGATGATGCCCACCGATAGCAGGTGCGGAGCCTCGGCCATATGAAGGCGAAGCAGATCCCGCATCGACCCGGCTTTCCTTGCGGACTCAACATTCGGACCGCGCTGGATTTCCTGCGGATCCAGATGCCCGCGAAGATCCAGCAGCAGCAGATCCGCCTGCTTGATCAGGCCTTGCACCTGATGGGCCGTAGCCTGGGCCCGGTTCGCGGCCCGAAGGCTCATCAGATCCAGCGCACGCTGATAGCCCTGGACCAACATCCACCCCTGGAAGAACAGGGCCACGGCCACCGTGACGATGACTGCGACCGTGATGAACCGGGGGGAATGCACGCGCATGGAGCGGAGTCTCCGAGGCCCTGCGTATCGGCAATGGAAGGAAGGATCTGTAATCTACCTACACCGCATGCTGTTTTAAACCTTACCCTGCCCTGGTCGAATCCGAAGCGCAGATGCCAGAAGGGATTCGGGGGACAGCCGGAATCTGCCCAAGAGAGATACAATCGGCACATGTCTGAACCCCTGCTGCCGATCGAGAACGGCGAACCTGCTGCCCCGCCGGCACCAGGGCCTGCCGCGGAGGTGCGCCCGAACTTCGATCCCCCCAAGGGCTTCGAGACCAAGTTCCGCGATCTGTCGCTGCACCTGGCGGCGTTCGAGGGCCCGCTGGATCTGCTGCTCTACCTCATCCGCGAGCAGAAGCTGGAGATCCGCGATCTGCCGATGGCGGAAGTGACGCGGCAGTATATGGACAGCCTGCTGCTCATGGAGGAGCTGAACCTGGAAGTCGCGGCCGAGTTCGTCGCCATGGCCGCGCAACTGCTTCAGATCAAGAGCCGGATGCTGCTGCCCATTCCGCCAACGGAAGACGAGGGCGATCCCCGCGAGGAACTCGTCCAAAAGCTGCTGGACTACCAGGCAGTGAAGGAAGCCGCCAGGGAACTTTCCACCCGTGAGAGCGAATGGCAGCGCATCATTTACGCCAAGGGCCTGGATATCAGCGAGCACGTCAAGGTGGAGGACGAACCCATCCGCGCTGGGCTGGTGGATCTCCTGGGCGCGTACCGGGAGGCCCTCAAGCGCCTGCTGCCGCCGCCGCCGGTGCAGGTCCGCACGCCGCCCAAAACCCTGGATCAGCGCATCGCCGAAGTGACGCTCATGCTCCAGAAGGATCACTGGACGCTCTTCACCGGGCTGCTGCGCGAGACGCGCACGCGCGAGGATGTGGTGCTCACCTTCCTTGCCCTGTTGGAGCTGGTGCGCCAGGGCCGCATCCACCTGCTCCAGACCGAAACCTTCGGTGATATTAGGATCCAAGCCGCATGACCCCTTCCGATCGAATCTCGCGCGCCTTCTTCATCGCCTACGGCGTGGGCATTGTCTTGTGCATCGTCTGGCCCCTGGCATTACAGTTCATGCTGGGCCACTTCATCATCCGTCCACCCCATTCAGCCGGGGATTTCGTCCAGGAACTGGGCTACACGTTCACCGGGCTCTCGGCGCTGGCCGCGCTGTTCGTGAGGCTCCGCTGGCGCAAGGTCCGCGCGGGATTCGCCGCCGCCCCCGAGCCGGATCGCCCGGGCATCGTGATGCGCGAAACCCTGCTGGCGGCGGCCCTGTTCGAGCTGAGCGCCGCCTACGGCATCGTGTATTTCGCCCTGGGAGGCCCTGGCGCAGACCGCTACAGCCGCACCTTCATCGCGCTGCCCACGATCATGTACCTGGTGTTTGTCCCGCGGCTGAAGGCGTGGCATAGAGCTTGTCCGTAAATAATAAATGCCCGCGCTGGGAGCGCCGGGCGAGCATGGGAAGGAAGGCGCCGCAGGCCGTAGCGGTGCCTACGGACAAGGCGCCTGACACACCCAGGCGATGCCCGCCGCCCCAGCCCGAAGGGACGAGCCCAGGCGGGCGCACGGCCGTGTCACGGCCCTTGAACAACGCACCACGTTGCCCTACGGGCCGTTCCTTGCCGTGCATCCCGCCTGGACTCGTCGCGGGCAACTCTTATTTACGGACTAGCTCTTAGTATTCCGCTGGAAGCTCGCTGAGCTGGGCCAATGTGTAGACCGGGCCGTCCTTGCAGACGTAGCTGCTGCCGGTGTTGCACCGGCCGCACTTGCCCAGGCCGCACTTCATGCGGTTCTCCAGTGTGGTGAAGATCCGGTCCGGCGGAAAGCCGATCTTCTGCAAAACGGGCAGGGTCAGCTTGATCATGATGGGCGGGCCGCAAAGCACAGCCACGGCGTTGTCCGCCTTGAGGCCCAACTGTTCGACGACGTGGGGCACGAAACCGACACGACCTGTCCAATCCGGCGTTTCTCCTCCCGGATCCACGGTGGTGACCAGCTTCATGTCCGGGCGCTCGTCCCACTCCTTCAGCTCGTGCTTGTAGACGAGATCCGCGACGCTTCTCGCGCCGTAGACCACGGTGATGTCATTGAAATTCTCGCGCAGATCCAGGCAGTTCCAGATGACGCTGCGCATGGGTGGCAGCGCGATGCCCCCGGCGATGAAGACCAGATCCTTGCCCTTCCAGTCGTCGATGGGAAAGACGTTGCCGTAGGGGCCCCGGAAGCCGACCACATCGCCCACTTCCTTGTCCGCCAGACCACTGGTGACCCGTCCCGTTTCGCGGAAGGTGCATTCGATGTAGCCCTTGCGCGTGGGGCTGGAGGCGATGCAGAACGTGCTCTCACCCTCGCCAAAGGCGCTGTAAAGGCCAAACTGGCCGGTCTGGAAGGCAAAGTTCTGGGCGGCGATCTCGTCCACGAATTCCAGGCGGAAGGTGCGAACGCCCGGCGCCTCGTCCGTAACTTTTGCGATGCGCATCAGGTAGGGCAGATAGATGTTCTTCTCGCTCATGCCTGGACCTCCGCCGCGTCCTTCAGATGTTCCTTCAAGTTCATGTCCACGGGGCAGGCCCGCGTGCATTTGCCGCAGCCGACGCATCCCAGCATCCCGTAGCGCTGGGGATAGTAGCTGAACTTGTGATAGACCCGCTGACGCCAGCGCTGGCTCTGCTTCTCGCGCGGGTTGTGGCCCGAAGCGTGCAGGGTGAACATCGAGAACCCGCAGGAATCCCAGCAGCGCAAGCGCTCGCCCTTCTTGGCGTCGGCCTCTTCCTGGATATCGAAGCAGACACAGGTGGGACACACAAAGGCGCAGGCGCCACAGCCGATGCAGCGCAGGGACTGATCCACCCAGAGTTCGTTATCGAACAGCCCCGGCAGCTTGGCCGTGAGCGCGGGCTGATCGAAAGCGGATTCAACAACTGCTGGCGAAAATGGGCTGGGTTCCGAAGACAGGAAGCATTCGGGAACCAACGCCTGGATCGCGCGGCCCTTGTCGGTCAGGACTTCGGCCTGGTATCCGCTCGCATCCGCCAGGGGCTTCAGAAGGATATCGCTGCCCTTGGTGCTATCGGGCGCCCCACCCACGGAGGTGCAGAAGCACGCGGCGTCGGACTGGGTGCAGGCCATGCCGATGACGGCGAGGTTTTGCCACCGGGCATTGAAGAAAGCGTCGCGGGTGTCCCAGTTGAACACCGCATCCAGCGCGGCAAAGGCCGAAGCCTCGCAGGGGCGGATGCCGAACAACACCGTGGGAAGGGCCTGCGGCGTTGCATCCTTCAGGTCCACCTTGCTGGGCTCCAATTCATAGGAGAGCAGGCGCTCCACCTTGGGAAAGACCGTCTCCTTGGCAGACAGGATGGTTTGCAGATAGCCCTGCGCCACATCGGCGGGACGCGCCACGAGTTGGAGCTCGATGCGCCCATCCGCGTCCACGGGCGCCAGGATGCGCCGCCCATCCTGAGCCATCGCCTGGAAGAGCCGGTCCAATGCTTCGTTGGAAATCGTGTATGTCTCTGCCATGGGAGCTACCGTATGAAGGTTTCTTTGTCGTCGGGCTTGAAGGTCGAAAGCGCGTAGTCGAGCTTGGCGGTGCGTCCAGCTTCGGATCCGAACTGGCGGCGCACGCTATCTTCGGCATGGAAGGTCATCAGATGCACGGGGATGCCCACGGGGCACGCGCGGCCGCATTCGCCGCATTCCACGCAACGCCCGGCCAGATGCATGGCTCGGACGGTGTGATATTCCAGGTTGCCCACCGCGTGGCTGGGCACGGGCACCCACTGGGGGCGGTTGCAATCCATGGTGCAGCGCTCGCAGTAGCACATGGGGCAGCTGTTGCGACAGGCGTAGCACTTCACGCAGCGAGCCAGCTCCTTTTGCCAGAAGGCCCAGCGTTCGGCGTGGGTCATGGCCCTCAAACGCTCCAGCAGCTCACGGTCCTTGGCGGAGATACCTTCCGCCTGCAGGGCGAGGTGCGCCTCCAGCGCTTCGGCGGAATCCAGCACGGCGACGGAATCCCCCGCTTCGACCAGGATTCGAACGCTGCCATCCGCGATCTGGCGCTCGGCCATCAGCTGCAGGGCCGCGCGGGCCGTGGCGGTGCGCGCCAGGATCGCCGCTTTCCCAAACCGTTTGACTTCAGGCTTGACCAGATAGCTCGCCAGATTCTGAACGCAGCCTTCGTCAAACACTAGGCACGCCGCCTGTGCAGCGCTTCGCGCCACATGGGGGCGTCGTGTGCCGTTCGTGCCGGCCGCGTAGCCGATGATCACCTGGACCGCGCCTGAATCCAGCAGCTCTTTTGCCTGTGAAACCAGATCCGCCATGCTGCGCTCCTAGTTGATGCCCTGGCCCGCAAGGGCGTGGAAAGCCTCGTGGGGCCCCAGCGCGCGGATCTTGGCGGTCACGTCGTTCACCAGTTCAGCCCACTTGGCACCTTCGGCCGCCGACACCCAGGAAAAGGTGATGCGGTCCGTATCCACACCCATGAACTCCAGTTGTTCCTTGAACACCATCCAGCGGCGCCGGGCGTGGTAATTGCCGGACGTGTAGTGGCAATCGTTGGGATGACAACCGCTGACGATCACGCCATCCGAGCCGCGTTCGAAGGCTTTGAGGATCAGCATGAAATCGATGCGCCCGGTGCAAGGCACGCGGATGATCCGGACATTGGAGGCGTATTTGATGCGGCTGGTGCCCGTCAGGTCGGCCCCGGCGTACGTGCACCAGTTGCAGACGAAGGCGGTGATCTTGGGTTCGAACCGTTCGTTCATCGGTGCCTGCCTCACAGCGCCATGACTTCGGCGAAGAGCTGTTCGTTGCTGTATCCCTGAAGATCGATGGCCTTGGTGCGACAGATGGCGACGCAGGTGCCGCAGCCCTGGCACAGTCCCGGATTGACCCTGGCCACGGTGCGGATCACTTCGCCCGCGCGGTTCTTGATCTCCTCTGACTCGATGGCCGAATAGGGACAGGCGCTCTGGCACAGGAAGCAGCCCACACAGGTGCTGAAGAGGGGCGGCGCTTGACGGTTCACCACGGCGACGATGGGTTCGCGGGTGAGCTCGTCCTTGGAGAAAAGCCCCGCCACCTTGGCCGCCGCGCCGCTGGCCTGGGCCACGGTCTCCGGGATGTCGCGAGGTGCTTGGCAGGCACCGGCCAGGAAGATGCCCGCGGTGTTCGTCTCGACCGGCCGCAGTTTGGGGTGCGCTTCGGCGAAGAACCCGTAGCTGTCGTAGCTCACGTGCAGCGTCTGGGCCAGGGCGCGGGAATCCTCCTGGGCCTGCACGGCGGTGGCCAGCACCACCATGTCGGCCTTGATTTCCACGGGCATGCCGCCCAGCAGCGTATCCACGCCCTTCACCACCAGTTGTCCATCTTCCTCGTAGATGCGTGAGACGCGGCCGCGGATGTAGGAGACTTCGTCCTCCTCGATGGCGCGGCGCGTGAATTCGTCGTAGGCCTTGCCCGCGGCGCGGATATCCATGTAGAAGACGTACGCCTTGCCGCCATGCACCTTGTGCTTGTAGAGCATGGCGTGCTTGGCCGTATACATGCAGCAGATCTTCGAGCAATAGGGCACGCCCTTGGCGCGGTCGCGGCTGCCGGAACAGGCGATGAACACAATGGTGCCGGGTTCCTTGCCATCGCTCGGGCGCTGGATGGCGCCCAGCGTCGGGCCGGAAGCCGAGGCCAGGCGTTCGAACTGCATGCCGTCGATGATGTCCTTGTGCTGGCCGTATCCGTATTCGGGAAAGGCCTCGGTCTTCATGAGTTGGAAGCCCGTGGCCAGCACGATGGCGCCGATGTCCAGCGTCACATGCGAATCTTCCTGCTCGAAGCGGATCGCGTTCGTGGGGCAGACCTTCTCGCAGACCTTGCACTTGCCGGTCTTGAAGAAGGTGCAGTTCACGGTGTCGATGACGGGCTTGTTGGGCACCGCCTGGGGAAAGGGCACGTAGATCGCGCCGCGCTTGCCCAGGCCTTCGTTGAAGGCGTCGGGGATCTTCTTATTGGGGCACTTCTGGGTGCACAGCCCGCAGCCAGTGCAGAGCTTTTCGTCCACCTTGCGCGCCTTCTTGCGCACCGTGACCTTGAAGTTGCCGATGAAGCCTTCCACCTTCTCCACTTCGCTGTAGGTCATCAGCTCGATGTTCGGGTGCTGGGCGGCCTCGACCATGCGGGGCGTAAGGATGCACTGGGAGCAATCCAGCGTGGGGAACGTCTCGGAAAGCTGGCTCATGTGCCCGCCGATGCTGGGGGATTTCTCCACCAGCACGACCTTGTGCCCGGCATTGGCGATATCGATGGCGGCCTGGATGCCCGCCACGCCGCCGCCCACCACGAGCGCTGTCTTGGTGATGGGCACCTGGATGGGAAGCAGCGGCTTGTTGCGCTTGACCTTCTCCACCAGCAGGCGCACCAAATCGATGGCCTTCTGCGTGGTGGATTCGCCCTTCTCATGCACCCACGAGCAGTGTTCGCGCAGATTCGCAACTTCGCACTGGTAAGGGTTCAGCCCCGCTTCGGAGACAGTCCGGCGGAAGGTCGCCTCATGCATGCGCGGCGAACAGGCAGCCACCACGACGCCATCCAGTCGATGCTCGCGGATGGCCTCCTGGATCATGCGCTGGCCGGGGTCCGAACACATGTATTTGTAGTCGACGCTGTGAACGACGCCGGGAAGACGGCCACTCTCCTCGGCGACACGGGCGCAGTCCACCGTTGCGCTGATGTTTTCGCCACAGTGGCAGATGAAGATTCCGATGCGCGACATCGCTGCCTCCTAGACCGTCGTACCGGCCGTCGCGGACTCGGCCTTGGGGAGTTGAACCGAAACCAGGTGGCGCTGCAGCCCAAGCGTCTTGGGGTCGATGCCGAGGGCCAGGCCGATCACCTGCGTGACGAAGAGCACGGGGACATCGGAGGGCTGGCCACCGTTGGCTTTCAAGTGAGCGTTGATCGCATCCCGGCGCAGGTCCAGGTTCGAGTGGCACATGGGACAGGCCACGATCAGGGCCTCGGCGCCGCGCTTGACCGCGCCTGAAAGAATCTTGGCGCCCAGCTTCGCCACGATATCCGTGCGCGTCATGGAAAAGGCCGCGCCGCAGCATTCGGTCTTGAAAGGCCAGTCGATCGGATTCGCGCCGACGCTTGCCATGACGCGATCCAGGCTCTGGGGATCCTCGGGCCGGTCGAAGTCCACCACGCGGGGCGGACGCACCAGCAGGCAGCCGTAGTAGCAGGCGACGGAATGCTGGAAGGAGGCCACGCACTTCTCGGCGATGCGGTCCTTCAGGCGATCCAGCACCTCCAGCACGTTCACGATGCGAACGCGGCCGGCATAGGGCATGCCGATGGCCGTCTCGATTTCGGCCCGCTTCTCGGGATGATTGGACAGTTCCTGTCGCGCAGTGAGCAGACGATTGGAACAAGCCGCGCAGGGGGCCAGGATCTCATCCAGACCCGCGGCCTCCGCCAGCGCCATGATGCGCGCAGGCAGGGCCAAGGAAAGTTCGTGGTCCAGCACATGGGCGCTTGAGGCGCCACAACAGTTCCAGTCGGGAACTTCCACCAGTTCAACGTCCAGCGCCTTCAGCACGGCGCGCGTGGATTCGTCGAATTCCCGGGAAGAACCAAGCAGCGAACAGCCGGGATAGTATCCGATCCGCATGGCCTACCCCCGATCCGAAGTGTTTTTGGACAGCGTGCGACGGAAGATGGCCCGCAGCCCTGCGCGGTCCTTGATGCGATGAGGTATGAGCCCCAGCTTGCCCTTCAGGAACATGCGAGGAGCCACCAGGATGTCTTTGAGGAAGTGTCCCGTGCGCCGCTTGTAGTCCGCGACCATACCAACCTCGTTAAGGCGGCCCGCGAGCTTCACCGCTCCGAGGAACGCCCGATGGAAGGCCAGGATGTCCCGACTTTTCGGGTGCGACAGCCCGCGCTTCAGGGCCTCGCTACGTAGGGCATCCATGACCTTGGATATCTCGATCTCCTGGGGACAGCGCGTGGAGCACGTCTCGCAGGCAAGACACAGCCAGATGCCCTCACTGCGTAGCGCCTTCTCTTCCAGCTCCGGAAATCCCAGTTGGACCAAACGGAAGATCTGGCTGGATGTCAGATCCATCTGGTCGCCCACGGGGCAGCCAGCGGCGCACTTGCCGCATTGGTAGCAGTGAGAGAGTTGAACGCCTGTGAGGGCTTTGACCCGCTCAATCAGCGTGGCCTCGCCGGGGACGATGTGATGTCCGCTAGACATGGGAACTCCGATGGGGCACGCCTGGATGCTCCAGTCCATTTATCCTGTTGTCATTCAGTCCGAAACCCTTCGATGGATTGTCTGCCGACGCACAGGCAAAAGGCAAGCCCGCCCATTTTTTTCAGATCGCCTCGGGCACCAGAGCGGTATCCTGGTCGCATTCTCTCGGATGTTTCCATGATTGAACCCCAGCCTGAGTCCCGGCCCGAATCCGGCAGCAAAGACATGCCGACCATCGTCGATCCATGCTTGGCGCCCCTGCCTTCCGATTCCACCTTAATCCTAGAGCCCATCCCGTGCGCTGAAGCCACGTCCGAGACGGTGCCCCAAGCGGAATCTCCGGTAGGAACAGAGGGCACCCACCCCGAACCCGCCTTTGCTGCCTCCGACGAACCGGACCAGACCGCCCGCATTGCTTTACCGCGAAATGAATCGCCCCAGGAGACCTCCGGAGATCCCATCGTCGAGGCCGCCCTTTCCATTGCATCCACCGACCCGGACAGCGCGCCCGAAATCGCCTCGCCGATCAAGCCTCTTTCCGCCGCAAGCACCCAGCCCATCCCCATTCTGGGATCCACCCTGGAGAAGCCCCCTCTGGAAGCCCAGCCTACCGCCTCTGAATCCGCTCACCCCAAAGGCCTCCCGGCCTGGGCATGGGCCATCGGTGGTGCCGGAATCGCGGTGGCGCTCTCCGTGGCCGTATGGTTCATCTGGGGCCCGGGACTTGCCCCCTTCCGTTCGAGCGAGGAGGGATCTTCGGCCGCTGCCGAAGCGGAGCGCCAGCCCACCGCCTCCCTCCAGGAATCGCCTGCCGCACCCCCGCCTCAGACCGACTCCCCGGTCACGAGCGCCGAAGTCCCCGCAGAACTCCGTGCCTATTTCGACAAGGCCACCCAAGGCGACGCCAAGGCCATGCACATGCTCGCGGTGATGTACTACAACGGCCTCAACGTGCGGCAAAACAGAGAAGAAGGCCTGAAGTGGTATCGAAAGGCCGCCGAAGCTGGCAGTCAGGCCGCGCAAAAGGAACTCAAGCAGATTGAGTCCATCCAAAAATAGCCGCCCCTAGCCAAGCGCCTCCGTGGATCGCGTCTCCAGATCCACTTCCACCCATGCCAGGGTACCGATCGGGAGACGCTCGAACCCCAGGCGCCCATGCATCAATGCGACCAGCCCCGCCACCATGGGCAGTCCCACCCCCAATCCACAGCGGGCGCGGGTCAAGGAGGCATCCCCCTGCTCGAAGGGCTGCAGCAGGCGCGCCCAGTCATCCGGCAAACCAATACCCGTGTCTTCCACTTCGATGCGCAGGGCGCACCGTTCAGCGTGGACCGTGCCTTCCACCCGGAAGTGGATGGAGCCGCGCGGCGTGAAAGCCACAGCGTTGTCCAACAGACAGGCCACGATCTGCTCCAAGCGCTGGGCGTCGCAGAGCACCGGACGGTCCATGGGAGGCCAACGCGCCTCGAAGCCCAGGCCCTTGGCCAGAGCCGATTGCCCAAAATCCCGAGCCAACACGGCGAAGTGCGTTCCCAGATTCGTCAAAGCTGGATGCAGCTTTAGGGTCCCATCCGCCAGCGCCGCTAGATCCAGCAGGCGCTGCACCAGCGTGGTCAGGCGCTGGGTGGCGCCGATGGCCTGGGCGATCACCTTCTCCTGATCCGGGCTGGGATCCATTAACCGCAACATCTCCAGGTTTCCTGAGATCACCTGCAGCGGCGTCCGCAACTCATGGTGGGCGTTCTGGGTGAAGGCATCGTGCTTCAAGCGCAGGCGCCGCTCGGCTTCAAGCATCTCCCGCTGGGTGCGGATGATACGCCCCTTGGCGTGCACCAGGCTGAACAAGGCCAGCCAGCAAAGCATCACCACAACAACGGTGGTGAGGAAAAAGATCAGGACGAGGTGGGGTTCCTGCACAGAAAAACCTTCGCGATAAAAACATAATGGATGGAATAAACGCAGGACATCACAACCCAGGGAATCAGAATCAGACTTTTGGGCAACACATGAAGGAAATAGTTTGAAATCGCATTAAAAATCAGGGTGCCAGACCCAAGGATCAGCAGCCCCGTGTAAAGCCAGAAGACCGGCTGTCGCTCCAGAGGAATCGCATCATCCAGGAGCAGCATTCTACGCAACTCGAAGGTGCAAAACGTCAGAAAAGCAAGGCTCATGACGCTGGTGAATAGGGCATTTCGAAAATGCATCGTATTCAACGAAAAGCCCACCACAGCGGCAACAATGCCCACGGCGCCACAGGAAAAGTATTGCCATCGACGGCGCCTGCTCGACGGCTGTGTCAAGAAGAGGATCCATAAAATCCCCAAGAACACCAGGGGATCGAAGACATGGCGGAACCACTGATTATTGAGATGACGATAGGCCATCGCCGTAAAAACGATGCCTTGCAGCAGGTCAAAGGCCACGACCATAGCAAAAGGCCCGATCCAACGGGGCCTTTCAAATCCGCCCCTGATCCTGCTCCAGGCGAACCCGAGCATGGGCAGCAGGACCAGGGGGTCAAGCACGTTGTTCAGGATGAATTGGCAGATGAGGAAAGATTTGGGCATGCCTTGATGGTTTCAGCGCATTTTCGCGAGCAGAGCCGTTCCGCAGTTGGGAGGACAGTCATGAGTATTCTGCATGAACAGTGATGTTTCCATACAGAGATCCTCGCCCTGTTCATTCACGGCCACCATCACCATCGTGGGCGAACCATCGGCATGTTCGGCCCGGTAGATGCGAATACCAGCCGCACCGGGCTGGGCCAGGAGTTGGTCGAAGGCGCTGCGTCCGAAGGCCGAGGCAAAATGTAGCCCCGCATCCAACTTGGCCTGGAAGTTCAGCACCAATGCCACCGCTTCCGTGCGATTGATGCGATGGTCACGCTCGAAGTCAAAATTTTCGGCACTCATAATGAGGCTCCAGGTGGCCACCCACGGGATGGCAGGGTTAAGAGCACGAGCTGTTCAATTCATCAGGACGCTGAAATATCACCCAATTTCGAAAAAACACCTTTTTAGATCATGGCTTTTCTGAAACTTTACCCAGTCAACGGCATTTGCAAATTAAAACCATATATCCAGACAACAACCAGTTCATTCCCAGTCCGCACAGATAGCCCCTAAGCGTGCACCACGAAGCGGGCCAGGGCTTCTGAGGTAAGCTTTCCGTCCGAGGTGGGAAATGCATCACCGCGCCCCATTCTGTTTTCAGGGCTTGATCCTTGCCGCGCTCATCAGCACTGCGGGGCAGGCCCAGTCAAGCCTTGCCCCTCAGCAGGCAAGCCCAAAGCCCGCACCAACCGAAGCCGCGCACCGCACCCTGCGCGTGGATTACTACCATACGGGCGGCGTCGCGTTTGAAGCCTTCGCGGTCGATCGCTCCGTGATCGAGCCCCTGCCCTGGCCTGGAGCGCCCACCCAGGCGTTGGATACGTCGAACATGGGGCGCTACTTCTTCGAAGTTGCCGATATCGCCACGGGGAAGGTGCAATTTTCGCGGGGTTTTTCGAGCATCTACGGCGAGTGGGAAGAAACGCCGGAAGCCCAGAAGGATTACCTGACCCTATCCGAATCCCTGCGGTTCCCCCTGCCAAACGGCCCCGTCCGGATCACGCTGAAGAAGCGTGATCTCAAGAACGCCTTCAAGAATGTCTGGACCTTTACGGTGGATCCTCGCGATTCCTCCGTCGACACCGCCCCCCCCCCATATGCGCTAACTTACAATTTCGCAAAATTCTGTCGCTGTAGGCGTCTC